>JAICYS010000010.1 GCA_025934105.1 Myxococcota bacterium | reverse complement strand
TTGCCGGTGGCGTGCGTCGTCGAACAGCAACCAGTCCGCCGGGGCCGCAGTGGCCGACATGCCAGAAAACCACGCCATGACCATCCCGCATGCGGTCCCGCTCACGGCTGGCTCCCGGGCGTCCCGGTCTCGGGGACGCGGGTCCGTGAAACCCGTCATTCTCCAGCAGGCCATTGCACTCACCCACGGCCGCCTCCCTCCCCCTGCTCCCCGCCTGGACGGCTGCGACACGCCTTCATAGCCTCCTCGATGGCCGCGCAGCACTTGGCGCACACCTCGATCCAGACATGCCCGCTCGGCGCCTCGCGCTCCTTTTTCGCCAGCGCCATGAAGTTACTCGGCAGATCGTATACGAAGTTGCACAGGTCGCATCGTCTACACACGCTCATTCGCTCGTCTCCTCCCCCGGCTCCCCTCCCGTACGGGGGCCGGCGCCGCGAACGATGACGCCGTGGCTCTTGCATGCCGGACAGCCTCCAAGGTAATGCCCGTCCTCGCTGTAGCGCCCACCTTCGCCGCCGCAGGTCTCGCACTCATCGCCCACGGCGTCGCAGTGCTTGCAGGCGTGCGTGGGGTCGCCAGGTCCATTGCACTCGTCGTTGTCGATCCAGTGGTGCTCGGCATCGGCACATTCCGAGCAGCGTTTGCACGCCTTCGCTGGCTCACGGGGGCCGGCGCCGAGCCCCAGGGCGGCCTCTACTGCGTCGAGCAGCGCCAGGATGTCGTCGCCTTCGCCGCTGCCGGAATGAACCCAGACGTCGACCAGCTCGCGCAGCTCCGACACATCCCGCAGTCGCGGCCTCTTCTCGAAGGCGGCCAGCGCGGCGCGCATCGCGTCCAGCTTCGCCGCGCTCTCGATGGCTGACTTTCTCCAGTCGCCGCCGCAGATGTCGACCCACCATTGCAGGTGCCGGGCGCCATCGCGCAGCGCCTCCACCAACCCCCGGACGAGCGCTGATAGCGCTGGTGCTGGGGTGGTCATCGCCTTCGGTGGCGGCAGCGTTGGCGCTGGCTTCTTCCGGCAGACGTCGCACGTCTCGCAGGCGACCCGCTTCGTGTGCGGTCCGATGCACCGGCACTGCCGGACGACAGCGCCACACCTGCAAACGTCGATTCCGTGGCTCATCGTCGTCCTTTCTTAAGGGAGGCGCGCAGCTCGCGCACGTCGCGATAGAAGGCGGTGCGCGGGCACCCGCCCAGGTTCCGGTGCCGGCCGTCGCACCAGCACTGAATCAGGCGCCCCCAGTCGCGCAGTTCAGCCAGCAGCGCAGCGGTGGAGCGCGGCCCCTTTGCCTTGGGGGTCATGGGCGGACCATCCACCAGATCGCCACCGCTGCCCGCGCAGGCCACAGCAGGCCGACAGCCAGGGCGTGCCACGCGCTCTCGGCGCACATGCTGCCGATGTAGTCCATGGATGACGCGACGGCCCCGCCTAGGTACAGACCAAGCCAAATCACTTCCCCGCCTCCGTCCCGAGGAGTTCCCGCTCGGCCGCGTCAACCAGTTCATCCAGCCACGCATGACCGCTACCCAGGCGCCTGACGCAGGCCAGGGCTTCGCGGGCGACGTCGCTGGCCAGCGCCCGGATCTCGTGCTCGGTTCCCTTCGTCGGCCCGGCGTACCACTTGGTCACCATCTCGGCCACTCGCCCCGGCTTGGGGGCTGGCGGCTTGAGGCGGAAGCGCCAATTGACGCTGATGTTCGGCGCAACGGGAACCGACGGATCAAACGGCTTCCACTCGGCGTCGGTCGGCCCCTTGTACTCGCACGCGCCGGTGACGTACATGGACGCTTGGCCCATCGTGAGCTTGCCGTCGGGCTTCAGCTCCCCCGGCTCTCGTACGGGCGCCGCGGGCGGCTCTGCTACTGGGGGGGCGGCGCAGGCCGGGCAGTTCGGCTCTAGATGTGGCGCGTGCAGGCCGGCTTCGTGCATCGCTCGCAGGTGCGCGAGAGAAAACTTGCCCACGCACTGGCACTCGGTCTCGGTCAGCGGTCGTGGCCCTTCTACGGTAGCGGCAGGGGCGCGCGGGACGAACCCGGCGCAGGCGCAGCCTGTGGCCTCGCAGTGTCCGAGGCTGTGCGTTGACTTCGAGTGTCCGCATTTGCACGCCACCTCCCCCGCCGGCCCATCCCCCACCCGCCGCCGCTCTCGGGCGCAGGCGGGGGTGCAGCGGCACGCCTTCTGGTCGCGGTGGTCAGCGTGGCAGACGGGCGGCGCGCCCCGATGGCTCACGCACGGCGGACGCTCGTCGCCGCACCAGTCCTGGCACTTCGCCGGCTCCCGCTTCTCGGTGGTCATCAGCGAACCCTCCGCGTCTTGAGCTTCGCTTCCATCTCGCGCAGCAAGGCCAACGATCCCTGGAGTGTGTTGCTGGCGAAGCACGCGAGCATGTTGAAGTCGTCGTCGCCGGTTGCCGCCGTAGCGTGCTCTCCTGCGGCATCGATTGCGACGCTGGCGTCCGTGAGTGCTTTTCGCACGTCGCCAAGGAACGCCTGCGCGCGCAGGCTGTGATCCAGCTTGGTCATGGTCTCTTGCTCCTCTTCGCCTGCCGGTTTCGTTCGCGTCTAGCGCGCTGTCTGGCTATGCGACGGGCGCATTTCAGACACGCACAAAACGGTGGACATGTCGCGTAGGCCATCACCTAGGCTCCGGGGTGGCGGCGAGAGCCTCGGCCAGCTTCTGGACTTCCTCCCGGGAGAATCGAATCCACTCGCCGGGTAGCCGCCCTCCGCGCCAGTCGATCAGGTCAGCGCCTCCGTCCTTTCGCCGATGCCACCGGCGCTCGGTGCCAGTCACCCCGGACGAGTATCGGTGGACCCCGAGCACAATCCCGTCTTCCATCTTCGGCAACCGGGAGCGGCCCATCAGCGCGGCTCCGAGGTGGTGCGGCCAGGGCAGGCGTCGTCGGGAGTCCAGGTGACGCCGTTGTCGCGGCTGTACTCGGTTTCGCGCCCGTTGAAGTTGATCAGCGCGTCGCAGTTCTTGCACGCGAACACGACATGCCCGGCTCGCCACTTCAGCCCCATCGTGTCGGCTGGGTTTCTGAGCTGCGCTCCGACGCGGTGCTGTCGCGGCTTCTTTGCAGCCTTCGTCGCGGCTCGCTCGGCAGCCTGGATACGGGAGGCGCAGACGGTGCCGCTTGAGAAACAGGTCATTCCCGGCGGCGCCGGGACAGCATGGTTTGCGCACTCCACCGCCAGGACCCGCTCCAGCCGGCTAGCGGCCACGACGCACCAGCTTGTAGTGGGTCGAACAGAGCGCGAAACCGCACCATGTCCCGGCGTTGTGGTAGTCGTGCGCGGTGCAGCTCGGCTCTCGCATCCCCGGGGGCAGGCATTTGGGGTCAGGCATTGCTCGGCTCCTCCGATCTCGGTGACAGGACGGGCGCGCTCCGCAGCCTGGCCGCCGCCTGGCGCAGCTTCTGGATCCTCCGACACAACGGGCACGTCACCAGGCGGAAGTAGTTTGAGAACACGGCCCCGTCATCTCGGCGTGCTCCACAGGTGGCGATTCCGGTCGTCAGCGCAGGGGAGCCGGGGGCTTGCTCCTTGCGGTGCTTGAGGGGAGCGGGCACGGTCAGAACCTCCTCCCCGAACCGCTGCCGGACGAGAATGCCGATCGGCGCGAGCCGTACCCGGCGGACTCTCGGCGCGTGGGTTCTTCCCGTCGTCCATGCTCCGATGGCGGTGCGGGTTCGGCGGCACGCGGCGGCCCGGCCACGTCTGCCTCGGTCTTGAGCGCCTTGATCGTGAGGACGGGGACCCATTTCTTGTAGCCGTCGATCGATATCTCTTCGCCGGACTTCGCCTTGAGCACCTCGACGTCAACCTGGCCCGACGCCTCGACTGATTGGCCGCTGGACAGCTTCTCGATCTCGCCGATGATGCCGAGGTCGAAGCAGCGCATCTCGACCTTCACGGATCGCGGGTGTCGGTTCACGTCGATGGTGAGCGCGGCGAACTTCCCGCTCTGCGAAACGAACCGCCGGGTGACGTTGCCGGCGACACGGAAGCCTGCCCCGTTCGGGAAGCCCATGCTCAGACGTCCCCGCCGCCAAGTTCTTCCGCGGCGTACAATCCGAGGATTGATGTCGGGTACACGAGCCGCGCAAGCTGGACGCCGGCGGTCTTGCGGAGCATCTGCCGGCGGTTCTTGTCCCATTGGCCACGGTGATCCTTGCCGTCCTTAGCGTTCCAGTCACGCTCGGGAATCTCCATGCGGCAGTAGCCCGCCAGGATCGCCTCTTCGACCGTGTATCGGAATGTTGTCGGCTTGTCCCGCTTGCGGTGCTTCGTTTCGTATTCGGCGTAGGTCATATCCCCGCCGACGTAGCCGAAGTATTCGCAGTTCGGATCGCGCTCGGCCAGCGAGATCAGAAAGTGAGCGATCGGCGCCGGCTTGCCTTCGATGACGTGGAACAGATCGAGCGCTGTCAGCGCTCCAATGCCGAGCTCGCGACCGCGGATGATGACCGCTGCGATCGCCTCTTCCGACGGGTACCGGCTGTATAGGCGCGATTCCCACAGCGCATTTGCTAGCCGGAAGGCTTGCTCGAGATCGACGGGTTCGAGAGCGGTTTCGAAGTTCACCTGCTGGATCTGCCGCGGCGGGAGCACGGTCATCGCCACTTGCTGTGCGGTCGTCGCCGCCTGTTCGTCCGGCTTGTGGGTTCCGTTCGCCGTCGGCGCAGCGAACCGTGAATCTGGATTGTCCATGGCGGTTTTTCTCTCCTTTGATTCTTTTCGCGCCTTCACGCGAGGCGCGTATATGGTGTCGAATTCGATGGGCACGTCGTACCTGAGGTCAACGAGGGCGCGGCTCTCGGCGAGCGCTTCGAGGTTCTGCTGCAATGCCCGGACGACAGACGGAGTGGCGACGCTATTCGGGTCGCGATGCAAACGCTCGGTGATGCCGGCTATCGACCCGTGCACCTCCAGCAGCGTGGCTGCGGTCTTCGGTCCGACGGACGGGACGCCGCGAACGTTGTCGGACGCGTCTCCGACAAGGGCCAGCCAGTCACCGAGTTGCTCAGGCCAGACGCCGAACTTATCCTTCACTCCCTGCCGATCGCATTCGGTGAAGTTGTGTGTCCGTAGCGCGTTCACGCCAGGAAGCGCAAGCAACTGCAGTAGGTCTTTGTCGCCGCTTGCGACGATTACGGCGTGGCCGCGCTCTGTCGCGATCTTGGTCGCCGTGGCAATGACATCGTCGGCTTCGAATCCGGCTGCCTCCCAGACCGGATAGCCCTGGCTTCGCAGCTCAGCCTGAATCCGATCCAGTTCCGAGAGAACCTGCAGATCCTTCTCCGGGCGGTTGGCCTTGTATTGCTCGTTGATGTCTTTCCTGAAGGAACGACCCTTGTCACAGCAGATCGCAATCAGCTTGTCCTGTCCGCTATCACCGATGCAACGCTGGATCATTTCCAGCGTTCGGCGTCGCGCGGCGCTGATCTCGTCCGCTCCCGACGAGTGCCATGCGCCCCAAAACAGGGCCGACAAATCGATCAGCAGGACGACGCGCTTTGATTCGTCGCTTGGCGCCTCGGCGGCCGCGGCAGTCACGGCGTCCCCAGCCTTTCCCGCACCAGCGCGATCGTCCCCGCCTGCACCGTGAGGCCGCCGCGGAGCGCCCGCACGGTGCCGACGTTGATCCCGAGTCTCTCTGCCGCGGCCTTGTCGCCGGTCTCCTCGGTGAGCCTGCGAACGGCCCTCACGACGTCTGCGGGCGGCTCGACGCCCTTGCCTGGTTTTTGTGCTTGCATGGTTGCTCTCCGAATATCGATTCCGATTGTTCGTGTCTCGACAAACGCACAAGCGCGCGTTGCGCAAAGCGATTTCCGCCTGTTATCTGTCAACACTCTTGCGAGTTCAGCGTCCGGCGTCCTGAATGGCGGCCACGCCCAGGCGCCTTTCCTCGGAGACGCCCTCGTCGTGGCGTGCGACCTCGATCCAGCGCGCGCGGACCCGCAGCTCGGCGGCTGCCTGGTGGTCGATGGTGAGGTTGCATCCCTCGAGCAGACTGGCAGCGACGCGGAGGAGTTCTGACGTGTCGAGCTGCGCGAATGGAGCGGAGCGGGCGGCCATTACAGTTCCCCTTGCGCGAAGTTCAGGCGAGCGAATTGCCCAAGATATTGTTGGGCGGCTCGATCGCGGGCCCGGGCTGCTTCTTCTGCCGTCTCGAAGATGCCGACACGGATCCGTCTTCCGTTTACCCAAACCATCGCGTGGTAATGACCGTCACGAGAGACCACGCCGCGATATCCGCTTCTGCCGGGTGCGCGCTTCGTATTGGCCGTGTTCTGGCCCTTGGTGCAGAGTCGCAGATTGAGGCGCCGGTTGTCCAAGCCGTTGAGATTGACGTGATCGACGAGTTGTCCGGGCGCTGCTCCGAGGATCTCTCGGTGCATGTAGATCTTGCGATTGCCGGCATAGCGGTGAGCATAGGTCGTTGCTCCGACTCGCGAGACCGACCAGCGAACACCGGACAGCGCCTGATAGTCCTCGTCGTCAACCATCGCGTGACCCCCTCCCGTAAGAGCGACGCGCTTCAATGGACCACCCGCATGCGACGGTGGTAGACCAGGAGGAATCGCGCTGCGGCTTCTCTCCCGGCGGCGTATAGCGTGCGGTGAATCGGCTCGCCCCACGTCGACGAAACGGCCTCGCCGTCGAGGTGCTCTTGGAATCCGCGCACCCAGGCGATGGGGGCGGCCAGCGCTTCCGCCGCCGCCTCGTAGGGGTCGGTCGCCATCGGCTGGCGGTGCAAAATGGCGGCGCCCAGGGGGTCGATACCGCTGTCCCGCGGGTCAGGCTCCCAGCGGTCCGCGGCGTGAGAGCTGACGCAGTGGACGCCGAAGGCGCCGAAGCGGATGCGGTGGCCGGCGGCTCGCGCCCAGCGAATCGATTCAGCGATGACGGTGAGCGGGTGCGGCGACGGTCGGCGGATTTCGTCTGACGTGGGCATGTGGTCTCTCCTTGGTCGGTTGACGGAGAGGCCCCGCGCCGCGCACTATCCGGCGCAGCCGTCGTCCCTGACATGGGCAGGGCCTCGGTTAGACGCCCGTCACCGATTGCCGTCGGCGGCGGGCGTCGCTATTTCGGGTCAGTCGTGGTGTCGGCTCACCGCCTCCTCGGCCGCCTTGATCGCGCGGGTCAGGCGCCGGCGAAGAGCGCGGGCGTCGTCGCAGGTCAGCGGCTGCGTCCCGGTGGTGCGCGGGCGGCCGGGCTTACCTCTCAAATCTCGTCGTCCGGCGTCCACCCCTCCGGCATCTCCTCGGCGCTGGTACCTGCGCACCAGTGAGAGTAGGCGTCGCGGCTGATCTGCGGGTCCTCGTCGTCCAGGTAGCCGCACAGCTCGGCCAGCTCAGCAGCGGTGGTCACGTAGTAGCGACTCGTCTCGGCGGCGTAATGCGCCCAGCGCCCGTCACTGAGCTCCGTCGCATCGACGTGATTCGCGGCGCGTTCCAGGTCGGCTGTCGTGAACTCGATCTTCTTTGCCATCGTCGTCTCCGTGTTGTTGAGCATGAGTAGACTATACCTGCCGTAGTTGCGGCGTGCAACTATTTATTATCACCCCTCGCCCTTTTCTGACTGGTCGCGTCAGCCGGGCCATAGACGCTCTCGAGGTCCCTCACGAGCTGGGCGTTGATGGACCGCCGCTCGCGCTTCGCGGTCGCGGTCAGGCGCTCCCAGATTGTCGTGGGGATGCGGGCCTGGGTCTGCGTGATTCCGGTCGGCTTGGGCTTGGCCATGTGGCTGGATAGTATCACGGCAGTTGCGCCGGTGGTCACAGTCTGAGCAGTCTGCGCAGCGCCGCCGCGGACGCCTGGTAGTGGACTATCTGGATCTGCCCCTCGCGCTCGATTGATCGCTCGACGACGACGCCAGCGGCCCTAAGGTCCCGCACCACGCGGTAGGCGGTCCTCCAATGAATTCCCAATTCGTCGGCCAGCTCGGCCATCGTCCAGCGCCCGCGACGCAGGACGATCAGCGCGCGAAATGCGGTCTGCAGGACCATGCCGCGGCCCTTGTTGCGTCCGGTGCGAGGAGGTCGTTTCGACATGCCGAGAGTCTAATGCCAACCCGTTGTCATGCGCGGTCAAATCCCGTTCGCCTGGTCAACCGCGTCTGCCTCGTCCTGCTCGAGAGGCTCTGGCCGCGACCGGTGCCGCCACCCCTTGACGAGGTCGACGACCGCGAGAATCAGGCGCATCACGAACGACATTGGACGGCCTCGTCGTCGGGCGCTCTCCCCTGCACCAGCACCCGCATGACCACCTCCGACCCTGCCGCAGGCTCCGTCTCACACGGGGTGCAGCGACAGGGGAGGCCGCGGGCACGCCCGAACAAGAACCACGCGGCGTGCAGGGCGTTCGTGTCGGCCGCGACCATGTGGCGAGCGATGGCGAGTTGGCGAGAGCGGGGCGCGTACCAGAAGAGTTGGGCGACCATGGCGCGGGCGTCGGCGATGGTCATGGCGTCGGCCCCTTAGCCGCCGCCGCGAGCTCTTCCGCCGAGTTGGAATTTCGCGGGTGTGGCCCCGAGCGCGGCGAATGGGAGGACGCGCGGGCCAACGACAACGCGAGCCACGCATCGCGGGTGCCGTAATCCTTCAGTTCGATCTGCATTTCGTTTTCCTCCGCAGAGCTGCGCGAGCCGAGGGGGTAGGCCTTATGCCGACCCCCTCGCTCACATCTAGGCGGCCGACGTCCCCAGCAACTCGTCCAACAGCCCCGCGATCCGGGGCCACATGCGCTCCTCTTCGGCGGCCCGAGCGGCCCGAGCGGCCCGAGCGGCCAGATCGGCCAGATCGGCCCGAGCGGCCCGAGCGGCCCGAGCGGCCAGATCGGCCAGATCGGCCAGATCGGCCAGATCGGCCAGATCGGCCAGATCGGCCCGAGCGGCCAGAGCGGCCAGATCGGCCAGATCGGCCCGAGCGGCCAGAGCGGCCCGAGCGGCCCGAGCGGCCAGAGCGGCCAGAGCGGCCAGAGCGGCCAGATCGGCTCCTTCAGTGCCCTCCTGGATCTCCAGGTCGTAGGCCGCGAGCACCGACTTCGCGTCGCGCAGCTCCTGCGCCAGCTTGGCCAACTCTCGGGTCTTTTCGCTGTCCCCGTCGCAGAGCTTCACCGCGGCGTCGATCGCCTCGGGCAGCACCTCGCGTAGCGAGAAGTCGCAGAGGCGCAGGGCGCGGCGGATCTCGACGCGCTCGTCGCGTCCCGATCCGCGGAGCTTGAGCAGGTAGGGGCCGAGCTTGGCCCGCCAGACCGGCGACGTGTCGTTGAGGCTGATCAGCAGGTTGCCGACGACCAGACTGTCGGTCTCGGGGATGGTGTAGCTGAGCGAGTCCAGGCCATCCCAGCGGCGGCGTTCTTGGATTGCGCAGCAGTCGCCCTCCTCGCCCGATCCGCTGCCACCGCGCAGGCGGAGCTTTTCGAGGTATTCGGGCGTTACGTAGTCGGGGAGCGGCGGAAGCGTCGTTGTCATGGTCACGGGTCCTTTCGTTGAACGGGGTGGCTCTTGCGGGCGGCGGCGGCGAGCCGGCGCTCTTCGGTCTTGCACACGAGCGGGCGCTTGGCCGGCGTCGCCGGGGACGTGAAGTGTGCCGCCAGTGCGCACCGGAGAATGAAGTCCTTGTCGCGCGCGGTGAGCCTCACTTCGCACCTACCCCGGCGCTGGCCGTATCAGGGGTGGGGCGGGCCGCCTCTTTGCAGCGCGCCAGTAGATACGCCTGTTCGTCACGGGCGCGAGCCTCGACCCGTGTCGTCGTCTCGACCACGCTCCCCGCGTCGTCGCTCCCGGTGTCGACGATTTCCCCGAGCTGCGGAGGCTCGTCGTGGGCGACTGGAGCGCTACGTACGCTCGGACCGGCCGTGAGCTGGCCGACGCTCTCGACCTCGGGGGCGGGCGCGTGAGCAGCGCAGCCCTGGGCGGCGACCGCGGCCAGCAGCAGCGAGACGACAGCGGCGGCCTGGGCGAGTCGGGCCAGCCAGCCGGCCGAGACCGCCGCCGTCGATTCGTAGGGTTCGACGAGCGTCTTGGCGCTCGCGTCCTCCTCGACGTGCTCGGGGGTCGCGAGCCGCTCCGCGATTTCTCCGACCGACTCCTCGGCCACCAGCCTGTCGCAGGCCTCGCAGAACACGTCATTCGAGCTGCCGGCCACCGCGGGGGCATCCTTGGCGATCAACTCGCCGCAGATGGCGCAGCGGCCAGCGTGGCAGTCCGGGCAGTGGTCCGCGCCGACGACCGCGTATTCATGGCAGTCGGGGCAGAAGAATCGGTCGTCCGTGTCGTCGTCGTTGAACATGGGTACATCTTGCCTGTACATTGTCTAGACGTCAATGCTCCACCGGTGACCGTCGGACGATAGGTGCACGGCGCGTCAATGCATCCGCTAGTCAACGAATAGCGGTTGTGTGGACGGTTGACTTCGTGTAGAGACAATAGATACCGTCCATGGAGATGCCAGCAGGCCGAGGCAAAGGCTTCAACGTCCGCGTGACCCCGGACGAACTGAAGGAATGGGAATGGGGCGCCAAAGCGTTCGCCGAAGAGACCTCGACCGATCCGAACGTGAGCGCGTTCCTGAGGGCGGCGGCGAAGGAGAAGATCAAGCGGATGCGAGCCGAACGCCAGGGCCTTGCCCCGGCCGAGCCGGTGTCCAAGAAGAAAGTCGGGAGGTGATGCACATGCCGAACTGTCGAGAGCGCGTGATTCTGATCGAGACCTTCGACGAGCGGGACCTGCCCGTCCGCGAGGCCGCCGCGGAGCTGGAGCCTTGGCGTGGCTGCGGCGCGGAGCGGGGAGAGTGGGAGGACGCGCGGGCCAACGACAACGCGGCGGCCGAGTACCTTCCGCCGACGCGCGGGCGGGAGGCGTGATGCCCGGCGCCCTGGCATATGGCGCGACCATCGACGATGCGGTGAGATCAGTGATGGTCATCGCAATTGAGACGCTGAGCAACACGCAACCGCCGGCCGGCGCCGGCCGAGAACAGGGCTGATGCTATCCCTTCGCGTTCCGGCCTGGCGGGTTAAGCAGGAGATGGAAGAGATGAAGAAGCGTGGGCCTTTCCAGGCCGCCGTCGTCGAGGATTGCTCGTGTCCGTCGTGCGGCTGGATCTTCATCGCGCCTGACTCCGGGTACCTCCACGACGATCTGATCATCTGCCCGTGGATGGCGCTCTGACCGACGCCTCCCACCTCACCCAGCAGCCACGGGGCACATCATGAAACAACGACTCCCCCACAAAGACATCCAGTTGCGCAACGGACTGGCGATCATCTCATCGGCGCTTACCGGAGTCCCGTCGCCATTCGAGCGGCGCGTTCACATGAGCGAAAGCCGCGCGCGATGTGAGCCTGACTGTGGATATCGCGGCAAACCAGGCGGCCAGCGGGTGCGCTGGACGGTCATCCCGACTGACGTAACCTGCGGCCGATGCCTGCGCGTGATGCTGGCGCGAATGAAGGCTTACGACGCACGCCGGTGACCGACGCCGCCCACCTCACCCAGCGCCCCAGCGCGAACGAGCCGACGATCCACGCTCGCCGCGGGCCCGACTACCGGGCGCTGTGCGGCGCGCCGCCAGGCAGCCCCTGGACGCACGTGCGCAGCAACGTGACGTGCCCGGCGTGCAAGGAGGAGGTCGAGCGGCGAATCAGGGCATGCGTTGCGTCTCGCTGAAGGCCGCCAGAAGTGGGGGCGCACGGCGGCCTGGCCCATCCTGGAGGCATGCCGCGCGACACCGACCGCTCGCACCTTCACCCCGTCTTCCGCGCCAAACTGGCTGACCTAGAGACCGCGCTCGCCGCCGCAGGCCTGCCGCTGCTGCTGTTCGAAGCCGGGCGCGCGCCGCAGCGCCAGCAGGAGCTGTTCGCACAGGGTCGCGTGACCGGCTGCGGGACGTTCGGCAAGCACGTCACGAACGCGAAGCCGTGGCAGTCGTTCCATCAATTCGGGCTGGCCGCGGACTACGTCTTTTTCGTCGACGGCAAATGGACATGGGATCAGCCAACGCCGGGCGCCTGGGAGCGGTATACGACCATCGCATCCCAGGTCGGCCTGCGCAGTCTGTCCTTCGAGCGACCGCACGTCGAGTTGCCGGTGGCGCTGTCCGTACTGCAGGCGGGTCACTACCCGGACGGCGGAGACCAGACCTGGGTCGACTGGCTCGATTCGATGATCGAGGGCTGGCCGCACAACGCGACCTCGATCGACGGCATCACCTATCCTGGCGCGCCGCCCATGCCGACGGCGATTCTTCGGCCGCCGCTGGTCGCCTGATGACCATCGCCGACGAGTCCCGCGAGCTGGCCGACGACGAGCGCCGAGCGCGCGAGGAGTTGACCGCGGTCCGGCGAGAAATCGACGAAGCGGTCGCGGACCGGGACGGGCACATCGACATCGCCGCAGCCGAGGCCTTCCGGCGCCGGCTGGAGGCGGCCCAGGAGCGCGTGCGGCGGGCGGGAGATCGCGCGGCGGGAGCTGGGCGCGGCCTAGCCCAGCTTCACGCCCGCGCGCTTCGCCAGCGCCGCGATGATCGCGTCAGCAATCTCGGGCGCGGCCCCGTCGTCGAGCATGTGGTCGCGCACGACGTGCATCGCCAACGCGAACCCGCGGTGCCGCTCGACGGCCGCCATCCCGTCCCGCGCTGCGAGGAAGGCAGCCCGCTCATCACGGCGCCCGAGTTCGTACCCGGGCAGCGTGTAGCCCGGGTGGCTCGGGGTGACGTCGTCGTCCTGGCCGAATTCGACCAGGTCGGTGGGCTCAAGGTCGACCACGGTGTCGCCGGTGTTCGGTGCGCTCCATTCGGCCGCCGGATCGTCGTCGTCCGGCGGCGGCCCGCCGGGGCGCATCACGCCTCCATCGGCGTCAGGTCGATTTCGACCCGAGGCCGGGTCCGGTCGACCATCAGCCGCGAGCCGTCGAAGCCGAGGATCCATTTGTCGTTTTCGACGATTCCCGCGCGCTCCAGCGCGTCGCAGACGGCCGCCAGGTAGTTCCCGAGGTCGCCGACGGCGCGCTCGCGGTAGACCACCGCGCGCAGATTCACGGGGCACATGAACGCTGGCAGCGTCCTTGGGGACTGCGCTCGCAGCTGGAAGATAGCCGACTCCTCCCAGGCGTCTGCCGTGCGCGCCTGCGCGATGACGGGGCGGCCCTTCACGCGAATGATGCGCTGGTGGTTCTTCTTGGTGCGTGGTGGCCCGTGAACGACGAACCTCACCGCAATCCCCGCCGCGCGGTCGCCAGCTCCTGCCCGATCGCCTCGCTGGCCGCCAGCCGCAGCAGCGGGTGCCGAGCGACCAGCAGGCCGCCCGCCAGGGACGCGAGCGCCAGGCCGGCGACTGCCGTCTTGACGATTCGTACGAGCATCACCCCCGCACCCCGCCGGTCAGGTCGGGCGGCCAGACTACCTCCAGGCCGTCGTGGACCACCACCAACTGGCCGTTTCCGGCGTATTGGACGTGCGTCGGCCAGTCCGTGGCTGCCTCATCCCGCAGCACGGCTTCGCGCGCGGCCCATGACGCCAGGACGGACCCGGCAGAATCGGTCACCGAGTCGCCCATCAGCTTGGCTTGCGGGCGGCCGACTCGCGCATTCGCACCTCGAGTCGACCGCCGACGGGCAGATCCTCCAGGATCGGCCGCTGCAAAGAGACGCCGGCGAAGGCCGCGGAGCTCACGACGATGCCTCGGGCGAGACCGTCGGCAAAGCCGGCCTTGCGGCCAGCCTCGAAGCCGACAACGACACCATCAAGACGACCGCGTCGGTAAGCGCTGCGCGAAGCCAGGGCCCACGCGAGGGCGCCCGCGAGGACTACGGCTGCGTCGATCCAGTTCACGGCGCGGCTGGGGCGGTGGTGGTGGCGGCGGCGAGCGCGGGCGAGACCTGGGCGACGGCGACGGCCGCAGGCGGCGCATCTGGGATCGTCTGCCACTGGCTCATCGAATGGACAGCCGCCTCGATTCGGGACGCCAAGAACGCCTTGATATCGGCCTCGCCCAGAATCTTCTTTGCCTCGGCGATCCACTTGTCGCCGCCGAGGTTGGCCAATACCAGGTCCTCGGCCGCCTGCTTGGCGCGTGCAGCATCGGCCGGAGTTAGGCTGCCGCCGTCGGCGGGCTTGAGGTTGGCCACGACGGTCTGCTCGGTGGCGGCGACGCCAGCGTCCACTTCCCTGCGGAGGCGGTCCATGAAGCCAGTCACCAGGGCATTCTTCGCGTGGGCGTTCACCCAGGCCGTCGCGCGCGCGGCGAGACAGGTGACGACGGCGACCAGCAGCGTTCCCAGCACGGGAGCGGCATCGGCAACGTATTGGGACAGGGTTTGCGAAACGGTCATGGCGTTGAGTCCTTTCAGGTCAGATCGGCCCGCAAGATATCGAGCAGGCGAAACGTCAGCGTGGAGGCGCGGCCTGCGAGCTCGCAGGCTCGGTGAAACTCTCGGCGGACGTCGGCGGAAGCATCGAGTCCAGCCTCTCCAACGAAGCGGCCAACTCGTTTCGAATATCGCTCAAGCTCCCCAGCGTCCGCGCGTATTCGCGCAAGGGCTCCCGCCGCGTCGGTGTAAAAGAACGCGATGATGTCGGACTCGACGGTCGCGCCGCTGGAGCCAACCCCGTTCGTGCTAGCGATCTCATCAGCACCTCCCGCCATTGGATCTTGGGCATTCGGCGCGGGGGGGCCAGCGCGGCCATTGCCCTTGGAGTCATGTGACATTCACCGTTACCGCAGACCACCGTCGGGCGGCCGCCCTCGCGTCACGGGGAAGTCCAACGCGGTTGAAGGTGCGCCCGTCGGCGGCGGCTGCGCGGGCTCCCCCACATCGCGGTCCGCGTAAAACGACCACGCCCGCTTCGCCGCGTGCCACATGGCGTGTGCGTTTTTGTAGAGCGCGGCGCCCCCTGTGACGACCCCCGCCGCCCCGCCGATCACCATTCCGGCAATCTTCAGGTCGTCGGCGCGCCGCTTCCAGAAGTCCCGCCAGCGCCGCCACCGATGCTTCCGACGCTCCCGACGCGCTACGCGCAGTTCTCGCCGCAGCTCCCTGCGCTGCCGCGGAAGGTCGGCCTGGGCCGCCTGGCGGATTCTCCAAAACGGGTCGGTGGTCACCGGTCACGCTGCACCATTCTCGGCGGGATGGGTCAGGTCCCCCACTTTTGGCGGGGGCCGATCTTCACTTCGCTGGCTTCTCCGGTCGCCATGTTTCGCGAGACACCATCAGGGCTGCAGCAGCTCGGTGCAGGCGATGTCGACCGGACAGGTCCCTGATCCACAGCTGTTCGCGGTCCCGACTGCAGACACATCCAGGCCCCAGGCATCCGACGTCGCTGGGCTGCTCACTGTCGCCGTGGCGGTGAACACCCCGGTTGCTGTGCCAGACGTGAATGAGAGCGCGGCGGACGTGTCGGCTCCGTTGCGTGCGGCTTTGAACGTGAATGTGCCGCCGGTGATGTGGTTGGCGGACAGTCGGCACGACAGCGTAACCGTGCCCGCGGCAACTCCGACCGGGTACTCTGTTCGCACCGTCCCGATCGATCCGGTCGCAGCTGACGCCTGGCCGCCCTCGACGAGTTCGCCGACGTTGAGCATCGCGAACATCTGCGTGCTGTAGTAGAGCGGGACCGAAAAGATCGAGCTCTTGGCCAGGGTCTTGATCGAGCTGCCGACGGAGCTGGTCGCCAGGATCTGATCGTTCGTCCACGTACCGACCGCCCACCGCACTGACGCTAGATCGGTGACGGACGCGACCTGCGTCGCGCACGATCCGGCGGATTTGATCACGTCGCCTGTAAACCCAGGATCTTGAGTACACGCCAGCGTGGGGTTCGTGATGACGTGTCCTACCCCGTCCGTCTCAAGCAACGATCCCGTCGTCCAGGTCGACGTGTTCGTCGCGTGGCTAACGCCCGCACCGTCGTGTATGGCCACGACGCTCGGGCCTGGGTAGGTACCCGCCAAATCACTGCTGGCCGAGCAGGATGCGTTGACGCTGCACTGGTTGACCGTCGTGACGGTGCCGGCAGTGGTGATGAGCGCTTGGCCGTTGGCCCACGTCCCGGACGTCGGCCAGACAGACCCCGAGCAACTCCCTCCGTCGATCAGGCGATAGGCGCCAGCCGTCCCGACCTGGGAGCACGTGGCCGACCCGCTGAGACTCGAAAACGCTGGCTGCGTGCATGTCATGGCCCCGGACGACGTCAGCGCGGATGCCCATGTGTTCGATCCGCACGTGCTCGGGAAATACGTGTTGCTGACGGTGCCCGAGGGAGTTTCAGCGGCCAAGACACCGGTCGCACTGGCGTACGCTTTGAGCTTGCCGGCGGCAGGGACTGACGGCGTCGCGATTTCGGTCGCGAGGAGCGATCCGCGCTGGGCGGCGCCGTCCTCGACGCCGGTGACGGTCGGGGTCGCGTTTGTTCCGCCAAGGTCGGTCGTGCCCGTGACGCACGTGAGGGATACGTAGTCGGTGCACGCGACGGGCTTCCCGCTGATCGCCGCGTACGACACCGTCGCGCAAATCGGAAACCCCGCGTCGGAGATTGCGCTGATGAATTGTCCCGTGCAGGTCTGCGACTGCACCATGTGCTTGTACGTTCCGGCCTCAGTCACGACAGCATAGTTCTGATCGGACACGTCGTAGAAGACGTTCCCGTGGCCGGCGGCTGGCGTCGCTGGCGTGCTCACTGAGGTTGCGTTGATCGCCCCAGCCTGAGTGGTACCCGTCGGGATGTTGCCGAGCGTCAGCACGCGAGAGCCGGCCGACGACGTGACGTCACCTCCGGTGAATCCGCCGACCTGTAGCTGGCTCGTCCCGTTGAGCGTGATCGTCGAGTTGTCGTAGCCGACGGATGCCTGCAGTTGATACGACGTCGCGCCACCGCCGGATGCTCCGGCCACGCTCATCGCGTACCTGGTGTTGACGTAGCCTCGGAGCGTCGCAATGTCGCCGGCCGACAAGATGTGGTCGTAGACGAAAATCTCACTGATCGCGCCGACGAACGAGCGCCCCGTGACGCCTGGCTGGTACCCAATCGCAAATCCGGTGGTACCGGATTCCGCGTTGCCCATCGTCGACGAGACGACAGATCGCGCGGTGCCATTCTGGTCGTGCGTAAGGGTGCCGCTCGGATTTGATGTGCCGTACCACTCGGCCAGCAGCGGAGACGTGGACGACAAGGCGGCGGTGGTCGTGCTGATATCGACGACCGCCGTGTCCGACCAGACGATATTCGGGTGGCTGTTGACTCCGAGGCACGAGGCCCACTGCGTGCCATTTAGCCGGAACGTGAGGACGGCGTTGGCGACGACGTTAGTCGGCGCGACGACAGCGATTACGGATCGCGCACTACCAGCCGTGAGCAGGTTGGTCGACGTGTTGACCAAGCCCTCGGTGCTGGTCGAGCCCGTGCCGAACGAGATCCCAGGAATGCCATTGATCGACGAGGCGACGAACGTCGGCGACGTCGTCGCCGTCACGACGTTGTTGCCGTTTCCGGACTGGTCAGCCCACCCCGTGACGTTGGAGCCGGACAGGGTGACGCCGACGTCGGCCTTCAGCCACAGCTTCAGTCCGGTGGTTGGCGGGCCGCCGCTCGGAGACACCGTCGTGATCGAGACTGGCGCCAGGCCCACCAGCTTGTTCGCGAGATAGTCCGCCGCCGTGTCGCTGGCGTTGACCGCCACCAGCTTGTCCGCCGTCGAAACGACGACCCACGTCCCGTCCTCTCGCAGGTACCGCGTCGTCCCTGCCGTCGCCCCAGGGTCGGGCACGATGCCGGTCGAGTGGCTGGCGCCGCTCGCGCCAAAGACGTTGATCCCGAGATTCAGGTCACCGGACAGCGCACCGCCGCCAGTCAGAGGCAGCGCCGTGTTCACGTTGCGCGTCGTCGGGACCTTGGATGCGAGATCGGCCGTCAGGTTCTGGACGATGGCCTCGGAGATGTTCCCGAACCCGACGGTTCCGCCGCTCTCCCTGAGCGCTCCGTTGCTGCCGGACGTGGCGGTGATGGCCGCCATGGTGCCGGTCGAGTTCGCTCCGCGCCCGAGGACGGACAGCCCCGCGAGCTGGGTCGATTGGTACGCGACACTCGAGGCCGAGGTGGCGTGGCCCCACCGGTCGAACGTCACCGTCGGCGCTGTGTACGTGCCGGCGGTGACTCCGCTGGTCGCGTGGCTGGCCTCGACGATCTCGTTGATTCCGACGTTTGATCCGGCCCGACCCTGCGCATAGGCAGCGGCGATCTTGAGATCGTCGTCGCTCAGCGAGTGGTCATAGACGAGCACCTCCTCGACGTCGGCGGTGGATTGGCCGCCGCCGTAGTCGACGGAACCCACGTGCATCGTCGCCGTCGCGCCAGGAAACGACGTGTCCGCGACCGTCGTGGCGTACGTGCCACTGAGGCGCCAGGTCGTCTTGTCGTAGCGATAGGCCTCGACGACGATCTGAGAATTGGTCAGCGCGGGCGAGTACGTGCCGAGTCCGGGTATGCCATTCGGACCGACGCCACCGACACCAAAGCCATCGGTCTTGTCCGAAACGTTGAAGGACCACCGAGCGTTCGCTCCGTCGCGGATATTGACGATGCCCTGGTAGAGCGACGACAGCGTTGCATCCGGCGCCGTGCGAACGACGTAGAGGACGGTGGCTCCCGACCATCCTGAGGTCGAGATCGTGCTGCTCAGATAGCAGCTATTCGAGGTGCCGCCGGTGTCGTTGAAGCGGACGACCGGCAGCCCGCCCATCGACCCGGTGACCAGCGTCGGCGCGGTCCCGACGACGGCGAACGAGTACCCATTCACCTGGTCAACCCAGGTCGACACGTTGCCGCCTGAGCTCGTGACGCCTGCGTCGGCCTTCAGCCAGACAGCGAGTCCAGGAATCGGCGGCGCGGCCGGCGGCGACGAGAACGAAATCGGATAGCTGCCGACGACCTTGCTGGCGAGGCGCGCCGGCGCCACGTCGGTCCCGTCGACAGCCACCTGGTAGGGGTCGACGACGGACAGGGTCGAGTGACCACTGCTGACCGTGCTGTAGAGGGCGCCGCTGGAAAGCGACCCGAGGTCGAATGCGTTCGGCGGAGCGTTGGCGGACTGCGTGACGAGGTAGAAGCCGAGCGCGTCGGCGCCGCCCGTTGCGGTCAACACTCCAGCCAGTGACAGATTTAGGCCGGCACCAACCGTGATTCCTATGGGCGCAGCCGAGGTGGCGCTGGGATTGCCGAGCAGTGTTCCGGCCGGAATGGCCGGCAGGTCTGAAAGTGTCGCGCAATGAAATGGAAGCCCCGTCGAGTTCACGGCCAGCATTCCGCTGGTGCACAGGGTGAGGTCCTGCAGTCGTAGAGGACTCGTGCCAAGCGTCGGCGCGGGCAGTCCGTACAGGCGCCAGTTCTGCGCATTGACCGGCTGCGTCCACCCCTGATCGGCGGCGACGGGGGTGGCCATGACGAGCGTCAGGGACGCGGCAAACGCCGCATACACGCTTCGCGCTCGGATTGCGACCACGTCTTATGGTCGCGGATGCGCTTGTCGACTCACTTTTTTGACGGTCCGAGACAACCTGAACGGGCGGTCACCTTGCGGCGCCCTGGAGGGTGGGGGGAGACTTGGTCGAAGTCCAACCGGGAAACGGGAAGGCGATAGGTCACACGAAGACCACAATGTTAGCTGTTATTTTTATTTCAGCGCTCACGGCTACCGGTGCTGGCGGCGCAGACACTGGGTCTCTGGCTGAGATCGATGGAGTCTCGTTTGCGCCGGACGATGCGTTTGCGTGTGCGGTGGAACTGGCAGCAATGCGAAGTTCGCTCCGCATCGCAGGTCGCGCAAGCCGCGCGATACGTGACTCGTTCATTCGCTGCCTGGACGCGCACCGCGATAGTCTCAATTCGACCAGGGCGGCATACCGCAAGGCGGAAGCCACGCTGGCTGACATGCCGGTTCCGGCTATGCGCCCGGACGACGAGGGGGTAGTTCGGGGCGCATTCAAGCGCTGTGTCGCCGACGCCATTGCCCGAGAAGGCGGACAGAACGACATCGACTGGTGTATTGCGACGGAGCGCGAGCGAGAAATTGACGATCGCGATCAGCCCAGATTTGAGCATCCTGACGCTGCCACACTCCGAGTCGTGTGGTCGGCTCAGCTTTGTAATGCGATCGAGGATCGCGCCGCCGCAATAAAAGCGATCAAAACAGAGCATGTCTATTCCAGGCGCGTTGGAGTCGTAAACCTAGAAGAGTTGGAAGGCGACAAACAAGAACTCCGCGAGGCCGATGACGCTATCGCTTCAACCAAGCGAATGCTGTCTGGAATGAGCGCAAGGCCGCTCGCTTGCGCGTCCACGGATGTCGCTGTTCTAAGGAGATGCTCCGCCGTTCCAGCTGGCTCAGAGAGGATGAAGTCATCCTGCGCCGCCGGAGATCTTCCTCTTCGTCTGCGGCTAATGGTGAGCCAATGAAGACTGCGGTTGCTGCAATTGCTGCGGCATGGCTAGCGATCGCGGGTTGCGGCGACGTAAGTAGCGCGCCGACGGGAGAGATAGCGGCGAGCGGCGGCGCAACAGATGGCGGTTCGCTTGGAAGCGGTGGCGTTGCGAGCGGCGGATCGACAGAGGCCGGCGGCGCGGGAGGCAGCGCTATGGTGACCGGCGGTCATATGGGGGCAACTGCGGGCGGCGCCGCAGGTCGCGCGCAGACAGGGGGGCAGTCAGGCTCGGGCGGCGGCGCGATCCCGACGTGTCAGAGCTTGGGCTGGACGTTCATGGCGTCGACCGCGTGTCAGGTCTATGACCCGACGATCGGCGGCTACCGCCAGGGGCGATACGAGGGAGGTGCGCTTTGGTGCGTCCAGGGCTGCGTTAACCAGACCGACCACTACTACGCGACGCAAAATTGCACCGACACCAGGATCGACCCCGGCGCGGACAGCATCTGCGTTCTCGGCTGCTCGGTCTGTAAGTAGCCGGATCGATCAAACGGTCGCGGTCGACAGAGCCGTGATCTGGCGGTAGCGCAGGGGACCGACCAACAGAACGGGACTAGACACCGTAGTGTTCAGAAACCCGCCCGCTGTCGGCAGGATGAGCTTGCCGGCGTTGTCCGGCAGATTCGTGACCACGTTCGCCACCCGCACGCCGTCGACGTAGAACAGCGCGCGCGCCGCCACCTGGCCATCATCCAGATTCTTGCCGACCCAGACGATCCGGAGCCAGTGCGACGAGCTGTCGTAGAGGACTGTCGTCACGACTCGCGTCAGCACCCCGCCGCTGATCGCGCAGCATGTCCAGTGACCGCCAGCCGGCAAACCGGACTCCGGCGCGAAGTACACGGCGTTTTGAAAGTTGTTGACCGCTTCGCCGGCACAGCCGAATCCGATGATCCAGTTTACGTCGAGCACCGATGTCGGTGCGACCCAGAGGTCCATAATGGCCAGAGCGTCGTCGGCGAATAACGCGGTCGCAGCCGTCGGCTCGCGGCCGATCGCGGACCTGTTGGACGCGGTCGTCCCGTCGACGGTAATCGCCAGAGCGCGGAACTGATGCGGCACACCCTCCCCGGCGACGACGGATCCAGGCGCCCAAGACTCGATGGCGCTTGCCGTCCCAATGCAGTCGGCGGTCCATTTCGGAGCCGTGATCGCGCTGCCGGAGAATTGCGCTGCGGGCGTCCAGTCCTCCGTCCAGTCGATCATGCTCGCGCGGGGGAATCCCCAGTGATCGACACCCCATCGGCCATTCAGGTTCGCGTCCTGCGCCCCGGCCCAAATGTCCTGGTCGAATGCGGCGCTGTTCGCGAACGGCTTCTTTAAAAAAGCGATCTGGTCAACGGGCTCCTTGGCGAGCTGGGCGACGCTTGCCGCATTGGCAGGATCTCCGTCCGCCGGAAGCGTTGACTTGGGAGCCGTGCCGGCGGATGGCGGATCTGCCGGCGCCTGCGTAGCGGTTGGGTCTGCGTCGTACGTGGTCGACATGTCGTATCCTCTCAGGTTGGCGGGATGACTCGCGTGACGCCGCCGCCCCAGGTGCGTCCGGCCTGTCCCCAGGTCACGCCCACGGGCCAACCCCAGGTTGGTCCGCTGACGATGATCCAGGTGCCCATGAAGCGAGCCTTGCGCGGGCGCCACTGGTCGACAATCGCGTTCAACTGCGCCGCGCGGGCGCTGCCCACGGTCAGATCGGACACGTCTGCGCCGAACACGATCCCGAACTGGTTCCACAGCCTCGGATCGCTGCCGTCGAACGTCCACGCCGGATGCGTGCCGTAGACCGGGGTTCCGCCGCTAGCTGTGAGCCACGAATAACGCTTGTAGCGCTGCATGATGTGCGCACCCGTCGGGTCACCCATCGGGAATCCGGCGCGATCCAGCGCGTACAGCAGCCCCGCGTGAGATCCGGCATAGGACCAGCCGTTAGGAGACGTCCAGCACGTCCTAAGGCGTTCGGCGTATGCCTGATCACGCGCGCCGCCGCCGTCGCTTGGAATCTCCGTGGTCGCGCGCGGAAGGCCGCGCTCTTGACCGATGTAGTCGAGCGCATCTGGTACGCCAAGGCCAGGTACGTTGACGATGAGTCCCTGGCGACCGCGCTCAAGCTGGAGGTCTTTTTCGGCTCCGCACTGTCGCTCGAATACAGACGCGTTCGCCCCCTGCAGGAACGGCGGAGCCAAGCCGGTCTGATAGTCCTCGTAGCTCCCGCCCTGGATGGCCACCGACGCCGTTGCGGTCGCGGCGCCGGAGTCGGTGACCGTGACGACGTCGGTCGTGACCGGCTTGGCGCCAGCGACGTAGACCCCGGTCGCGCTATCGATACTTCCGCCGGACTCGTTCTGAGAGAGCGAATAGACGTAGCCCGTACCGGTCCCGCCAGTCGCCGCGAAGGTCACCGACCCGCGCGGCTCGACGACGGCGGGGGATGGCAAGAGGACGAGGGCAGACACCTAGATCGCCTTCCAGACCATGGCCGACGGCAGGACGCCGGGGACCGGAACCTGCGTGGACGATAGCGCCACGTTGTGGTCGATTCCCGCGCCGACCAGTGCGGCGCCGGTAATGTCGCCGGCGGATCCGACGGCATCCATGACCGCCTTGATCAACGCGGTCAGATAGACCTTCCCACCCACGGCGCTCGTTGAAAGCGAGGCGACCCAGGCTGAGTCTGCAGCTGCCTGCGCCGCCGTCAGTCGGGCTGCCGGGCACAAGACCACGGCTGCGGTCGTATCGACGTCGATCGCTTGGTTGACAGCTGCCTGCGCGGTGATGATGTCGGTGATCGGAGCGTGGGCATCAAGCGCAGCTTGCGCGGCCGTGACGTCTCCTCCTGACACACCACCCGTCGCGTTGGCGAGCGTGATGATTACCCCTCCCGGATATGCTTCATCGGGGTCGATGCTCCAGCGGGTGATCGTCGGGACGGCCTCGATTGCCCATGCAATCGTCCTGTCCTGACCGCTTGGCGCCGCGTCTGGATCGGGAAATCTGGCGGCGACTTCGGCCGTCACGGTGTCGTCGCTGTCGCCGTCGGAACCGAACTGTGACACGCCGCCAACCACAGCGATGGCCGCCGCAGCGACAGCCACGCCAGGAAAGCCGTCTGCGATTGTTGAGATGAGCCCGCGAGCCGCGCCCGGCGTCTCGGCCTGCATCAGAAGCACGAGCGTGCCCCCTGGTGCCACGGTGCCGCTGCTGGCGGCGTTGTAGGTGACGCCATCGGTAGTCAGTGCGCGCATCCGACCGATGCCGATCGTGTAGGGTCCGTGCGACGAGTCACAGGCGATTGTGATCTGCTGCTGGGCGACCGTCGCCGTCGCGCGGTCGATCTGGAACCACCCATGGGCCAGCGCTGTCAGCGAATCTCCAACCGCATCGCCCGGATAACCCTGCGCCGCCAGCGCGGGGAGCATGTTGCCGGCCAGGTCCGTGATGACGGCTGCCTCGAGTTCCAACATGGTGCGCTGGACGCCACCGGAGTACCAATCGGTCACCGGGTTGGCAGGGACGGCAAAGTAGGCCATCAGAAAGCGCCGCACGTCATCTGTGGCCAGCGGCGGCAACAGATCTGAAATGCTTTGCGGGGTCGACGTGAACGCCATCAGACTGGCACCCAATACAGATTGGCCAATAGGCTGGACCCATCGGCGGGAACAGCCGCAAGTCCCGCCGGGATGGTCTGATCGGACAGTAATCCGTTCAGCAGCACCCGCACGTCGATGGCGCCGAGGTCCGCCAGAATGTCGACCAGTTCGGCATTCTCGACAGTCGCTCCCGGCTGGCCGCCGAGCGGCAGCGACGCGAGGTAGGCGTTCCATGCTGTGTCCGCGCCAGCCTGTACGGCTGCGAACTTCGCGCGAGGCACGTACGCGACGCCCGACGGCGTGATCCGGAACTTGCCGGCCGACTGCACGGCAACGGTTTCCTGCGGGCTCGTGCTGTTCGGCACGGCCGGAGATGCTGGGGCACCCACGCCCTGGAAGCCCTGCAGGCGGGCGGAGATGTAGTCCTCGACGTCGACCACGGCCTGCGCGCTGGCGGGCCCCGTGGAGCTCGCGATCGTGACCAGGATGCCGCCCGGAGTGTTTGGATCGGCATCGCTAACGACCTTGGCAACTTCCTCGCTGGCCTGTTTCGCCCACAACTCGATCGTTCCCTTGACGGGCGTCAGGGATAGCGCTGGCCAGCGTGATGCGCAGCGCGCACGGAAGGCGTCGTCCGTCTCGGCGTCCGATCCGCGCTGCAGGATCGCTGACTGCACGAGGATCGTCAGGATGTCGCCAGCCACAAAGTTCGGCGATGCGCCGCCGCCGACGAACGAAATGACCATGCCGGCCACAGATAAGGCGCCAGCCGTCACGGCTCCGCCAGGACTCCACGTCGATCCGCCGTCAAGTGAATAGTTGAACGAAGCCGTTCCGATATCTCCGTCGTCGACGATGAGAGCCCGGAACGAAGATGCAGCGGGCGGAATGCTTGGATTGGCCCACTTGCCCGTCATCGATCCACTTGACAGGCCGGCATGCCGCATGTCCGTGAAGTCGGTCGGCCTGATGTTGATGCACCTGATTCCCGCCGGGGCCGTGACCATCGTCGTGACGGTCGTGTCCCCATCGCTGAACCGAGACCCGGCAACCTCGGCCTGGAACCGGAGCATCAACGGGTTGTCGACCGCCGGATCGAGGATGAGCGGGTAATTCAGCCATGTATTCGCCGCCGTGAACGTACCGCCGTCGATGTTGCGGTACTCATTGCCGGTCGCCTGCGACTTGACGACCAGGTCGCCGGCCTCGAACGTCGCCGAGACCGGCGCGGACCCGGCCGGCGTGTAGAGCGCGACGTTCTGGATCGTCTTGCTCCCCAGGCGCTTGTCGAGCCCGTAGAATTTCTTCCCCAGGTAGGTCAGCCAGTAGCCGTTCTCGGGCGTGTCGGTGGCCAGCGGGAGGAGCCGCCCGTTCACCATGGCCGCCACCCGCTTGGCCATCAGCTCGGCCAGCCCGCCGGCCACGAGGTCGACGCGGAGGTTCTCGACGCCCCCGATGCCCGACGGCGCCCAGCTGGCCGTGGGCTGACCGGCTGCCTGCAGGTTGGCCAGCAAACGCGCCGCAATTACGGATTGCCCTTCGGGGGTCATGAGATCGGCGAACGTGAAGCTCACCGCGCGCTCCCCGTCGGGTTCAGGATGTGCCCCGTCTGCCCGGCCGCGCTCGAGGCGATGGTCAGCTTGACGAGCTGCCACCCACCCGGATTGGAAAAGGATGCGTTCGACGCAGCGACTGGCGTCGGCGTGTTACTCGCCGTCGACATCGACACTGCAATGGCGCCGTCAGCCGTGTCCGCGGTTCCTCCGACGCGCAGGGCGAACGTCGCCGCGCCGGCGGTCGAAGAGACGCGCCCGCCAAGCTCTGCGGTCACCATGGCCGGCAGCGGACCAAAGTTGACGTACCGTTGATAGACAACCGTCTCGACCCCGGACGAGTCGAGAAAATCCTCTGCGTCGAAGTCGAGATAAATTTGCGGCGTACCTCCCGCGCCGGTGTCGCCCTTCGGGCCTTGCGCGCCAGCGGCTCCGTCATGGCCTGCCGGCCCCTGCAGGAACACCGCCGCCGCCGATGTAGTCGGCGTCGCGGCCGACACGGAGATACCGTTGACCGACAGCAGTGTGACGTTGACGGACGTCGCAGCCAAAATGAGAGTAAACGCCTGTCCGACGATGGGCTGGACCTCGATCGCCACCGTAAGAGCGCGCGTCTGCGAGGTGAACGCGACTGTCTCGGTCGTCGCCTGGACGCGGTCGTCCTTCGCGCACTCGGCCGAGATGTCGGCTGGCAGGTTATTGACCGCGGCTCCGCTTATGCGTCGGTTGACGTACGCGCGGAGATCGGTCCCGTAATTCAGATCGTAGAATAGACCGCCCCTCGGCGTGCTCAGGCGGCGAACGAGAGAGTACGCCAGGTTGGTCGTCCCCGACGCAATACCCCACACGGGAGACGTGTCCGTTGTCGCGGCCGTATCGGTGCCATAATTGGCATCGGATAGCGCCGGCGTGGTCATGCTCCGCTCACCTTGAGCGTCGCGCACTCGGCCAGCGCGGCCGTGAACGCCGTCAGGGCCGTCAGCATGTCTGGCGTGAAAAGATTCAACGGATCGGCGACTGTCTTGATGCCTGTAACGTAGGCCGCCGTGGCTGCCGCCAGCGGTCCCCATGCCGCGCCGAAGCTGACCGCCTTCAGGAGCGGCTCGGCCGCCACGGAATCGCCCAGCACGAGCTGCAAGAGTACCTTCAGCGTCATGGTGGAGACCTCAGTCGAGCTGTCGAAGGCGGCGGCGTATGGCCGCGATGGGTCGCGGCCGGACCAGCCGATTAGGACCTTCCCCCCGGCGGTCCGATCCACCGCCGAGCCGGGCAAGCCCGTCAGCAGCTTGACCGACGCCATGGACGGCAGCCGCGGATCGTCAGGCTGGATGTCGACCGTGCCGCCCGCCTGGTTCACGACCTCGGCGAGATAGAGCGCGCCGTAGTCGACGTCTGGAACTGCACCCAGTGTGGCGCCATCGAAGGCCGCCTTGAATCGGTCGCTGGTGGCGCCGTCGTCCTCGTACCAGACCTTGGCCCGGATGACGTCGGTGACCGTATACTCGACGTAGGAGACGCGGCGACCGAACAGCGTCGTGCCTGGTAGCAGTGTCGGCAGGCCGAGGCCGAGCACGGTGAATCCCTGCTCGTCGTCCTGCTCGATGATGTCGACGCCGTCAGCGGTCAGCCCGGAGTCCGGCCAGGTCTCGGCGCCGATCCAGATCGAGCCGTCCGGAAGCACCCGCCAAGAAGATCCGCCCAGTGTCACCAGCAGGCGTTTGAGCAAGCGGCCGGCCGGGATCGCCGCGGTCGTCCACGCCGGCAAGCTTCGGCCCACCACGGACTGGTCCGACGTCGCGGACAGCCTCTCGCCCGCGTCTCGAAACAGGTCGGCCAGGACGACGTTCGCGCGCGTCGAGACGTAGTGCTTCGGCCTGGCCACGTTCTCGAGGCCGTTCGCGCCGGCGATCACCTTCGTGGCAGCCGTGCCCGCAAACTCCCCGCCGCGCGCCACGGTGCCAGCCAGCGACAGCGCGCCGTCGGCGATGTCCATGGTCACGGGTCCGTCGATCTCCGTGTCCGAGTCGACCTTGAGCTCGGCCGTCCAGCGCCCAATGCGCGGCAGGCGGATCGCTCCGCGCAGCACGGCCAGGCCATTGATGGTGATGAGCGCCATCGGCCTATAAGCCTCCCGCGGGCTTGGCCTTCGGTCCCAAAAGCGTCGCGTTGGCCGCGTTCGTCGACGGCGCTTCTAGCTGCGGAAGCTTGTCGGTCTTCTTCAATCCAGAGTCCGCGCCCTTCACCGTCTGGTGCTTCCGCGGCACCGGGCGCACGCTGTGCTGGAATTTCAGGCGCCATTGCGTCGACGGGTGCTCAGCCCCCGGGCCGGCATACGTGATGTCGATCAGCGCGGCTTGATTGATGCCGAGTCGATTCAAAAGCGTCTGTCGCACTTCGGCCGCTCCCTGTGGAATCCGAGCGGCCTTCTTCGGGCGCTTCCACACGGCGTCCACGAACGCCTGCCAGGCCGAGTCCTGGGCCGAGGTCCAGATCAGGACGGTGAACGAGAACTCCTTCGGGTCGAGCCCCAGGATGCGCAGCGATGCGCCATCTACGTCGAGCGAGCGGGACAGCCCGCCGCCGCCCGGCATCGCCTTCGCCTTGACCTTGTCGAGCAGCAGGAACACGCCGCCCCCGGGGTCCAGGGTGACCCGTCCAGGGATTTGAACGCCCGCGAACCACGCCGTGTCTAGCGGGTTCTTCATGTAGACCTGGTTTCCGCCGGTGATCTGCCCGTCCGACGACAGCGCCAACCCGGCGACGTTGGTCCCGTTGCTCCAAAATGGCTCGCCGGCCATCAGGATCCCTCTTCCGATCGCTTCCGCTCGAGCATGGCCAATAGGCGAGCCTCGATGCTGGCCCAAAAGCCTTCTGCTGCCGCGGCACCTTCCTCGCGCCCGCCGTGCGCGACGTGGATATGCGTGCCATGCACGGACAAGGTGACCCCGCCCGATGGCGCGGCGCCCGGTCGTCGCGTCGGTACGCCAAAGGTTCCAGCGATGGCGTCAGCAACCGTGCCTGCCGTGGCGCGCATGCCACGGACGAAGCCCATGTTGGCGAACATTCCGAGTTGCTCGAACTTCTTCGATGGACTGTGCGCGTCGATGCCCTTTGGACCGGCGGCTCCGTCGACGGCAGCGGCGCCGGCCCTGGCGCCCGCGGCCTCGATTGCTCCATTGCCATCATCTAGTCCCTTGACGGCTCCCTTCGTCGCGTCGCCAAATCTGAGTTGGTAAAACCGCGGATTGAGGTACGTATCCGCGACATACCCGTATCCCGGGATCACGCTCGACAGGGTCTTATTGATCCCTTTGTCTGACATGAGCGATCCTTCGCGGCGCATGATGTCGAATGCCTTGTCCTCTCGTTGCTGGCCGCCCTGCAGAAGCCCAAACGGGGTGTAGTTCATCAGCACGCGCTTCGCTGCACCGCCTTTGTTCGCGGCGTCCTGCACGGTCGCGCCGATGTCTCCGGTGATCTGAACGATGACGGGAACCATCTTTTCGATCGCGCTTACGAACTTACCGAAGTCGTCCGCCACCTCCTTGAAATTGATCTTCTGAAGGCCGTCGACGATGCTCATCAGCATCGCAGCGAACGACGCCATGATCTGTTTGCCCTTGTCACTGTCCGGATCGAACGACTTGAATATGTCGTCGAGCTTGGCCTTGAAGGGAGCGAATGCGGCGCTGTCGGCCGCCTTCTCGAAATACTGCTCAGGCAACGACGTGAGGTTTTTTACCTTCGTGCTGAGCAGGTTCTGCATGTCGGCTCCGACGTCGCCGATCGGCTTGCCTCCCGTGATCGCCCGGAAGAGATCTTCTTTCCCGATCTCGATTTGATCAAGCGCCTGGTTGGCCTGGATCTTGGTCATCCCGTGGAGCTTCGGCACAGTCGCCATCAGCTTCTCTACGGGGATGCCCATGTTGATCAGAGTTCTGGCGTTGACCTTGCCCTGCATCTCCACCCGGCGCATCGCTTCCATGGCCGCTTGCATCGCGCCGACCTTGTCTGCCGAGCGTGCCGCGACGTCGAGTCCGGCGAACATGTACTTGTCGAGGTCCTTCATTGCGACCCCGGCGTGACCGAGCTCGATGGCCCACGACCTGATCTGCGCGGCGGTGTATGGCGTCTGCTTCGCCAGCTTGTCAGCCCACTCCGAAATCTCCTTGCCGCCCGCGCCGAAGTTCACGTCCAGCGAGAAGTTCAGGCTTTCGGTCTTGGCCGCCGTATCGACGAGTTCATCTCCAAGCTCTCTGATTTTGTCGGCCAAAAGCTCGGGGAACTCCAGCAGCTTCTCGGCGCCCTCGCGGATGAATTCGAACTCCGCGATCTGCTCGGCCTTCTTCAGAAAGGGCTCAAGCCCGGAGTGGATCAGCTTCTCAAACGCTCCGCCGAGACCCTTGACCTCTTCGGTCTCGTGTTTCAGGGCGCCGTGCCCCTCCTTCAGCTTGGCGTTGCTCTGCCCAAGCATCGTCAGGAGCTTGTCCATGCCGGGCGCCTTAGCGTCGAGCTCGAACAGAAATTGAACGCCGTCGGCCATCACTTCTTCTCGAATACGGAGGCGATCAGGCGAATGTCGGCGATGCAGCCGGCGACCATCAGCGATCCGACGAGCTCCGCGTCACTCTCGCCCGCCCGGAGGAGGGCCCGCAGCGCCTCGCCGATCGCCCAGAGGTCGCCGCTGTCAGCCCGCCACCGGGCTACAATTTTTCCTGGCGGGTACCCCGGACTAGCCCCGCAAACTCCGCGCACTCGCCGGACGCCGTATCCACGAATCCCGGCCAGTCCTTCACGGCCTCTTTCAATTCGGGTCCTGACGGGTAGACGACCATCGCGTTGAACAGCAGCCGGGGTGCCGATGCCTTCTCGGCCGCGCTCGCCTCCATGCTCTTCTCGCGGAACGCTGCATAGGCAGCCGTCGCGGGCGGGTATTTCATCACCCATTCCAATTCGGTGCCGTCGGGAAGCGGCGTGATCATCTTCCGAAAGCCTTTGGCGTCCGGGTGCGCGCCGCGCAGCTGCGCCATGAGTTCGTCCGTGATCTTGCTGTCGTTGGCCATGGCGGCCATGTTCGCCGGCCAGCATCAACGGCTACCTTTTCCGTCAGACGAACGAGACGTCGAGCGCAGTCGGATCTGGCAGCACGGCCGGGACGCCGTTCCACAGGATCGGCTCGATGACTTTCAGCGTCAGCTTCACCTTCGATGCGTCGGTACCTTCGGAGTTCGAGGACTCGACCTTCGAAATGCGTCCAACGATGACGTCCATGATCGGCTCTCCGCCGTTCAAGCTCTTCTCGATGTACGCGACGTTGTAGATGCCGGTCGACTCCATGAATCCGACGCCCGCCACACCGAGGCGCAGCTTCAGGGCCTCGAACTCGGCGCGGTACATCTCGATCGAGAAGTCCGCGGTGTACTTGCCGCGCGTGTACCCCAGGGCCACCGGGTCGGTCCCGAATGGCGTACCGGGCTCGAGGTTGTCGCTGTAGTCGACTGACGTAATGCCGCCGATCAACAGGCCGTCGGCGTCCAGGGTAATAGACGTCCAGGAGTGCCGGTTGCCGTTGACGATCGTCTGAGTGGCGCCCATCTGGGTCTCCTTACGCCAGCGCCGGGTTAACGAACCCGATGGTGACGTTAATGAACTTGGCGTAGCCATGCGGCACGACGCCGATCGTGATTGGAATCGTCTTGGTGGATAGGATGTTGACGTTGCGGGTGACCACGGCGGTCACGGCGTCGGCGTCGCCGGCCGCAACCAGGACGGCGCTCAGAATCTTCTGGACGCGCTTTTCGATCCGACTCGCCCAGATCGGCGCGATGTATCCGGTCGACGCGTCCACGGTGATGCGCGAGTTCAGAAACGGAAGCATCGCCTGGCGGGTGGTCGCGCAGGCCACGTCCATCACGCGCCCCATCTGCATGAGGCCGTAGTCAGAGCCAGGCGCGGCCATCATGTTCGGGTTCGTGACGAAGAACCCAGGATCGCCAACCTCGGTGCGCAGCGTGCAGAACCGCTGTGCGTCCAGCGCCGGCGTCTTAAATTCGTCCCGGTAGATCGCCGACACCCGCGGCATGGCCGTGAGTTCGTCGCCAGGATCGTCGTTGCCAGCGTCAATGCTCGGCGCGATGTCGCTCAGCCTGGTCGCCACCACCGTCGCCAGGTTGCGCCGGATAAGGCGTCCAGAGATGGCCGACAGGTGAAGAATGTCCCCCGCGCAGACCATGACGCGGTCGCTGACGAAGTTCGCGAATGCCGATGCCACCGTGGAATCGCTCTCCGACGTGGGACATGACACGATGCCGCGCGCGTACCTGAAGTTCGTGAAGCCCGAGGCGAGCTGCGCATCCACCACAGCGGCTAGGCTGGCGGCGGCAGCGGCATTTGATCCCGCTCCAACCACCTGGAGAAGCCCCCACGGCGACTGGTCAGCGAGCAAGACAGTGCACGCCGCGGTGACGTCGCTGTTGCTGTACGTGGCCGTCCCGGTCTTGATCTCGTACGTGTCCGTCGCCGCGAAGGTCGAAGCAAACGTGAGCACGAGACCGGATCCGGGGACCACGAAGACGCCGCCGGACGGGACCAGCGTCTCTCCCGACACGTTGTTGTTTCCGTCCAGCGACCACTTGAAGGTGGCCGTTCCCGCAGCTCCGGGCTGGGCGATCGTCGCGATGAAATCGAAGTTGTCCAGCGTCGACGATACCGCGGTGACCCAGCCGAGCGTTCCAGTTCCCGACAGAGACGAAGTGCCGTCGGTGTTGAAGGTCCAGACGGCCGCCGACGTATAGGTCTGCGACGAGAACGTCAGCGTCGTCAGCGTCCCCGGGACGACCACGGAGAAGCTGGTCACCGTCGACAGAATGGGCGAACCGTAGGCGCCGCCGTTGACCGAAAATGCGACGGTCATGACCCCCAGCACGCCACCGGTGACGACCTTGGCCGCGATGGTCGATGCCGGCGCGGCAGCCCCAGAGATGGTCCCGGCGCCGCCGCCACCGCCCCCGTGGACCGTGGAACCGATCGAGCCAGCGCCGCTCGGATTGAGCGGCATGGCCAGAACCGGACCGCCCGCGATGTCGAGCGTGTCACAGACGGCCTCGAGCAGAGGCCCGGCCACCAGCGTACCGATGGCCGTGTTCTTGTCGCCGAAGGCGTACAGTGTGTTGGCGGTGCCGCCGGCGGAGATGCCCAGCTTGGCGCACGTTCGAGAGGCGTTGCCAGGGACGATCCCGAGGCCGCCGTCCTGGATCTTGAGTGTGACGTCGGGAAGCATGTTCGTCGGCTCCTCGGGTTAGGCCGGCTGGCCAGTGGGTTCAGAATCGCTCTCGGACAGCTCCGCCGGCGCGGGCTGCGCCACGGCGCCGACATCGCGGCCGCCAAAGTGCGGCTTGGTCGTCCAGTGCTCGACTGCTTCGTCGAACTCGGCCTTGGTCATCTCTTGGCCGACCGCCCAGCCCTCGCCGGCGCGCGCAGCCGCGAACTTCCAGAAGTCTTTATTGGCCACCGTGCGCGCGGGGCGCCGACCTTCTGCCGGGCGCGCGATGAGCTGCGGGAGCAACCCCGCCTCGGTGGCCAACGTTTCGGCGGTCTTCTTCTCGTCGCCCATCAGCTCAGCTCCACGGTGACGAAGTTGCCGGTGATGGCCATGCCGTCCGGCGTAACTTCGGGGTTGGCCTCGTCGAAGAGCGGCAACCGCACGTCGAACGAGAGAATGCAGAGAGTGCCGGACTCGGCGTGCGCCATCGGCTCGACGGTCCCGACGGGCCATCCCATCGACCAACTCTCACTCGTTGGCGTCCAGCGACCGGGAAGCGCAGCGTGGAGTGCGGCCACGAAGTGGCCCAGCAGAGCCTCGGTGCCGTTGAAGCTCTCGGCATAGACGTAGGCGTTGATTCCCAGGTTGCGCTGGAATAGCGCCCGTGGATTTCCGGGACTCTCCTGGTCGATCGCCTGGCGCCCGCCGCTGATGGGCCCGCGTCCCGGTACCCACACGATTGCTGGGCAGCCACCAGGACTCGGCAGGTGCTCCTCGCCCAGCTTGCAACTCGGCATCTCGCGCACCGCGGGCGCGGTGCGCAGCTTCTCCGTCGCAAGCGCGAATACGTCCTTCAGCACGTCATGGCTCCAGCCTCTGGCGCGCGACCTGAATGGCCGTGCGTTTGAATTCGGGCATCCACACGGCCGCGAGATCGGCATCTCCGCGCGGCACCATCGGACGCGGCGCAATGCCACGGTTCGCGTGGGTTCTCAGCACAACGCGCGTTCCACCTCGCTTCATCATCCCGACGAATCCCTTGCGCTTGACCATCAGCCCCTTTGGGGAGACGAACCGGCCCCGCGAGTTCTGCAACGCAGAGCGTGCTCCGACTTGGCGTGGCGGCGTTCCCATCTGCTGATACTTTGCGTATGGCGCGGCGACCTCGATCCGGAAGCCAGCCTCGCTCGACTGCATGACGACGCTCTGTCGCAGGTTGCCTGTGTCGATGAGCGGCTTCCCTTTGCGCTTCACTGCCTTCCATTGCGTCCCGTCGGGAGCCTTGGACTCGCGAAAGCCCTTGAGCGTCAGCGCCTGCCCGCGGGCGCCCAGAGCATCCGCCAGCGCACGCCGGAAGTCCGCTCCAGTTGCTGACTGCAGCCGGCGACGGAGCGACTCGACGTCGATGCCTCTGTGAGATACGCCGCTCATGTCAGACCGCCAGGAACCCCCGGCCGACATAGCGCCGGGCCAGGTCTCTGAATCGCTGCCCGAATACCGTTCGCTTGAACGGATCGCGCGCCTGCTCGGCCAACTCCGCCGCCGAGCGCGCGATGTTCAGGTGCTCTGTCACTCGACTCGTCACGTCGTTCGCGTCGACCAGTGGCTTGTCGCAGCGGCCCAGAACGACCTGGTGCGCCACGAAGCAACCCAGCCCCTCGGCATAGAACGTGTCCCAGGCGTCCACGTCGAAGTACGGCACCGCCAACGCCAGGGCGGCGTTGATCTCCTGGTCCGTCACGTCGGAAAACGTCGGGAACATCGTTCTGAAGTCGTCCGGTGTCACTCGTTGTTCAGCCCCTCGCTTTGACTTGGTCGGCGACGACGACCAGCTTGGTCGGGCCGAACCACTTCGAGGCGATGGGATGCTCCTGCATCCGCCGAAGCTGCTCGGCGGTCACCGTTACCCTTCCGGGAACGTTGACCGTGGATTCGTCGGCGTTCTTCTTGGGCCGCATCGGGGGAACGATCACCGATTCGCTGCGCGGAGATGCAATAAAGCCCTTCTCGTCGTTCTGGCGCGGCGGCGCCGGGAACTCGAAGGGGCATTCGGCGTTGTTCTCGATGATCGGCATGCTTGGCTCCTGGGTCGGGGTTGCGGTGCCGCCTCATGGTGTGACAGCGGCACCGCCTCCTCCCTTTTCCGCGCGCCTCGCGCCTACTGGACGCCGTCCATGTAGTAGGCGTTGGTGGGACGGCGGAACTCGGTGCCCGTGTACCGGAACTCGCCCGGCACGATCACCTTGTTGCCGCGGAGTTGCGGCGCGCCGAAGCGCAGCGGCATCGGGACGTGCATGACCTGATCCTGCGGGTTCTTGCGGTAGAACATCGCCCGCCCCGTGGCGCCGACGCCGGCCGTTGCGAGGTCGTAGGCCGGGGCGACGGTGATGTCTTTGCCGGTCTTCGCCTTGCAGAGGTTGTTCTCCATGAAGAACTTCAGGATCGTCTTCTCGGGGTAGGTGCTCGACATGGGGGTGTTCGAGAGCGTCTGCCACGCATTGCCCGGGGCGAGGAGGTGAGTGGGAACCACGTTGAATCCCGACGAGGCCCAAGCGTTGTACATGCCGGCGTTCAGGTCGCCCAAGATGGCCAGCGGGGTGTTGGTCGGGTCGACCCAGGTCTTTCCGCTGGGCGTGGTCGCGTGAGCGATCAGCGCCGAGGAGAAGAGGCCCGGAACGTTTGTGGTCGCGTTTCCGAGCAGGCCGACGTGGTCTAGCTTCTTTTGGAACATCTCGACCGCGGCAGCCATGCGGCGCTCGGGGAGCGGACGCTTGAGGTAGGCCGTCAGACGCAGCTCCTGGTTCGTGAACCAGTATCCGGCCGCGCCCGGGAGCACCGGGAACGACTTTCGCGCCCAGGCGACGTCCGCCATCGGGATGTCGTCGGCCATCGAGCTGACGTCCTGCGCCTGTCCGACCATGTCGAAGACCTCGTACTCGATGGTCTCCGCCCACTCACCCGCCTCGTTCGTCAGAGGGATGAACTCGTCGTACTGCCTGGGCTGGTAGTACCGCTCGAGCAGGATCTGTTCCGTGTACGCGGCCTGCGAGACCGAGAACACGATCGCTTCGTTCGCGTCGCGCGCGTCGGGGACGCGGCCGATCAGCGACTTGAGGTCCCCCGGCTGTCCGAGCAACTGGTGCTTGTTTCCCCGGACCCACTCATCCCACACGTCGTAGCGTTCGCTGTCGACGACCTGCTGGACCTCCCGGCCCTTCGCCGAGTCGGCCACCATCACGTTTCGGATACCCATGGTTCTTTTCCTCGTTGGTGGTTTTGAGTGACCGATCAGGTGGTCGTGCGGCGGGTGCCGACGCTCTTGATCCGGATGCGTCCGAGGGCTCCGCTTGCGACGGTGTCCTCCCAGACAGCGTTGGGGACATCGACCCGGCCCGCGCCGGCAGCGCCGCCCTTGCTGCCGCCAAAGGACCCCAGGTTGGTGTTCCCGGCCCCTCCGGCAGTGATGGCAAGCACTTGGTCACCGCGCCGCACGGCCTCGGCCGCGCGCACGACGATCACGCCGTCGCGGAGCACCGGGACGAGCGCGTACTGCGCGTAGTTGACGGTGTTGTTGCCGTCGGTCGATGCGGGCTTGAGCGGGTTGCGGACGGTGATCCCGAGCTGCAGATCGGTATCGGCCGCCATCTGCTTGCACGAGCGATCGGCCGTATCGCGCACCGCCAGGATGCCGAAGTCCAGCGCCGCGGCGCCGGTGTTGGTGAACGTGTCGATCTGGCTGTTCTCCTGATCGATGACCTGCCCCTCGAAACCGATGTCGAGGGTGTCGCCACCGACCGAGAGCAGAGGATTGGGAAAGCTGGCCATGGTCGTTTCTCCTGTAATGCGTTGCGGTCAGGTGGTGGTTAGGCGGTCTCGCCGCCGCCGAACATCCGGTTCGCCAGGTGGTCGCGGCCGCGCAGGACGGGCTTTCCGCTTCCGCCCGTGGCATTGCCGTTTCCGCCGGTCAGCGCCCGCGCGACCTCGCGCTCGGCGTCGGTCACCGTCTGGCGGTCTCCAGTCGAGACGCTGGCCTTGGCGGCGATCACCGCGTCGAACGCCGCGGTCAGCTTGTCGTTCGGCGCCTTGGTTGGATCGGCATCGCCCAGTACGGCCACCGCGATCTGCTTGAGGGCCGCGAGCGCGCCGTCCTTGGCGCCCGCGATGGCGGCCAGGGCAGCGATCCGGACATCCTTGGTCGACTTGTCATCGGCCTTGAACTCGTCGCCGAGGATCTTCTTGGCGCCGTCCACCGCCTTCTGACGATCCTTGGCGCGCGCTTCCAGCACCTTCTCGTCCTTCGCCGCTGCGGCGCGGGCGATCAGGCGGCCAACGTAGGCCGCGGCGCGGTCGCCCAGCTTCGGCTTGGCGTCCTTGCCCTTCTTGTCGGCGACCTCGTCTTCTTCGTCCTCATCGTCATCGTCCGGCATGGCGTCCAACTCGGACAGGCGACGCTCGGCCGCGTCGGCACGCTCCTTGTGGATTCCGACCTCGGCCTTGACCGAGTCGTGGGCCGCCATGCAGTCCTTGATCCCGCGCGCGAATCGGTCGATGGCGTCGGCCGCCTTCGCGCCTTCGGCGGTCGAGACGTCGAGGTCGATGTCCAGGCCAGGCACGGACACGACCGTCCCCTTGGCGTCGGTGATCCGGGCTGCGTCGGTCGTGATCTTGCGCATCGTGGGCATGGCTTGGTCTCCGTTTCGGGTGGTGTTGCACTTGCAATCAGTCGCTCGCGCGGCTCCGTCGCCGATGCGGCACGTGCCACCGCAGCGACCCTCGTCCACAACCGCGTGGTGGTTGGCTCTGATGTTCCGTTGCACGCCTTGGTACTTCTTCCCGTCGGGCGCGGTGCCCGGGGTCATGTCGAGGTCGAACGAGTAGCCGACGGACAGCTCTCGCGTACCGGACTCGAACGCCCGAACTCCGGCGGCGTCGCGAATCACGACCTTACCGACCGACACGTCACCGTCGCGCTTCACGCCGTGGGCGTCGCCGATGGCATACCGCTTCCAATTGTCGGCAGTGACGTCCTCGGGCGGGTGGTTGAGCGTCAGCGGCTTGCCGTCGAGGCTCTTCAGGGCCTCGGGAGAGAAGACCTCGTAGGCCGGACGGTAGAGCGTGACCGTGTCGTTCGGCTCTCCGTCGAGGCCAAGCTCGCGCCGCGAGTAGTCCTGGCATCCAGTGCGCGAGAAGGTCGCATCAGCCTCGATGAAGCCCACCTCGGTCTTCGTCGCCTTGCCGAGCGTGATGATGTCGCGAAGCGTAATGCGCTTCATGCGGCCGCCTGTTCGCCGTCGTCGTCGCCTTCGAGCGCGGCGGCGTCGGCCATTGATTCGTCGTCGAGGTCGAGCACGGGAGATGCAACGCAACGGCAGTTGATCGGCTCGCCGGGTTGCGCGGGCTCACCGTCAACGCTGGGCGGGGCGTCCCACGAGAACGTGCGGCCGTCGAGAGCGGCGTGGCTGTCGCGCACGCGCTCGTCCTCTGCTGTCTGCCACTCGTACCGGTCGATCCCGATCGACGTTTGCCGGATCCGGTTGAACGCCGAATTCATCTTGCCTGTCTGGTCTCTGGCAATGAGCGCCGCTCGCGACTCGGTCACGTCGCCGATGTGCTCGATGGCGTCGGACAGGTCTTCGACGAAGCCTCCGTTCTCCCAGTTGTCGGAGACGGCGTCCTGGAGTTGGTCGAAATACTGGCCAGGAATCGAAGTGATGAGCGCGACGTTCGCCTCGGCTGCATCGGACATCTGCTCGGCCAGTCCAGCGGCGTGGATCGTCATCTGGCGCAGGGGCTCGCGTACGTCGGCGCCGGTCGACAGCTTGACGGACGCGGCCAGCCGATCGTCAACCGCATCCAGGTTTCTCTGAATGAGGCCGTCCTTGCCGTGGGTGCCAAATACGATCTCGGCGGCAACGCCACCGACGTTCTGAAACTGTCCGCGCGCCTCATCGAGGGGCCCTTGCGGAGGCGCGGGTCGGCGCTTGTCGCCCACTCGGCGCACATCGGTCACGTCTTTCGGCCAGACCTGCCGGAGCTCGCCGACGACGCGGCGACCCGCCGCGCGAAGCTGGTCGACGATGGCGTTCAGTTCGGCGCGATACCAAAGCTCATTGCGGTGGCTCGGCCGAACCGCACGCAGCCTTCGGTCTCTGCGCTTGCGCAGCCGGGCGGCCCGGGGCAGTGCCCCGGCGAAATGCCCGATGTGCAAGTGCAGCTTGACCACGCCCCGCTATGGTGCGGGGAGCGCAGGCCGCTCTACAGCTTTGCCGGAAGCGGTTTTCTGCGCCAGATGCGCACGTGCGGGTGCGGTGTCGAAAAAGTGAGGCACTGAGGACCGGCCCTACGCTGGGAGCACGGACAATGAACGCCCAGAAGCCGAAAGTGTCTCCCTCGATCGTAAATCGCATCTCACGGTTCGCCAGGGCGGACCCGCGCACGGTGCGTAAGGCCCTCGCTGGTCAGCCGGTACGCGGCCCAGTGGGTGACCGAATCGAAGTGGAGCTCTCGCGCCGCGGGCTCATCCCGCTGGCGCTTCCGTAGGCGAAAGGATCCCGCATGTGGCCGTTCCCAAAGCGCCTGGTGATTCCCAATGGAGCCATGGACGCCGCGCCAGCGGGTCGGGACGGCAAGGTGGTCTCAGGCGACCGACTTGAGAACCTGGTCGCCGGACTCGGGACCTCACGCGACAAGAGATCCTACAACCGCTACCACTTCTCTCCTCAGCCCACGCGGGATCAAGTCGAGAACATGTACGACACGAGTTGGCTCGCGGGCCGCATCGTGTCGACGGTAGCGCACGACATGGTGCGCTCCGGCTGGGAGTTGTCATGGAAGGACTCGGGAAAGCAGGCAGATGCCATGCGCGCCGTGGCTGACGCCGAGGCGGCCTATCAATTCCGCGATCACGTATTTGAGGGGCTGCTCTGGTCGCGGCTATTCGGCGGCGCGACTACGGTGTCCTTCTTGCGCGGCGACACCCTGAACGACCTCGCCAACCCGCTCGCCATGGACACGATCAAGAAGGGATCGCTCCTAAACTTCGTGACGAGAGACCGCTGGTGGATCGCTCCGACGGGAGCAATCGACGATACGCCCGGGCCGAACTTCGGGCTCCCCGTTAAGTACATGCTGTCGGACGCGGGGACTAGCCAGTCGACAATCGTCCACTGGACGCGCCTTGTGCGCTGGAACGGCCGCAAGCTTCCGCGCACAAGCTGGTTTCGCAACGGCATGTGGGACGGGACCGAGCTTCAGGCGCCACTCGACAGCGTGAGCGATTACGACGCCACGAAGGCCGGAATCGCCGCGATGGTCTGGGAGGCCAACGTGGACGTCATGAAGGCGGCGAACCTAGCCGACAATCTGTCCAGCGCGGCCGGCATCGAGAAGACGCGCGCACGCTACGCCGAAGGCGCATTGATGAAGTCGTTCAACCGCATAATCCTGATCGACAAGGACAACGAGGATTTCGCCCAGAAGACGATCCAGTTCGGCGGCCTGAAGGACGTCCTCATGAATTTCATGATCGACGTCTGCGGCGCGGCCGACATCCCCATGACCAGACTCTTCGGTCAGAGCGCCGCCGGCATCAGTGCGACGGGCGAATTCGACATGAAGAACTACCACGAGCACGTATCGGCCAAACAGGTGACCAGCCTGAAGCCGCAGTTAATGCGGCTCTACGAAGTGCTCGTCCGCTCGACGCTCGGATACTGGCCCGACGAGTTCGCAATCGAGTTCAACGAACTGCAGGAGATGACCGAGAAGGAGCGCTCGGAGATCGAGCTGAACGACGCCAAGCGAGACCAGATCTACATGCAAGAAGGCGCCGTGACCGAGGGTCCAGTCGCGCGCGGGCTCAAAGAGCGCGGGGTCTACAACCTAACCGACGCCGATATCAAAGCGACCGAGGAAATGGCGAAGAAGCTGGCGGTGGTGCAGCCTGTCCCGCCGAAGGGAGCGCTGCCGGCAGGTGGGGCAGCGAGGCCTGCACCCGCGGCGCCGCCCGCCAAGGCCGCCTAATACAGGTCGAACATCGACCGCGAGTTGACGCACTTCTTGAACGCGCGCGAGCTGGCGTCGACAGGATCGTCGTGGACGTCCTTCGACGGGAATCCTTCCATAAGCGCGAAATAGAGTTGGTTCCACTCGCCGCTCACGACGTAGACGTTTCCGGCCTGCCACTGCGCCGATAGCGGCTCGGCGTTCGTCTCCTTGTCCCCCGTTACCGGTTCGGCCGAGACCGTGAACCCAGCGAGCAGCTTGATGTAGCTCTGCGCTTGGTCCTTGCCGGCCTGGCCGGGGTCCTGGAAGAGCGCGATCTTCACCTTGTGCCCGTCGTTCTCGGCAGTGCGGCGCACGAGTTGGCGCACCTCGTCGGAACGACGGCGGACGATGATTGCGTTGCTCACGAAGTACCGCCCGTTCTTCAGTCGCCCCATCTTCACGCCAGCGGTGTAGTCGGGATCCTTGTTCGACTCGCTGACCTCTGTCGCGGCGAGGTCCCATGCGCGCCAGATGGCCGCGATCTCGTCGTCCGGCGGGTCGAAGTCGAGCATGGTTACCTCTGACCGCTTGAAGTAGTCGCCGGTAGTGGCTTTGACCTTCCAGTTGCCATCGAGAAGACGCGCGCGCTCGACACGCGTCATGGCCATCAGCTTCCCGCGGTACTTTGGATCGGCGCGCTCTAGGACGCGATTCTCTGACAGCTTTCCGGGAATGTACGTGAGCGACTGCACCACGTCGTCGACCACCCGCTCGAATGTCGTCGGCTCGCCTCGCTCGGCGGCCTCCGCCATGAGTGTCTCGACATCGGCGCGCACGGATGGATGCTCAGCGACCTCCGCCGGCGTATCGCCCCAGATCAGTTCATCGCCGACGCGGGTGAAATAGCGAAGGACGCCCGCGCGGTCGGCGATGGCAAATCCGTAACGCGGGTTCGGCTCTCCGCCTGGAAGAAACTCATCCTGGTCGATCCACCAGGCGATGACATCAGCGACCCACGAATCGGCATCAGGGTTGGTGCCGGCGAGGATGTATGGCTTGATCCCGCACGTCGACCGATTGCGGCTCGCCATGTACCAGAACTGGAACGCCGAGAACTCCGTCAACTCGTCGAAGATGATCAGCGGTATCTGCGCGCTCTTGTAGTCGTACACGGTCGAGTCGTATTCGAGGTGCGCCATCTTCACGCGTGCGCCAGACGGGAACTGCCAATAGAGCTCTGAGCCGTTCGGCTTGGCTCCCAGGTGCGGGTAGAACTTCTGCGACTCGTCCCAGGCGCCGCCGCCGGCGCGCAGCGATGTCGTGTTTCGCCGAAACACTGTGGCGCGGAACTCGGGCAGATCGACGAACGCGATCGGCGCGATGATTTCCGCGGCCGTCTTGCCGCATCCCGCCGCGCCACCTCCGATCGTGATGTCCGCGCCGGACGAGAGGAAGCGCGTCTGAAAGCCGGGCTGAGGCGAGATCACCTCCGGCTCTGCCCGGGCGGCTGCCGCGGTCACTGGTCAGGCTTCTTATCCGTCTCCGGGTCAGCCTGCGGCACGACACGGCGACCGTTGTCCGGAAGGACGAACGTCACCCGAGCGATGCCCGTATCGAGTGGTGCGCCATCCTTCCCGGTCACTTCGAGTCTCTGGCGCCCCCATCTGTCAGGGTATTTCCGCTCCAGGTGCCAAGCTGCCGCCTGCCACTGGCCGTCTTGCGCGGCCTGGGCGATCTGGTTAATTGCCTGCACTTCTGACATCGCCATTGCCTCGCGCGTGTCGCGCCAAAACTTGCGCAGCTTTTTGTCAGCGCCTTTCTTGCGTCCTGCGCGGAGCCACGAATAAAGCGTCTGCTTGCTGATTCCGGCTGCAGACGCAGCGGTCTCGATGAAGGCGCCAGTCCGGAGATATAGGACGATCGTTTCGGCGCGCTCCTCGTCCAGCTTGTAGATCGCTTTTGGCATCAGGTCAGATCTTCTAGCCGCCGGTTGCGTTTCGACTTCTTGAATTCCTTGACCTCGCCCAGCTTGACCTTGAGCCGCTTGGCGACCTCGTGACCGTCGAGATATTTGTCGCCGATGTCCAGCAGGTCCAGCGCCTCCAGGAACGCTTCCTTGTGCTCGCGCGAGCGAAAGCAGACCGCGAACCAATACTCGCTGTCTGTTGCGTCGGCGAACCGATCGGCTTCTTCCTGTCGCCGCGCCGAGAATGCAGACTGCAGCTCGTTCAGCACCTTCGGCGCGTCAGCGACGGGATCGGCTACTGGCTTCTTTGGCGCAAGGCCAGGGATTTCGATCCGTGGAATCGCGGGCAACTTGAGCATTGGAAGTTTCATGCCGCGATCCTTTCCCGACGGAACAACTCGAGATCGGCCAATGGGAACCACTCCAGGATGCGCTGGTAGTCGCGCGGAAAGCGCTCCTTGATGGGCTTCAAAAACCGATAGTCGATGCCGTCGAACGAGCGCCCAAACATCTGATAGTCGACCGTGAGCTTGAGTCCCGCCGCCTTGATCTCGCGCTCGACGTCTGCGATCCGCCAGTCATAGACCGCCATAAAACCTCGCTCCCGCATGTTGCGCGGGCCGTGCTTGCGGACGGACATCAGCCGGATCGGCGAGTCCGCCGTGCGCGTTCCGTTGGCCACCCAGGCGCCTGTGGCATTGGCCACCTGGCGCACGTGGTCGTTTGTCTGAGCGTACGTGATGCGCGGCAGGCGCGCCCGCTCGATGGCGGCGCACCTCTCTGGCGGCTGAAAGACGAGGTTGTTCAGCATGCGATAGATCGACGGATGCGGGACTCGATAGATCGGCGTGCCGAATGCCCGCTCATAGTACGCCAGCCCATCCTCGACGAACTCCAGGCCGGGTACCAGGTACCGGTATAGAGGCACCACGCGCCCGAAGTACCGCCGCGCCTGGATCCATGCGCACACCGCATCCTTGCCCGCCGAAAACGCCAGCAGGCACGTGTCGCCAGACTCCGCGCGCACGTGCCTGCAGAGCGCCGCCGAATCGGCGAACTGCGTTACGACCCGCTGGACTTGCTGCCGCCCTTGCTGCCAGCCCTGCGTCCGCCGCGACCGCTCTTTTTCTTCGCCATGATCCTTCTCCTTTTTTTGCGTCCAGTTTGGACTCTCCTTAGGGATCATAGACCACCTCCAGTTCGTTCCCAGAGTCCGGCAGACGCCGTGGCCCGGGTCGCCATGCAGCGATCGCGGCCCGCACCCCCGCCGACAGGGCCGGCAAGCCCGCAGCGGAGGTCTTGTCGGCCAGGTCGCGGCGCTCGGCCGGCGACAACCTCACCATCAGCGGTGGCAACTCCGTTCGTCCATTGCCTTTCCTGCCCAAGCCCAAACGTATAGCACTATACCATGGGCCTGTCAATAGCGCTATACGTTTACCCGCCACGCGCAGGGCGCGCGCTACCCGTTCACGCGGCGCCGCCCGACCACGTTCGTCGCCAGCGCGGGCCGGCGCGCCGCTTCCAGCGCGGCCTTGGCTTCTTCCGCCGCGGCGGCAGCTTCCCTTGCCAGTGCCCAATCCCCCCGCTGGACGGCCACCTTGGCGCGAATGGTGGCTCGGTCCAGGGCGGATGAGAGGCGGGCGAGCTCGGTCGCGTCAGCGGATGGCATTGGTCTCCAGTTCGGCAACGTACGGCGCGTAGTAGAGATCCGCCTGTTCTTGGGTGATGCCGTACTCAGGGTTAGCGAACTGGGTCACGCGGCGGCCGTCGAAACGCAGGGACGAGTAGTGGTAGGCGATCAACTCTTGTGGCCCGGCGTAGCCCGGGAGCGGGTAGCGGTGGACATTCCAGGGCGCGACGTTCAGTCCTGGGTGTCGGATGACGTGGGCTCCGAATCGCTCGGCGGCGAGTTGCAGCCAGCCCTGGTCTCCAAAAAGCTGACGCCCCTGGAACTCGAGGAATCCGGTCCGGCACCAGTATCGGCACCATTCCCTCATCGCCGCGGCCGGCGCCAAGTCAGCGAAATACACCCAGCCGCCGTTGTAGCAACCGAATTGGGCGTGGCTTTCAAGGGTCACCCCGGGCAGACCCAGGGACGCGGGCGCAAATCCGTGAGGACTTACGGCCATCTTGGCAGCGCCGATCTCACCGAACACTGGCTCCGGACTGCCCCAAAACCAGATGTCACCGTCCACCATGGTCACCGGCCGGCTGGTCCGGCGCATCACGTCGACCACGAAGGCCCAGCGGATGCTGCAGACCTCATCGGTTGGACTGCGCGGATCGCCCGGTAGCGGAAGCAGGTCGGGGCGCTCGCGCTCGAACGCCCAGCGAGGCGTATACTCGATCACGGCGTCGGCATCGGACGCAAGAGCGCCGGCGTGCGAATCCCAGTCCCAGGCCAGCACGTGGAGTACGAACGGGCGGCAGTGCCGCTTCATCGACTGGTAGAGCGGCTCGAGTTGCCAGGGCCGGCAGGCGGTGACGTAGTGGTGCGCCAGCCGCGACGTCACGCCGGAACCAACTCGAATCCGACCCGCAATTCCTGAAACGTCAGTTCGATCTGCGTCTGTCTTCCAACCTGCCGAACACTGGCCCGAAGACCATGCACATCCAGCACCTCGACCACCACTCCCGTAGTTCTTTCCCGCCAACGCTGACCACGCCCGGGATCGCTCCAGGGCAACACTGAGGCGCAGTCGCAGATCTTCATGTCCGGATCCATCGTGCGCCCCACGTCCTTCAATGCCTCCGCGACCCCGCCGACGAAATGCATCTCGGCCGAATCCGGGCTCTTTCTTCCGCACGCGTGGCACGCTTTCAACCCGCGCGCCTTGGCCTCGTAGTAGCCCTGCCTGTAAATCACGCGAGCCAGCATCTCCTTCGTCACCGGAGAGCGAGCCCATTCTTCGTAGCCGACCATCTCCGTCAGCGGCGGCAGCCGGGTTCCCTCCGGCATCGCCTTCAATTCGGCGACGCGCCTCATCTCCCGGGGCGGTCCGATCACAACCTCAGTGGCCATTCGTCAGCGTCCTTTCTGCCCACTCGATTAGGCTGGTATCCTTCGCGTTGCACACCCACGCCGTTTCCGGCGAATGCGCGTCCAACATCTCGGCGCTCGCCGCGCGCGCGTTGTAGACGTTCTTGATCAGGCTGGTGGCGCGTCCCTCTTGCAGCAGCGCGGCCGCGTGAAACAGGTCCCACGCCTGGTCCGGCGGCGTGCCGTGCAGGCTCGCGCGGTCCCACCACACGGACGCCTCGGCGATGAGAGACCCATTGAAGTGGGGAACCGGCATTCGCATCAGCGCGCCGGTGACACGCTTGCCGGAGAGAATCGACGCCTCGTGCTCCGCGCTAAGAAGAGAGGCCCAATCTGAGCGAAGCGGGCAACCGTCGGCCTCGATAAAGAAGCACGATGGCCGCTTGAGGCTGCCGCGCCGCCACGCGCGCGCCATGCAGGACAGCGCTCCAGACCACAGCTCGTTGCAACCCCATGGGTGCCCGGCGCCTTTGCGTTTTGACTGGACCTGCGAGACCGAGAACTTCCGCCCGCAGTGCAGGAACGTCTCCCAGGACAGCGGAGTAAGGATGGTGTCGAATCGGCGGAAGAATACCAAAGAGATGTCGGCACGCGGCGCCGGCTCGATGTCGGCCAGCAGCCGGGCCAGACGCATGGCGGGCGCTTCGTCTCCGTCCCAATACTGCAGAACCACCGTCAGGCCGGGCGGCTCCCAGGGAACAAGATTTCTGCGAGCGGTGGCCATGCGAATTGGCTACGTGCGCGGGCTAACCAGTAGCCGCCGCGGGCAGGTTCCGTTTGGGAACGTTTCTGGTAGCGTCGATCCAGGGAACGTCACGACCCATCGGTAATTGAACCATCGTCCGATGGTCTGCAGCGTCGTCACGTCGTCCGCTGTCCAGGTGTATCTGACCACCGCCGCCTTTGGATCGCCGATGATGTCCGACGGTCCGCCGAAGGCGGCCTGTGTATGATTCGCGTCCTGAATGACCAGTGATACGCTCGCTCCGGTGAGGTCCGGCGTGGTCCCGTCTCCGTTCTGCAGCGTCTCTTGCAGGATCGGCAGGCCGTCGCCAGCACAGAGCGGGAAGTCGGGATCGTCAGACATCGGTCGCGATGCTCCTCGTAGGAGATTGTGAGGCGAGGGCGGCGCTGGCCCCAATTTCGGTTGTCGCGGCCGAGGGCGCGGCCGGGCCGGACGCGCTGGACGGGCCGCCGAGCGTCGACGTGGCGGTTGTCGGGCGCGTGCCGCTGATGGCGACGGGCAATGGTGGCGCGCCGCCGGCGGTGAGTCTGCCCGCCCCCGACGCGGCGCCGGACGCGGCGGATCCGAGCACGCCGGCTCCCACGGCGGCGGCGGCAGCGCTCGCGGAACCGGACCCGAGGCCGACGATGGCCGGGATCGACGCGACGAGCGTGGCCGTGGCCGATGCGGTCCCGCTGGCGGCGCCGGAGATCGTTCCGCGCGCGCCGAGCGTCGCAATTCCCCCGGCGGCCCCCGCGGACGCGCCGGTCGCGGCGCCCGTGCCGCCCAGTGTGGCGCTCGCGGCCGCGGCACCATCGGCGTGGCCGGAGAACTGGCCAGCCCCGACCCCGACCAACGTCGCTGCCCCGGCGGCAAACCCTGATGCCGCTCCGCCAAGAACGCCCGCGCCGGCGGCAGCGCCGGAGCATGCAGCCGTTCCGCCTGCAGCACCCGAGGCCACGCCGGCCCCGGCCAGCGCGCCGGTGGCCGCCGAAGAACCGGCCGCGGCTCCCCCGGCAATGCCCGCTGCTGCTAGGACGCCAGCGGCGGACGCCATCCCGGCGGCAGTCCCGGCGATGGCGTCTCCCCCGGCTACGGCGCCTGATGCCCCGGACGATCCCGAGGCGGCGCCGATGGCCACCCCAGAGCCGGCAAGCGTTCCGCCGCCCCCGGCCATCGCGCCTGCATCCCCGGACAGAGCGGCCGCGCCAGCCATGGTGCCCGCGCCCCCGGCCGAGCCGGCGGAGCCCGCCGAGATGACGGACGTCCCATTCAGTGTCCCGGCGCCGGTCGCAGAACCTCCGACCGATCCGGCCGCGACGCCTGCGCCGATGATGGTTTCGGTGCCGCCGGCTGCGGCCGCGCCAGAGCCGACGACCATCCCCATCCCGACGGCGGTAGCTGTCCCGGACGCCGCGCCCGCGCCCGCGCCGGTCACCGCGCCAGCACCGTGGAGCGTTCCCCCCGCCGCTGCGGCCCCGCCGGATGCGCCGATCGCAATGCCAGACCCGGACATCGTCCCTGAGCCGCCCGCCGCGCCGCTCGCCGTACCGGCAATCGTGGACGTCCCGCCGGATGCCTCGGCGAACGCGTAACCCAGGACGAAGAAGAGGTCCGATCCGGACCCGCTGCCCGCCGTGAACGTCGCCGGGTTGTTGCCGGTCGCCGTGATCCGCTTGGACTCGATGCGAGAGCACGTCGTCGCGTCGCTGCCGTTCGACGTGAATCCCGTGCCCGCCACCGGCGGCAGGATCAGGCCGCCGTCGAGCGCGAAAGCGACCGTCAGCGCCGGCTGGGTCGCGTTGCTGAGGGTGCCGCTCGCCACCGCACCCGTCCCCGTGCCGGGCGACGACACGACCTGACCGCCGCTGGCGAGGGGGGCCGCGCCGTTGGACCCCGTGATCTCGACGACCCACACCATGGTCGCGAGCTCGGAGACGCTGCCCGTGACGGTGACGGTCGTCGACCCAGCAGCGCAGCCCGTCTTGTAAAACCGGAACGTCGAGAAATCGGTCCCGCCCGGCAGTCCGTGGATGTGCGCGCCGTCGCTGTAGGCGCCGGCGTTCTTGTTGTCGGCGCAGGAAAACGTGGCGCTGGTGCCGTCGCTGTTGACCCCGAAGAACACGGCCAACGTCGAGCCGGCCGCGACGGTCAGCGTGACCGACACAGACGTCGCGGAGCCGCCGAACTGCGAGCTGTTGACGACCGCCTGGGCGACTGCGATCGCCACGATTTATCCCCTCAGCTCACGCCGTCGGCGGCCGGCGCCGATCACTGCTCCGTGATGACGAGATCGCCCGCAGGGCTCGAAGGCGTGATGCCGGCCGAGATCGCGAGGCCGCCGACGGGGCTGGTCACCTGCCCGCGGTAGAGAACCTTCCCGGCGCCGCTCGACGCGGTCCCGACCGCGAACCAGGCGCCGGTGCCGCTGCCCGCGGTGCATGCCGGCCAACTCACCGTCCCGGCGTTGACGGCCTGGCCGCCGGTGCCCGGGTTCGTCACCGTCCAGGCGGGCGAGCCGCTGGACCGCGCGATCGCGGCGCGCGCATATCCCGTGTAGGCGATCTCGCTCGTGGTCTGGCTGCCACCGTGGCCGGGGTCGGCCGTGTGCAGCGAGACGTAGAGGGTCCCGAGCGGCGATGTCGCCGTGTTGTCGGCGAGGTTCGCAGTCGCCACCCCGTTGAGGATCAGCGAGAGCAGATCGCTCGAAATCGTGTCGCCTTTTCCGCCGGCCATGTCGTTTCCTTTGTGTGGGTCAGGTCAGTTGTTCATCAGCGTGCTTGCCGCGCAGCCGGCGCAGCAGGCGCCCGCGCGGCTTGGCCAGCTTGCGACCGGCGTTGCGCTCGCCCTCGGAACCGCCGTGCTCGACGCGCGCGAACACCTCGGACTCGTTGCCGTCGCGTCCGAGGACGACCATGTAGCCG
>JAICYS010000026.1 GCA_025934105.1 Myxococcota bacterium | reverse complement strand
GTGAGCGGGAGCGAACCATGCCCGACGACGTGACGCCCGGAGGCGGCCTAGGAGGGCGTTGCCGTGAGGCAACGGTGAGCGGGAGCGAACCATGCCCGACGACGTGGCGCCCGGAGGCGGCCTAGTCGAGCTCGGAACCCTCAGAAGGGTTCCGAGGCTTCCGCGACGGACTTCGCCGGGCCGAGCCGGGCTTCGTCCCACTCGCTGCCCCTGATCGTCGCTAAAGGGGCTTCCCGTGGCGCGGGGAGCAGGGTAAATAAGCGCCCATGCCAAGCGTCACCAAGACCCGCTCCGCCGCGAAATCGCTCAAGTCCGCTGTCAAAGACAAGCTCACCAAGGTCAAGAAAGTCGGCAAGTCGCTGACTCTCAAGAACGGAAATGGGCACGCGGGGGCAGTCCGGCTGGGCGGAAAGACGCTGGTCAAGGGCGCCGCCGCGGCGAAGCAGCCGGCCAAGGCCACCGGCAAGGCCGGCAAGCGCGTGTACTTCTTCGGCGGCGGCAAGGCCGAGGGCAACAAGGAGATGAAGAACCTCCTCGGCGGCAAGGGCGCGAACCTGGCCGAGATGGCCAACATCGGCCTGCCGGTGCCGCCCGGCTTCACCATCACCACCGACGTCTGCACCGAGTTTTACAAGAACGGCAAGAAGCTGCCGAAGGGGCTGGACGCGGACATCAAGGCCTCGATCGTCCGCATGGAGAAGCTGCTGGGCGCGAAGTTCGGCGATCCGTCCAACCCGCTGCTGGTCTCGGTCCGCTCGGGCGCGCGCGCGTCCATGCCGGGCATGATGGACACCATCCTCAACCTGGGCCTCAACGACGAGACCGCCGCCGGGCTGGCCGCCGCCTCGGGCAACGAGCGCTTCGCCTACGACAGCTACCGCCGCTTCATCGCCATGTACGGCGACGTCGTGCTGGGGCTCAAGCCCGAGAAGAAAGAGGATCACGACCCGTTCGACGAGATCCTCTCGCAGAAGAAGAAGGACGAAGGGGTCAAGCTGGACTCCGAGCTGTCGGCCGAAGCGCTCAAGGAGCTGGTCTTCGAGTTCAAGACCGAGATCAAAAAACGGCTCGACCTCGACTTTCCCGAGGATCCGTACGAGCAGCTCGAGGGCGCCATCAAGGCGGTCTTCGCCTCCTGGCAGAACGATCGCGCCATCCTGTACCGCCGTCTGAACGGCATCCCGGCGGAGTGGGGGACGGCCGTCAACGTCCAGGCCATGGTGTTCGGCAACAAGGGCGAGACGTCGGCCACCGGCGTCTGCTTCACGCGCGACCCGGCCAGCGGCGAGAACACGTTCTACGGCGAGTTTCTGGTGAACGCCCAGGGCGAGGACGTCGTGGCCGGCATCCGCACGCCGCAGAAGATCGAAGAGCTGGGCAACGTCCTGCCGACCGCCTACAAGCAGCTGCTCGACATCCGCAAGAAGCTCGAGAAGCACTACAAGGACATGCAGGACATCGAATTCACCGTCGAGAACGGCAAGCTGTACATGTTGCAGTGCCGCAACGGCAAGCGCACCGGGTTCGCCGGCGTCCGCATCGCCGTCGAGATGGTGGAAGAGAGGCTGATCCCGAAGGAGGAGGCGCTGCGCCGGGTCGAGCCGGAAGCGCTGAACCAGCTCCTGCGGCCGGTCTTCCTGCCCTCCGCCAAGAAGGCGGCCGGCAACGAGGGGCGCATCCTGGCCAAGGGCCTGCCGGCCGGGCCGGGCGCGGCCACCGGCAAGGTGGTGTTCTTCGCCGACGAGGCGGAGGCGCTGGCCGCCAAGGGGGAGACCGACCTCATCTTGTGCCGTCACGAGACCAGCCCGGAGGACATCCGCGGCATGAACGCGTCGCTAGGCTTCATGACGGCGTTCGGCGGGATGACCAGCCACGCGGCGCTGGTGGCGCGGCAGATGGGCAAGGTCTGCATCGTCGGGTGCGACGCGCTGGCCTTCGACTATCACGCCCGCGTGATGCGCGTGTCGACCGCCAAGGGCGAGGTGGTCATCAAGGAAGGCGACTGGATCTCGATCGACGGCTTCGCCGGCGAGGTGATCCAGGGGCGCGTCGAGACCACGCCGTCGGAGGTCATCCGGGTGCTCATCGAGAAGAACCTGGATCCCAAGGCGGCGCCGGTTTACCAGACCTACGCCAAGCTGATGTCGTGGGCGGACGCCGCCCGCAAGCTGAAGGTCCGCGCCAACGCCGACCAGCCCGATCAGGCCGAGGCCTCGGTGGCGTTCGGCGCCGAGGGCATCGGGCTCTGCCGCACCGAGCACATGTTCTTCGGTGAGGGGAAGATCGGCCCCATGCGCGAGATGATCGTCGCCGAGAACGAGGCCGATCGCCGCAAGGCGCTGGACAAGCTGCTGCCGGTGCAGCGCGAGGACTTCCGCGGTCTGTTCGAGGCGATGCAGGGGCGGCCGGTCACCATCCGGACGCTGGATCCGCCGCTGCACGAGTTCCTGCCGCACGACGAGGCCGGCGTGGCCGACCTGGCGCGCGCGACGGGCAAGACCGTCAGCGAGATCCACGCCCGCATCGAGGAGCTGAAAGAGTCGAACCCGATGCTGGGCCACCGCGGCTGCCGCCTGGGGATCACCTACCCGGAGATCACCGAGATGCAGGCCCGCGCCATCTTCGAGGCGGCGTGTGACCTGGCGGCCGAGGGGCACAACATCTTCCCCGAGATCATGATCCCGCTGGTCGGCACCAAGAAAGAGCTGGACCTGCAGGCCGACGTGGTCCGCAAGACGGCCGACGCGGTCTTCAAGGAGCGCGGCAAGAAGCTGGGCTACTCGATCGGCACCATGATCGAGGTGCCGCGCGCCGCGCTGACGGCCGGGGAGATCGCCGACACCGCCGAGTTCTTCTCGTTCGGCACCAACGACCTGACGCAGACGACCTTCGGGCTGTCGCGCGACGACGTGCCGCGCGTCCTGGCCGCTTATCTGAGCCACGACATCTACCAGGTCGACCCGTTCGTCAGCGTCGATCGCAGCGGTGTCGGCGCCCTCATGAAGATGGCGGTCGCGGCCGGCCGCGCGAAGAAGCCGAAGCTGAAGATCGGCATCTGCGGCGAGCACGGCGGCGACCCGTCGTCCGTCGAGTTCTGTCACCAGATCGGCCTCGACTACGTCTCCTGCTCCCCGTACCGGCTGCCGATCGCGCGGCTGGCGGCGGCGCAGGCGGCGCTGAAGACAACCTGACGGTTCGGGGCTGAGTCCTAGAACCGGCATGGCAGGGACCCCCTCACCGCAGCGGACGGGTGCGTTCCTGCTGACGACCCTGGCGGCGCTGGCCGCCGGGGCGGGCGCGTGCTCGCTCAGCCAAGAAGGCGTCATGCCGCCGGCGGACACCTTCTTCTTCCCGTCCAGCGCCATCATGCCGCCGGACGGGCAGTGGCTGTTCGTCGCGAATTCGAACGCCGATCTCCGCTACAACGACGGCACGCTGGTGATGGTGAACGTCGGCGAGGATGTGACCGCGCCCGGCGCCGACGGCACCGTCACCTTGCGCGGCGCGGCCAGCGACCGCGCGCGCGGCAGCCAGTGGCCCGTCTGCCCGCAGCAGGACTACGTGAACGCCGTGTCGCGCAGCGTGCCGCCGACCTGCTGCTGGGACGTCCTCGACAGCAACATCCTCAACTGCGACGAGCGGCTCTACGTGCAGTCGGACGCGACGGTCCGGATCGGAAGCTTCGCCTCCGGAATGGAGTGGCAGACCAACTGCTCCGGCGCCTGCGCCCAGAAGGAAGGTTGCCCCTTCGACCCGGCCGGCGCGCGAATCATCATCGGCGTCCGGGGCGACACCTCGCTGACGTGGTTGGACGTGTTGCCGGCGGCCGGCGGGCCGCGCCCGTCGCTGCACTGCCGCCAGGACGGGGTGATCCAGCCGCTGGCCGAGTGCACCCAGAAGGTCACCTCCACCCGGTCTGACCTCCTCACCGAGGCGGGGGACACGAACGCGCCCGACGTGCTGCTCCCCGACGAGCCCTACGCGCTGAAGCTGGACGCCGACCGCGATCTCCTCTACGTCGGCCATCTGGTCGGCAACACCTCGACGCCCGACTCGGGCGGCATCTCGGTGTTCAACGTGTCGCCCAACGGCCCGGCGCCGGCCGCCGCCGGTTTTCCGCCGGAGCCGGCGTTCGTCACGCCGACCCCCAGCCCGTTTCCCGCCAACGCCGCCGGCGTCTTCGGCATCACCAACCTGACGCTACACGCGCAGCTGGGCAGCGACCCCAAGGGGCCCCAGGAGCTCTTCGCGAGCTCGCGCTACCTGCCGCAGGTCACCTCGCTGATCCCGTACCTGTCGGGCAGCCAGACGGCCACGGCGTTCAACTGCGGCGACAACAGCGACGTGGTGCTGTTGGGGGCGGCGGATTCGCTGTCGACCGGCCTTTCGGGCGCCGAGATCCGGGGCCTGGCCTTCGTCGACCCGCCGGATTCGGCGCCCGACCAGCCGCAGCGGGTGTTCGCGCTCGAGCGGATCCCGCCCGATCTGGTCGGCTTCGACGTCGGCCGCACGCAGTCGGGCGCGGTGACGGTGCTGCCCACCTCGCTCATCGAAACTTGTTCGAGCCCGACGTTCCTCTACCAGCACGACGCAGGTGACGGAATGCGGCTTTACGTCAACTGCTTCGACACCGGCGAGATCTACGTGGTCGATCCGACCGTCCCGTCGCTGCTGACCACGTTCCAGGTCGGGCGGGGGCCGGCCGGCATGGTGTTCGACCCCAATCTGCCGGTCGCTTACGTGCTGGACTTCAGCCAGAACGACCTGGTGGTGGTCGATCTCGCGCCCGCCAGCCCCACCCAATATCACGTGATCCAGCGGATCGGCTTCCCCACCACGGTGCCGCGATGAAGAGGCTCCATTTGTTGCTGGGTTGTGGGGCGGCCGCCGCCGGGATCGCGTGCAGCGCGACGCCCAACCTGCTGCCGGTCAACGATCTGAACCGCCCGACCGACGTGGCGTTCATGTGCTTCGGGGAGTACCAGAACCAGGACGGCTCGCTGGCCGTCTCGGGGCGGCCGATGCGCGTCTGTCACCCGCAAGATCTCTACGACCCGCTGGCGGCGCCCACGTCGCGCACCTTCGCGTTCATGCCCCAGAGCGGAAGCAGCGGGCTGACGGTGGTCGACGCCGATCACTGGAAGCTGGTCGACCTCAATCCGCTCACCGGCGGCTATGGGCAGGCCCCGCTCGGCGAGCTGCCGAGCCAGGTGTCCGCCAGCGACGACGGATGCCGGCTGCTGACCGCCAACCGTGGCTCCTGCGATCTGTCGCTGGTCGACCCCTCGGTGCTGGTCGCGCCGACCTTCTACGGCCAGGAGAGCCGCGACACGGTGTTGCCGTCGCCGCGCACGGCCACGCTGACCATTCGTCCGGTGAAGAGCGACGGAACGGTCCTCATGGCCGCGCCGTACGAGGCGGTGTTCCTGCCCCAGGACACGAGCGGTCTGGTCGACGCGTCCGAGACGCCGGGCGACACCGGCACGCACGGGCCGCTGTGCAGCGGCGAAGGCGCCATGGCCGGTCCGCTCGGGTGGCCGACGCAGACCGCGCCGGTCCCCTGGTACGCGCTGGTGACGTACCCGTCGTGCGATCTGGTGGCGGTGATCGCGCTCCCCTCGGGGCAGATCGTCAGCTCGGCCCACGTGCGGGCGGCGACGACGGCCGACGGCAAGCCGGGCGTCACGCTGGTCGACGCGGGGACGGCGCCCAGTTGCCCGGTGGACTGCGCGGGCCAGGCGCTGCCGCCGGGCGCCACCGCGACCGGCGGCGACGCGGGGCCGCTGCCCCAGGCCGCCTTGGCCGACGCGGCCCCGGGCGAGGCGGCCCCGGCCGACGGGGCGGTCACCGGCGCTGGCGGAGCCGCCGATGCCGCCGCCGACGCATCGGCCCTGGCGGATGCCGCGGTTCCCGACGCCGCCATGACGGGGGCCGGCGGACAGGGCGGCGGCGCCGCCGGTCAGGCCGGCCAGAGCGGCCAGGCCGGGGCGGGTGGTGTGGCGCCGCCGGGCGGCGCGATCCTCGGCAACCAGTATGCGGACGTGCCGTACGTTCCGGCGCCCGGGACGCAGCCCATCAGCCCCAGCGGCATCGCCATCCTCCCGGACGGCAGCCGGGCCTACATCGGCCTGGCCAACGCGTCGTACGTGCTGTCGGTGGGCCTGACCAGCGCCGGCCTCACGCTGCCCGGCAACGCCATCTACCTTCACGAAGGCGCGCGGGGCGCGGCGCGGGTACGCCTGAACGTCGACCCGTATCGCTACCTCACCAATCCCGGCCAAGCCGGTGTGTTCGTCGGCGCCGAGACCGCGGCCTTCCACGAGGACCTGACCGCCCGTGGCCAGGCCGCCGACTACGTCCAGCGCAAGTACCTCTATGCGATCGCCCAGGACGGGACGCTCCGGGTCGTCAACGTCTTCCTGCCCGGGGCCGAGACCGAGTGCGAGACCAACGTCGACCCGATGAACTTGCCGCCGGGCGTGTCGGCCAGCACCCCTTGCATCCCCGTCGATCCGGCGCACCGGCGGCCGTTCAGCGTGGGGCCCGGCATTCACTTCCCGGCGCTGCCCATCGACGTGGCCGCCGCCGACATCCGCACCGAGCCGACCGAGGACTCGAGCGAGCAGAGCGTGAACGGCGCGCATGCCTGGGTGATCACGGACTCGGGCGGCGTTTACCTGGTCAACATCAACCCCGTCCTGCGCACATACGCCGCCGCCGTCAGCGGAAACGGGTTCGTCTACTCGCCCGCCAAGCCCGATCTGCTCGAGCCCGAGCCGTTCGTGAACACGCTTCGCGATCGCAACGAGGTCACGTACTCGGTGACCCTGGATCCGTCCTCTGGTCCGCCGCGCGTCGACGTCCTCCCCAGCACGCCCGCGACCGGTCCCTACCTGGAGCCGTTCTGGACGCAGGGGGCTGAATGGAACGCCACGGCCGTCACCCCCCTGTTCGTCCAGACGGGGGTGTTCTTCCCGCGCGAGCCGAACCGGCTCATGGCCGACGACCCGATCGACCGCCGGGCCGTTACGCCGCAAGAGTGGACGATCAGCTGGCAGGGGCCGCTCGGTGGCACGCACGCGACCGGCGTGCTTTCCGGAAACACCGCGGCCCAGTTCCCGGCCAACGTCGGATCGCACATGCCGGTGGACGCGATGCTGCTCGACACCGGCACCAACTACTGCGCGACCGGCGTGGTGGCCGGCGACCTGGTGACGCTGACCGGATGCACCCAGAACAACCAGTGCGGGCTGGGAGAGGTGTGCCTGCTCGACGAGACGGTCTCGGCTTCGACCGCCGGGCAGCCGATCAACGGGCTTTGCGCCGATCCCAACCGCACCGACGCGGTGTCGGCGTCCTGCGCTCCGTTCCTGCAGACCGTCCGCCGCTACGAGGTCGTGGCGGCGTACCCGAACCAGCTGGTGATCCGCCCGCACCTGGACGAGCTCGCGCGATCGCCGCTCAAGCCCTGCAACCCGGACATGAACGGCGCGGTGGACGTCACGTCGCCCGACGTCTGCCCCGACCCGAACGACGCGTCGACCGGAGACTTCCGTTGCTTGAAGGACCCGGAGTTGGGCCCCACGCCGCGCTGCCTGGTCAAGTGCGACTCGAAGACGCCGTGCCGCGCCGGACGCGTCTGCATCAACCTGAACGACAAGGCCTTGCCGCTGCCCGGCGAATGCGACAAGACGGCCTGCTACTGCGCCGACGCTCCGCCGCTCACGCCGAAGGACAAGCAAAACTGTTTCGACCAGCTGGCCAGCTACCAGGTTCAGGTCGGGAACGGGTTCCTGGTGTCCGGGTCGCAGTCGGGCACCATGACGACGGCCACGCTGCCGCCCAATGACCAGCAGTGCGCGGCCAATCCGACGCCCGACTCGCGGTTCACGTTCCGCATCCCGATGGACGCGCCCACCTGTACGAACGTGACGGACGCGGTGGCCCAGATCGACGCGCGCGTCGATCCCGATTCGTACCCGCCCGGTTCGGCTCAGTACGACGCCGCCAAGCAAGCGGCCCAGAAACTGGTCGACGCCATCAACACGCCGCCCGCCCCCAGCGACCCCTGCCTGTTCCTGGGCGGTCCGGTCCAGTCGGACCCGATCGCGATCAAGGGCGCGCTGCCCACGCACGTCCGGGCGCTGTTCCGCAACTCGCAGCTCACGTTCGTGCTCGCCAACCTGGACCGCGGTCCAAGCGGACAGTTCAACGCCGTGTTCGACGTTCACGGCGGCTTCGCGCCGCAGGCGGTCCAGGACCCCGCCACCATCGAGGTCTCCATGCCGGCGCGGATCGTGTACGGCCCGGTCGACGCGATGGCGCAGCTGACGCCGTTCACGCAGGCCCAGACGGAAGAGCGGTACCTCTTCGTCGTCGACCAGCGCCGGCTGGGGCGGGCGGAGGGCGGGGCCGCCACGCGCGGCCAGCTGCTGCGGATTCATCCGCTCGGGTACTCGGCGACCATCGGCTCCGCGACCGGCAGCCAGCCGATCTTCCAGGACTACAACGCCAGCGGCGGCCTGTTCCCGATTCAGTGACCGCCGGCCCGCGCGCGGCGAACTTGACGCCGGCCGGGTGCGCGTAGAGACTACATGTAGGTAGAAAGATCGTGCCCACATCCAGCGCCCGCGAAACCGTCCGCGAAGCCCTTTCCGCCGCCGTCCAGGCCCTCGCCCGCGAGGGGGTGCTGGCCGCCAGCGCCGGGGAGGTGTCGATCTCCGTCGAGCGCACCAAGCGGCCCGAGCACGGCGACTTCGCCTCCAACGTCGCGCTGACGCTGGCCAAGCCGGCCGGCAAGCCGCCGCGCGCCGTCGCCGAGGCGATCATCGCCCGGCTGGCGCCCGGAGGCGCGTCGTCGATCGCGGAGGCGAGCATCGCCGGGCCCGGGTTCATCAACCTGCGTCTGGCCCCGGCCTTCTGGCACGCCAAGCTGGGCGAGGTCCTGCGCGCCGGCGCCGACTGGGGCCGGGGGCCCGCCAAGACGTCACCGAAGATCCTGCTCGAGTACCTGTCCGCCAATCCGACCGGCCCGATGCACGTCGCGCACGGGCGCCACGCGGCGGTCGGGGACGCCCTGGCGCGGCTCCTGCGGTTCGCGGGCTACCCGGTGACCACCGAGTTCTACGTCAACGACGCCGGCAACCAGGTCCAGGTGCTGGCGCTGTCGACCTGGGCCCGCTACATGGACGCGGCGCGCGCCGCCGATCCGTCGGTTCCGGAGGTGCCGTTCCCCGACAACGGATACAAGGGCGGTTACATCCGCGACTTCGGGCGGGAGCTGTTCGCGCGCGACGGGGCCCGCTGGGTGGGACCGACGCCGCCGGCGGACATCGAGCCGATCAAGAACTTCGCCATCGACGCGTCGCTGGCGATCATCCGCGCCACGCTGGAGCGGTTCGACGTCAGCTTCGACGTCTGGCAGAGCGAGCGCGCGCTGCACGAGGCCGGCGAGGTGGCGGCCACGCTGCGCGACCTCGACGCCAAAGGCTTCATCGATCGCCACGACGACGCCGTCTGGCTGAAGACCACCGCGCTGTGGGGCGACGACAAGGACCGGGTGGTCGTGAAGTCCGGCGGGCTGCCGACGTACCTGCTGGCGGACATCGCGTACCATCGCAAGAAGCTGGCGCGCGGCTTCGAGGAGCTGTGCGACATCTGGGGCGCCGACCACCACGGGCACATCGCGCGGATGCAGGCGGCCTTGAAGGCGTTCGGCCAGGACCCCGCCGTGCTGCGCGTGATCCTGATCCAGATCGTGAGCCTGCTGCGCGACGGGCAGCCGGTGGCGATGGGCAAGCGCGAGGGGGAGTTCGTCACCCTCGACGAGGTGGTCGGCGAGGTCGGACGCGACGCCACCCGGTTCTTCTACTTGATGCGGCGTCACGACGCGCCGCTGGACTTCGACCTGGAGGTCGCCAAGCGGCAGTCGCTGGACAACCCGGTCTACTACGTCCAGTACGGCCATGCGCGCTGCGCGGCCATCCTGCGGCGCGCGGTGGAGCTGGGCGCCCAAAGGCCGGCCTTCTCACCCGAGCTGGCCACCGAGCTGACGCTGCCCGAAGAGCTGGCCATCCTGCGCCGGCTGGCCGAGTTCCCCGACTTCGTGGCCGACGCGGCGGACGCGCGCGAGCCGCATCGGGTGACGACCTGGCTGAGCGAGCTGGCGTCCGAGTTTCAGAGCTACTACACGCGGCTCCAGAAGACGCACGGCGACACCATCTTGCCGCAGGAACGGCAGCGGGTGGGCGACTGGCGGGCCGCCTGGAACTGGCGCAAGACGGCGGCGCGGCTCTGGTGGGTGGAGGCCATCGGGCAGGTGATGCGGAACGGGCTGGCCCTCCTGGGGGTGTCGGCGCCGGAATCGATGCCCCGCAGCGAAACCACCACGAAAGAAGACGAATCATGAGCCTGCGGTACACTGCCGTAGACAGCATGGATGCCCCCGCGCTCTCCGCCGTTCCCGACGTGGACCGCAACGTCGAGCGCTGGCGCGAGAAGATCGAGATCCGGCTGGACAACCGGCAGGTCTTCTTCCTGTTCTTCGGCAGCGCCATCGTCGCCTGCATGCTGTTCGTGCTGGGCGTGATGGTCGGCAAGCGGATCGAGTCGCGCGGGCAGGCCGAGGCCGCGCCGCTGGCCGATCCGCTGGCGGCGCTGGACCGCGCGCATCAGCCGCCGCCGGGCGTCGCCGCGCCCGAACCGGCGCTGACCTTCCCGCGCACGCTGGCCGGCTCGCAGGCCGCCGCCCCGCCGCCCAGGGCCAAGCCGGCGCCGCATCTGGTCGCGGCGCTCGCGCCACCGGCCGCGCCGCCGGTCCCCAGGGTGGCCGCCATCAAGCCCGCCGCCGCTGCGCCCGCCGAAGCCGCCAAGGCTAGGGGCAAGTTCACGCTGCACCTGTCGACGTTCACCACCTCGGCCGAGGCCGACGCCTTTGCCCAGCGGTTTCCCGGCGCCTTCGTCATCTCCGGCCCCGTCCCCGGCAAGGGAATGGTCTACCGCGTCCGCTACGGCAACTTCGCGTCGTTCAAGGAAGCCGCGTCCGCGAAGGAGAACTTCGAGAAGCAGCACAGCATGATCGCGCTCGTCGCCGCCCGCTGAACCTCGAGCGCCCGGCTGCGCATCCGCGCCCGGGGCTGGCGCCCGCGCCGGCCCGCCGCCCTCAGAACATCAGCCCGACGTTCACGTGAAGGACGCCGATGCGCGTGTCGCCCGGGCCGGGATCGAGCGGCCAGCCCCAGGCCAGGCTGACATCGCCGATGGGCAGCCGGATCAGCAGGGGTGAGATGCCGACGCCGTGGCGGAACTGGCGGGCGCCCAGGCTGCTCAGCGAGTCGGCCACCACGCCGTTGTCCATGAACACCGCCCCGTACCAGGGCGGCAGGATCGGGAACTGCAGGTCGATGTTCTGCAGGATGCGCAGGTTGCCGCCCAGCGGCCGGTACTCCACGTTGTAAAGGCCGCCAGCCGCCGGGTTGCGCGGGTCGACGGGCGCCAGCGGCAACTCGACCACCTCGACGCGTGCGTGATCGAGCTGGTAGCCGCGGATGGTGGTGTCGCCGCCCGCGAAGTAGCGCTCGACCTTGGGCAGCAGCGACGCACCGCCCAGCGGCAGCCCCTGGTCGAAGCGGAACCCGTGGCGCAAGTAGATCCGCCGCCCGAGCGGGATGACAGACAGCGCGTGCACGCCGATCTTCAAGAAGCTGTCGTCGCCGATGGCGAACGGGAACGGCCGCAGCGGCACCGAGAAGGCCGGCAGCGCCAGTTCGGCGATGGCGTCGACGCGGAACCCGCGGGTGGGAAGCAGGCGGTTGTCCATGCGCAGCCACTCGACGTTGGCGCTCAGGCTGCCGACGGTGGTCCCGAGGGTCACGTTCTGGGTCAGCTCGTCGGCGCCCGACTGCCGCAGCAGCGGCTCCGTGTGGGTGGTGTTGCGCAGGTTGTAATGCAGGCCGGCGTCGACCCCGGGGAAGAGCTCGCGCGACAGGCCGATCGAGCCGCCGCCCGAGTGGATGTCGCCCAGCCGCACGGTGGCCTGATTGAGGTACGTGAACGATGCGTCCAGGCGAAAGAGCGTCCCCAGGAACCGCCGGTCGAGGAACGACACGTTCCCCTTCAAGATGGCGGTGCCGTAGGTGAAGGTGCTGTCCAGGGCCCAGGCGCGCCCCAGGAGATCGCGGTTGTCGTAACCGGCGCGCACGTAGACGCCGACCGGGAAGGACGAATCGGGCGGCTTCTGGTCGGTCGACGCGCCGACGCCCAGGTGCAGGACGCTGAACTGCTCGTACCGCTCCTCGACGTTGACCACCATCGGCTGCACCGGCCGCCGGCCGTCCTTCTCGGGGAAGGCGATCGGCGACGCGTTGTTGAAGAGCTGCATGAAGCCGATGTCGCGCTGGCTGCGCTCGACGGCGGTGGTCTTCAGCGTGTCGCCCGGCCGGAGCCGGATCTGCTCGAGGATGGTCTGGTTCCGGGTGACGAAGTTGCCGCGCACGAAGATCGGCCCCACCTGCATGCGCGGGCCCAGCGTCACCTTCCAGGTCAGCGCGACCGCGTCGCCGCGGCGGTCGACGTCGGGCTCGACGATGGCCAGGCCGTAGCCGGTGTCCCCGAACAGGCGGACCAGCCGCTTGACGTCGGCGTGCACCGCCGCCGGCGAATAGGGCGCCCCCGGGCGCAGCGCCACGCTCTCCAGCAGGAACTGCTCGCCGTAGGGCAGCGGCGTCGCGTCCGTCGACTGAAAGGTTTCGGACGCCAGCCGGACGCGCGGCCCCTCGTCGATCGTGAAGCGCACGTGCAGGTCCCGCGCGTCGCGCGAGGAGGTCTCGGCCGCCGCGGCGACGGCGCCCACGTGTCCCAGCGCGGCCAGGCTGGTCGCCGCGTCGACGCGGGCCTTGGCCTCCAGGAACCCCTTCGACCGGTAGTGTTCCAGCAGGCGCTCGACGTCCTGTTCCAGCTGCTTGCCGGTCGCGTAGCCGCCCGAGCCGATGCCCAGGAACGGGTAGGGGCGCACCGACACGACCTCGGCCAGTTCGGCCGGCGACAGGGCGTGCGCTCCGGCGAAGTCCACCGACCGGACCTTGAGGCCAGGCCCCTCGTCGATGCTGAAGACGATCCGCTCTTCGTCGGAGGAGAGGCGCTCGCGGCGCCAGTCGACGCGCGCCAGGAAGTTGCCGGCCTCCTGATAGTGGCGCTGGATGGCGTCGGCGCTGGCGCTGACCTCGTAGTCGTCGTAGGACCCGCGGCTGAACAGGGTGATGACGTCCAGGAGGGAGCCGCGCGACTGGCTGGTGTTCCCCTCGAAGGCCACCACGATGCGCTTGCGTTCGTTGATGGTGACGCCGATGCGGACGTTCTTGGCGGCCCGATCCACGCTGTGGCCGACGCTGAAATCGGTGGTGACGCGCACGCCGACGTAGCCGAGCGCGCGGTACCGCTTGGTCAGCGCGTCCAAATCCTCGCGCAGCTGCTTTTGCGTGAACGGCACCGGCGTGTTCCACAACGTCAGCCAGTCGGCGTGCCGGAACATCGGGTCGATCTCGTCCGCGCGCAGCGCGTGGTTGCCGGTGAAGGTGATGGGGCCGAGCGGGTAGGCGGGCCCCAGGCGGACCATCACGTAGAAGTCCAGCGCGCCGGGCGCCGTGCCGGGGCGGGCCTCCAGGCGCACGTTCGCCTCGAAGTAGCCCCGGCTGCGCAGAAAATCGATGACGTGTTCGCGCTCGCGCTCGAGGACGGCGGCCCGCTCGGGCCCGGCCGGTGGAATCGCCTGCCCGGGACGGATGGTGATCCGCCGCTGGATTTCGTCCTGCTGGATGCGCCAGTTGCCGGTCACGAACACGTAGCGCAGGCGCTCGTAAGGCAGCAGGTTGACGACCAGCGTGATCCCGCCCGGGCCGCCGCGGGTGGTGACCGCCGCGCGGTACCCGATGGCGTCGAAGGCCCGCACCAGGCGCGGCACGGTCCCGAGCGGCTGGCCGATGAGGTCGCTGGGCCCGGCCGGCACGAACGGCTCGCCGACGGCGGCGACCGAGGCGATGAAGCTGCGGAGCTTGTCGTCGGGATCGATGCGCGTGCCGCCGAGCTCGTAGCCCGCCACCGGCACGGCGGCCACCGGTTCCTGCGCGCGCGCGCGCGTTACGGCCGCGCAGGCCAGCGCGGCGCCGAAGAGGATCGAGGCGGTCGCGCGAGTCACGGGGGGAGAGGAACGGGGTCGGGGCGCAAGACGTGCCGATCAGCCGGCATCACCTTCTTATCGCGTAATCCAGGCGCAGCTCGAAATTGTAATTGAGGGGCAGCGTCTCGGGGACGCCCTGTTCGGACGAGAGCCGGACCTGCTCGATCCCGCCGCCCAGGCTCAGATAGTCGACCAGCCACAGGTTCCCCTGGCCGTTCCAGTGGCTCTGATTCTGGAATCCCTGCAGGTAATCGAGCTGCAGGTCGCCGTATCGGCTGACCCGCTTGCGGATGCGCCCCTCGAACCCGTCCGAGCCGACCGTCAGCCGCAGGTTGAGGCCGGTCAGCCGCTGGAAGGTGTCGTCGATGTAGGGCTCCATCAGGTTCGCCACCGTGTCGCGCGTGGCTTGTCCGGCGATGTCGGCGCCGGTGGTCAGGTTGGCGCCCACCGTCGCGTTCTGGGTGCCGAAGGGCGACGAGGTCGACGCCGAGGTCCGCCCCGTCAGCAGCAGGAAGGCGGTCTGATTGCGGTCCAACCCGTCGTCGCTGGAGAGATCGATCTGCGCCTCGCGCAAGGGCCCGCTGATGCGCATGTGGACGGTGTGGTCGTTGCCGTTCGCGTCCGTGACCTGGTTGACGGCTTCGATCTCGATGTCGGGTGTGTCGCCGTCGGCGATGGACTTGGTGGCGATGAAGGTGACGTGGTTGACGTTGGGGACCAGGTCGAAGTCGCCGCGCATGAAGGGGATGTTGAACCGCCCGTCGGTCGGCCGGACGTCACCGGCCAGCTGCGGCACCGCCAGCGTCCCGCCCACGTGCAGGATCACGTCGGCGTGGATCTCCGGCGCCAGGTTGTTCTGCACCACGAAGCCGTCGCCCACCGTCCGGACCGACAGATCCAGCTTCAGCTGTTCGAGCAGCGGCTTGCCGTCGTAAAACGGGCGGACGCTGGACTCGTTCACGCGCGGGCTGATGGCCAGGTCCTTCACGTTGAAGGACTGCAGGTAGCGCCCCGACACCAGCCGGACCTCGCCGCCCAGTCCGAACCCCTGATCGACGCTGCCGATCAGATCCAGGTCGAACGCCAGGTCGTCGATCTCGAACACTCCCGGCGTGCGATAGGTCAGGCGCTCGCCGTGCAGCGGCAGGTCGAATTCCCCGGGCTTGAACGGGAACAGGCTGCTGAACTGCACGCGGCCGGCCCGGACCCCCGACGCGCCGATGACCAGCGTCCCCTGGTCGTCGAACAGGACCTTCACGTTGTGCAGGACCACCCCGTCGTTGTTGATCTCGACGATGCCGCTTTCCACCTGCACCTCGGTCCCCAGATCGCGCAGCCGGAAGTCGATGGCCTCCAGGTCCAGCCGCCCGCGGATCTCCGGGTGCAGCAACGTCCCGCGGAGCTGGCCGCGCACGTGGGCCTTGCCTTGCGCGTCCGAGATGGCGTCGGGCACGGCTTGCGCGAGCAGCCGCGCGCTGACGTCGCCCATCACGTCGGCCTGCAGGTTCTCGGGCATGAAGCCCGGCCCCAGCGTCGCGCGTCCCGACAGCTTCAGCGTCGCGCCGTCGACCGTGACCGCCAGGTTCTCCAGCCCGACCTGGCCGCCGCTGCCCAGCTTGAACCGTCCCGAGTCGATGCTGACGTCGCGATCGAGGGCGCGGGTCCGCAGCCGCACCGGGTGGACGATGGCCACCTCGCCGCGCAGGTCGGGGCGATCCAGCGTGCCGCCGGCCGTCAGCTCGGCGCTGAGGTCGCCGCCCAGCCGCTCGAGCGTGCCGCGCGTGAACGGCTCCAGCAGCTCCAGATCCAGGTGGCCCGAGACCGCCCCTGTGATGGCCCGGCCGTCGAGGCGCCCCTGGATCCGCAGGTCGCCCCCGTCGGTGGCGAAGCGCGCCTCGTCCAGCGCCACGTGATCGCCGTCGACGTGGACGTGCACCGGGCGGGTGGCTTCGATGCGGACGCGCTCCACCGTGGTCTCGCCGTTGGGACCGTCCACCGGGCGCGCCACCGACAGCCAGAGCTCGGGGAGCAGCACGTCGACGGCGGGCGGCCGGCCGGGGTCCAGGTCGACGGCGACGCGCCCGGTGGCGATCCCGTGCCCGTCGCCCAGCGCCGCCAGCTCGGGCGCCAGCGCCTGCAGCTCGAGGCGCCGGAACGCCACCCGCCCGTGCACGGTCGGGCCGCCGGCCGTCAGCGCCGCCTCGGCGTCGACGTCGAATCGATCGAAGAGCTGGCCGTGGACTCCGACGCCCGGCACGTGGCCGCGCCCCACCGTCACGGGCGACAGCGCCAGGTGCCCCGACCCCAGCCGAACCCCTCGCGCGCTCACGTCGCGCAGATCGATCTCGCCGGCGACCTGCGGCCGCTCGGCGCGTCCGGCGAGGTGCAGCCGCGCGCCGGCCACCCCGGTCAGGGCCGCGTCGGACGAGCCGGGAAGGGCCGCCAGCGGGAAGCCGTCCAGGGCCAGATCCAGGCTCACCTCCTCGGACGCGAGCGCGACCCGGCCGCGCAGATCCAGGGTGCCGCCCCCCTGGTGGGCCAGGTGCAGACTCTTGATGTCGGCGTTGCGCCCGTCGGACGCGATCGACACCGGCCCCAGCAGGAAGGTGTGGCCCCGCGCGTGGATCGCCGTCCCGGCGGGGATCTCCAGGTGGGCGCTGGGCGCGTCCAGCGGGCCGCGCGCATCCAGCGACAGGCTCACGCGGCCGGTCACGCCCGTCTCGGGGGCCAGCGCGCCGAGGTCGATGTCGCGCGCGTTCAGCCGGAGATCGGCGACGGGGACGCCTGCCCGACCAGCGTGACCGCGCGGCAGCTGCACGGTGCCGCGCGCCTCCAGGTGGCCGCCGAAGGCCGGGCCGGTCAGCCGCTCCAGCCGGACCTCGCCGTGTTCCAGCGAGACGCGCGCGTCCAGGCGGCGCACCCGCCGGCTGCCGGCGCCGACCCCCTCCAGGACCAGGTCGGCGCTGGCCGAGGGATCGTCGAGCGGCCCGGTCGCCCGCGCGTCGAGGCGCGCCCCCTGCGCCAGCGGCGGCAGGCCCATCTCCTTCAGCAGGCGCGGCAGCTCGGGGGCGGTGGCCGCCAGCCCCAGGTCCAGGCGCCGCCGGCCGAGGTCGACCGACCCGCGCAGGGTCGCCTCGGCGCCGCCAGCGGCGACGGTGATCCCGTCGGTGCGCGCCAGCGCCGGTGAGGCCTCGGCGCGCCCGCGCAGCCGGATGTCGCGTGGCAACCCGGCGGCGGCCGCCCGCGCCAGCCGCAGCTCCAGCTTGCCGACGCGCAGCCTGGTCTTGGCCAGGTCGCCCTGCAGCTCGATGCGGCCGTCCAGCCGGCCGCCGCCCAGGGCCCGCAGCCCCGGCGGCAGATAGCTCTCGGTGTGGAATCCGTGAAAGCCCAGCGTGGCGCCGAGGCCCATCGTCTGCGTGTCCAGCTTGGCGTCGGCGCTCAACGTGCCGCCGCCGGGCGCTCCCAACGACAGCCGGTCGACGTTCACGCGGCCGGTGCCGCCGTCGAACGCCAGCCGCAGCCCGACGTCGCGCGCGCGATAGTCCCCGTAGCGAACGTCGAGCCCGGCGATCTGCGCGCCCACCTGGAGCTTCGCGAACGGCTGCGATAGGTCGGCCGTGATGCGCGCGCCGTCGCCGCCGATCTCGAGGTTCGCCAGCCCCTTGGCGGCCGCCACGGCGCTGAGCGCGTCTGCCGCGTGGTCGAAGGCGACGTGCAGGTCGATGCCCGGCACGCTGCTGGCGCCGTAGATGCCGGTGAAGGCGCCCCGGCCGGACAGCCGGCTGCGCCCCGTGTCCGCCGCGGCCAGGTCCAGCACGATGTCGTCGGGCCGCTCGCGGGTGGTCGCCACCCGGTTGATGACCACCCGGTCGAACGGCAGCACGTTGTCTCCCAGGATGCGCAGCGCGCCGCCCCCCTCGGCGACGACCGAGGTGGCGTCGAACCCGAAGAACGGGTGATGCGGGTCGACGCCGGTCTGCAGCAGCGTGACGTGGCCGTGGGCGTGGCGCAGCTCCAGCCCCCAGACCCCGGGGAAATCGAGCACCGCCGTCAGGTCGCCCAGCTCGGCGTCGTCGATCGCGAAGAAGGTCCCCGGCGCGTCGGGATCGCGCGGCTTCGCAGTCGCCGCCCTGGGATCCGGCTTGGGCGCCAGCGCCGCCAGAAAGCCGATCCCGTCGCCGTGTTTGAGCTGGGAGAACCGCCACAGCGCCTGAGGCACCCGCAGCGTTTCGATGGCGAAGTTGCCCTTCAGCAGGCTCCGCAGGCGCACCCGCGCCTCGAGGTGCGGCACGTCCAGTACGACCGTCCCCTCGGGGTCGGTGATGCGCAGCTCGTCCACGACGATCGGCGTCGGCGTGTCGGTCAGAAGGTCGCCGAGCGCGCGCAGCGGCCAGGTGACGCCGCCGATGTGCAGCTTGCCGGCGAAGGGCGGAAGCGCCCCCTCGATGAGGCGCCCCAGCCGGGGCCCCTGCAGCACCACCGACGCGGCCAGCACCAGGCCCGCCGCTGCCAGGACCGTTCCGCCGGCGATTCGGCGCAGGGCCCGGGCTATGCGCATTCCAGCCCTCGGCAAGGGAGGACCATTGTGTCATAAACGCCCAGGGCCGTGCCCATGGCGGATGTCACAACTTCGGTGTCGAGCAAACCGAGCCTCTACATCGTCGACGCCTACAATTTTCTGTTCCGCGCGTTCCACGCGCTGCCGCCGCTGACCACCACGAAGGGGCTGCAGACCGGGGCCATCTACGGCCTCTGCCAGATGATCCTGCGCATCGAGCGCGAGCAGCGCCCGACCCACCTCTGCGTGGTCTACGACGCGCCGGGCGACAATTTCCGCAACGAGATCTTCCCCGAATACAAGGCGCACCGCCCCTCGATGCCGCCCGAGCTGGCGGCGCAGCTGACGCTGGTGCGGACCGTCGTCGACGCGTTCGGCCTGGCGCAGGTCGAGGTGCCCGGGTTCGAGGCCGACGACATCATCGCCACGCTGGCCAGGGTCGCGGCCGGTGCCGGGATGGAGGTCGTGGTCTGCTCGTCGGACAAGGACCTGATGCAGCTCTGCTGCGGCGATGTGTTCGTGCTGGACACGATGCGCAACCGCCGCTTCGGCGCCGACGAGGTGCGCGAGAAGTTCGGGGTGGGCCCCGAGCAGGTGGGCGACGTGCTGGCCCTGATGGGCGACAGCATCGACAACGTGCCGGGGGTGCCCGGCATCGGCCCCAAGACCGCCGCGGAGCTCATCAACAAGTTCGGCTCGCTGGGCGCGCTCCTGGATCGCGTGGCCGAGGTGAAGGGCAAGCGCGGCGCCGCCATCGCCGAGGCGCGCGACGCCATCCTGCTCTCGCGCGAGCTGGTTCGCCTGCGCGAGGACGTCCCGCTGCCCAAGACGCTGGCCGAGCTGCACCGCAGCGAACCCGACCAGCAGCGGCTGGGCGCGCTGTTCCGCGAGCTGGAGTTCTCGCGCCTGGCCGAGCAGCTGAACGCGCTGGACCGCGGAAACGCGCGCGACGCGGCGGCCGGCGTCCCGGCGGCGCCCGAGCCGGCGGCGCTGCCGGTGCCCGCGCCGGCGCCGCTGGACCCGGCGGAGATCCTCCTCGATCGCGCGGCGCTGGCCGAATTCGCAGGCGCCGCCGAGGCGGCCGGCGCGGCCGGCATCGCGGCGCTGTGGGACGGTGTCTCCGCGGTGCGGGCCGACCTGGTGGGTCTGGCGCTGGCGCTGCCCGGCGGGCGGCGCGCCTACATCCCGTTTCACCACCGATACCTGGGCGCCCCGGCCTGCCTGCCGGAGGCGGCGCTGGCCGATCTCGCGCCGGTGCTGGGCGGGCCGGGCGTGGCCCGGCACACGCACGACGCCAAGACGCTGCAGGTGCTGCTCAGCCAGCGGGACGTGGGGCTGGGGCCGGTCGCGTCGGACTCGATGCTGGCCGCCTACCTGCTGGACGCGGCGCGCACGCACTACGACCTGGACGTGGTCGCCGCCTCCGAGCAGGTGCCCGCGCCGCCCGCCCGCGCGAGCTGGATGGGGACGGGCGCCTCGGCGCGGCCGGGCAGCGACATCGCCGTCGAAGAGGCCGCGCCGCGGCTGGCCGCCGAAGCGGCCGCCGCGCTGGCGCTGGCGGACAAGCAGGCGCGGGGACTGGCTGCCGCCGGCCTCGACGGCCTCTACCGCGATCTGGAGGTCCCGCTGGCGCGCGCGCTGGCCCGCATCGAGTGCCGCGGCATCTCGCTGGACGTGGCCAAGCTGCGCCAGATCGGCCACGAGGTCGGCCAGTCGCTGGTGGCGCTGGAGGCCGAGATCCACGCCATGGCGGGCGGGACCTTCAACATCGCGTCCAACAAGCAGCTGGCCGACGTGCTGTTCGGCAAGCTGTCGCTGCCGGTCGTCCGGCGGACCAAGACCGGTCCCTCCACCGACGCCGACACGCTGGAGGAGCTGGCCCGCCTGCACCCGGTGCCGGCCAAGATCGTCGAGTTCCGCGCGCTCTCGAAGCTGCGCGGAACCTACATCGACGCGCTGCCGGCGCTGGTGAACCCGACCACCGGCCGGCTGCACACGTCCTTCAACCAGGCCGTCGCGGCCACCGGCCGCCTGTCGTCCAGCAACCCCAACCTGCAGAACATCCCGATCCGCACCGAGCTCGGCCGCCGCATCCGCGAGGCCTTCGTGGCCAAGCCCGGACACGTCCTGGTGTCGGCCGACTATTCCCAGATCGAGCTGCGCATCCTGGCGCACTTCTCGGAGGACCCGGCGTTCCTGGAGGCGTTCCGGTCCGGCCAGGACATCCACCAGCGGACGGCGGCGGAGGTGTTCGGGGTGTCACCGGAGGCGGTCACCGCCGAGCAGCGCCGCGTCGCCAAGGCCATCAACTTTGGCCTGGTGTTCGGGCAGAGCGACTTCGGGCTGGCGCAGGTGCTGCGCATCCCGCGCGCCGAGGCCCGCGCCTACATCGACAGCTACTTCGCGCGCTACGCCGGCGTGCGCGCTTACATGGAGCGCTCCATCGCCGACGCGCGCGACGCGGCGGCCGTCACGACGCTGCTGGGGCGCCGGCGCCCGCTGCCCGAGATCCGGGCCAGCCGCTCGCAGGATCGCGCCTACGCCGAGCGGATCGCCCGCAACACGCCCATCCAGGGCTCGGCCGCCGACCTCTTGAAGCTGGCGATGATTCGGGTCGACCACGCGATCGAGACCCGGTCGGCGCCGGTCTCGGGGGCGGCCCTGCTGCTGACCGTCCACGACGAGCTGGTGTTCGAGGTCCCGGAGGCGGAGGCCCAGGACCTCATGCGATGGGTGAAGAACGAGATGGAAACCGTGTACCAGCTAGCGGTTCCGCTGGTCGTGGACGTCGGGTCTGGCCCGACCTGGGGCGCCGCCCACTAGGTCCGTCGCGATTCGGAGTTTGCGGAACTGGGCGGCAGCTCGGGTAATATGAAGCGGTTCATGAAGCCCGGGAGCTCTGGTCGCGCGCGTGGCTTGCTGCGTCTGGGCGCGGCCCTGGCCGCCAGCGTCCTCGGCGGCTGTCATCGCGCGCCGCCGCCGCACCCGGTGGCCGCGACCTGCCCAGCGGCGCCGGCGCCGGTCGCCAAGGCCGACAAGGACGCGACGGAGCCGCCGCCGCGCCCCCTGCGCCGCTGTTTTCCGGAACAGCCGGCCTGGGTCGACGCCCCGGTCGCCGATCTGCTCGATCGCGCCGCCGATCTGTTCGACAAGGGCGATTACACCGGCACGCTGGCCTGCGCCGAAGAGGCGGCGCGCCAGGCGCCGCGGTCGGTCGAGGCCCACCACAACCGGGCCATCGCGCTCATGCGGCTGGATCGGCTGGACGAGGCCCGCGACGCTCTCGAGCTGGCGCTGGCGCTGTCGCCGGACGACCCGGAGACGCTGGAGGCGGCCGCGGATCTGCAGATCAACCAGCTTCCGGCATCGTCCGACCGTTCGGCGATCGGCCTCGAGTACGCGCGGCGCGGGAGCCGCCACGTCTCGCGCCGCGACACCGAGGAGGTCGCCCGGCTGGCGCTCCTCGAAGGGCAGGCGCTCATCGACCTCGGCCGGCCGGGGGAGGCCTTGCGGCGCATCGACGCCGCGCTGGCGGTGCAGCCGCGGTTTTCGGCCGCGGTGTACGAGCGCGGGGTGGCTCTGTTCGAGCTCTGTCGGTTCGACGACGCGCGCCGCACGTTCGAGAAGGTGCTGGCCGAGGCGCCCGAGCACGCCCACGCGCTTTATCACCTGGGCCTCATCGAAGAACGGATGGGCGATCAGGCGGCCGCGGCGCGGCACCTGGCGGCTGCCACGGCGGCCGACCCCAAGTCGTTCCCGCCCGCGCCGGACATCTCGGCGGCCGACTTCGCCGCGCGCGTCCAGCGGGCGGTGGCCGCGCTGCCGCCGGACTTCCGGCGCGACCTGGCCGGCGTGCGGGTCGAGGCGGCCGATCTCCCGGCGCTGGACGACCTGACGGCCGAGAAGCCGCCGCTGTCGCCCACCATCCTGGGGCTGTTTCGCGGGCTGCCGCTCGACTATCACGACGAGGCGCCGCCCCCCAGCTCGTCCGGGCGTTCGCGCAAGGGGCGCTCGGCGCCGCCGTCGACCAGCGAGCCGCTTCAGTGCGACAGCGGCGATCGCGCGATCGTCCTTTACCGGCGGAACTTGTTGCGGACCGTGCACGACGGCAACGAGCTGGACCAGGCGATCTCCCGGACGCTCTTGCACGAGGTCGGACACCTCCGCGGCGAGGACGACGGCTCCTTGCGGGATCGCGGGCTGGAATAGGTCGGCGCGGCGGGCGCGCCCGCGCGGCCCGGGGCCGTGGCCAGGGTCCGGTGTTCCCTTCATGAGCTGGCGCGGGCAAAGCCGCGCTCCCGCGCCGCGGTCCTGCACTACACTTTGCCGGGCGTGATCCGCGTCGAGGGGTTGAGCAAGACGTACGGCCCGACCGGCCAGCCGCCGGCCCTGGACGGCGTCTCGTTCGAGGTCGGGCGCGCCGAGATCGCCGGCCTGCTGGGGCCGAACGGCGCCGGCAAGTCGACGATGATGCGGATCCTGACCTGCTTTCTGGCGCCCACGCGCGGCGTTGCCACGCTGGCCGGCCGATCCATCGCCGACGAGCCGCGCGAGGTGCGGCGCGCCGTCGGGTACCTGCCCGAGGCGGTGCCGTTGCCGCCGGAGATGCGGGTCGACGAGTACCTGGCGTTTCGGGCGGCCTTGAAAGGGGTGCCGCGCGCGGGCCGCCGAGCGGAGATCGACGGCGCCGTCGGGCGGGTGGCGCTGGGCGATCGGCGCCGGCAGATCATCGGGACGCTCTCGCGCGGGTACCGCCAGCGCGTGGGCCTGGCCGACGCGCTCCTGGGGCAGCCGCCCATCCTGATCCTCGACGAGCCGACCGCCGGGCTCGATCCGAATCAGATTCGCGAGACTCGGGCGCTGATCCGCGAGCTGGGGCGCGAGCGGACGATCCTGCTGTCGACGCACGTCCTGTCGGAGGTCGAGGCGGTGGCGACCCGAATCCTGATTCTCCGGCGCGGCAAGCTGGTGGCCGCCGAGCGGACGGGCGCGTTGCAGGCGCGGCTGTCGGGCGCCCGCCGCGTGCTCGCCGAGGTGAGGCCGGACGAGCAGGGGCGCGCCGCCGATCTGTTCGGCCGGCTGCCCGGCGTGGCCTCGGTCGCGTCGCTGGACGCGGGCCGGCTGGCGCTGATCCTGGCGGCGGGAGCGCCCGACGGCGACGTCCGCGAGGCCGTATTTCGCGCCGCTGCCGGCGGCGGGCTGGTCCTGCGCGAGCTGCGGCTGGAGACGCCGTCGCTGGAGGAGCTGTTCGGCCGGGCCACCGCCGAGGAGGGGGGTGGGGCGGCATGAGGCGGATCCTGGCGCTCGCGCGCCGCGAGTGGGCGGGCTACTTCCGCACCCCGGCCGGCTGGGCGGTGCTGGCGCTGTTCCTGTCGCTGCAGGGGCTGGTGTTCTGGATGTTCGTCCAGTTCCTGGGACGCCCCGACGCGCCGCCGGGCGGCGTGATGGAGTTCTTCTTCGGCGGCACGATTCTCTACTGGATCGCGGTCGGCTTGCTGGCGACGGTGATCCCGATGCGCCTGGTGGCCGAGGAGCTGCGCACCGGCACCATCGAGCCGCTGCTGACCGCGCCGGTCTCCCCGTTCGAGGTCATCGCGGGCAAGTGGCTGGCCGCCGTCGGCTTCTACGTCGCCGCCTGGGCCCCGACGGCCTTGATGGTCGGCTATCTGCGCGTGATCGGCGGCCGGCTGGATCCGGGGCCGATCGCGGCCGGCTATCTGGGGACGCTGCTGCTCGGGATGGCGGCGCTGGCCGTCGGGCTGCTGGCCTCGGCGCTGACGCGCAATCAGCTGGTCGCGGCCACGCTGTCGTTCGTGCTGTTCGTGGCGGCGCTGCTGGCCGGGGCGCTGGAATCGGAGGCGCGGACCCCGGCGCTGGCGGCGGCCCTGCGGCGGACCAGCCTGTTCCGGACGATGGAGGACTTCGGGCACGGCATCGTCGATTCGCGGCCGATCGTCCTGCTGGTCAGCCTGACGGTGCTGGCGCTGGCCGCCGCCACCGCGCGGCTGGCCAGGCTGCGCGGACCCGCGCCCGAAGGGACGCCGGCGGCCCGCCGGCTGGCGCCGCGCGCGTCCGCCATCCTGGTGTTGGCCATCGCCGCCATGGTGAACGTGGTGGCGGGCCGACACTTCGCGCGCGGCGACTGGACGCGCGCCCAGCTTTACGCGCTATCGGACAAGACCGTCGCCGTCCTGCGGGATCTGCCGCGTCCGGTGCAGGCGACCATCTTCGCCTATCCCAAGCGCGACTCCGAGCGGGCCCGCACCATCGCCGGCCTGGTCCGCGAGTTGGCCGAGCGATGCGTCCGCTACGCGGGGGGCCGGCTGCAGGTCGCGATCGTGGACCCCGACCGCGCGCCCCAGCGGGCCGAGGCGGCCGCCAAGAAGTACGGCATCAGCGCCTTCGACATGGGGCAGGGGGCGATCGTCTTCACCTCGGGCGGCCGCGCCAAGGTGGTGACCGAGTCGGATCTGGTCGACTCCGCCGTCGACGCCGAGGGCGAGCCCGGACCGGCGCTGCGCGGCTGGCGCGGGGAGTCGGCGTTCGTCTCGGCCATCCTGGCGGTGACCGACGACCATCCGCCGGCGGTCTGCTTCACGACCGGCCACGGCGAGCCCGCCGTCGACGGGCTGGGCGACGGCGGGTACGGCACCTTCGCCGAAGCGTTGCGCGGCGACGGCTACCAGACGAGGGCGCTGCCGCACCTGGCCGACGCGCGCCGCAGCGGATGTACGGTGCTGGTCGTCGCCGAGCCGACCAGCGCCTTTTCCGCCGCCGAAGAGCGCGAGCTGGACGCGTTCGGCGAGGCCGGGGGCGCCGTGCTGGCCATGATCGGCCCGGTGTTCGCGCCCGGCGGGGGCGCGTTCGCGCACCTCGGCCTGGAAGACTGGGCGGCTCGGCGCGGCGTTCACCTCGGCGACGACCTGGTGGTCGACCCCTCGCGCGCCAGCGATGTGGAGGGCCCGTCGGTCTGGGCGGCCGGCCCCGACCAGTATGGCCGCCACCCGATCACCGATCGGCTGGGCGGCCGGCTGACTTTCTGGCCGCGCACGCGGTCGGTCACGCGCGCCGATCCTCCGGCGACCGGCTGGATGATCACGCCGCTCGTCAGCACCAGCCCGGAAGGCTGGGCGGAGACCGACCTGCCCACCATCCGCGGGGACGCCGATCTCACCTTCGACGCCGGCCGCGACCGGAAAGGTCCGGTTTCGGTGGCGGCCGCCCTGGAGCGCGCCGGCGCGGTGCCGCAGCGGCTGGTCGTCCTCGGCACCGGGCGCCTGGTCATGAACGTGCGGCTGTCGGGCGTGACGTTGCGGGATTACGATCTGGACTTCGTCCTCTCGTCGGTGGCTTGGCTGGCGCAACGGCAGGCGCAGGTCGGCATCGGCCCCAAGGACGTCACGCCCGTCGCGCTGGCGCCGACGGCCGGGCAGATCGCCTGGGCCTTCCGGCTGTTCGTCGTCGGGATGCCGTTGTGCGTGCTGGCTCTGGGCGGCTGGGTCTGGCGCCGCCGGCGGGTCTGATGCGGGCGCTGGGCGTTCTCGGAGCGGTGGCCGCGCTGCTGGCGGCGTATCTGCTGTTCTTCGATCACGATCCGCGCGATGGCGCGCCGCCGGCCGCCCAGCCTCTGCTGGTCCGGTTCGACCGCGGTTCGGTCCGGCGGATCGCCGTCGCGCAGGCCGGGCAGCCCGCGTTCGCGCTGGTGCACGCGGCCGACGGCGGCTGGCGACTCCAACCCCAGGACCTCCCGGCGGATCGGAGCGCGGTCGCGGATCTCCTGGACGCGTTCGCCCAGGCCGAAAGCCGCCGCACGGCCGATCTCTCCGCGGCGGCCGCGGGGCTGTCGCCGCCGCGCGTCTCGGTGTCCATCGAGGACGCCCGCGGCGTGTCCGAGGTCCGGCTGGGCAACGCCGACGCGAGCGGCAGCGGGGTGTTCGCGCAGGTGGGCGCCGCCGCGGCGGTGCGCGTGGCGCCGCGCCGCCTCCTCGAACTGGCCGAGCGGCCGGCGGCGGCGCTGCGCGACACGCACCCCGCGCCGCCGCCCGTAAAGGTCGCCAGCCCCCCGCCCAAGCCGGACCGCTCGCCGACGGTGCTGGACTTCGCCCACTTCGACGTCCGCGAGCTCCGGCGGATCGGCACACGCGGGACCCTGGAGGCGCGAAGCCCGGACGGCGAGACCTGGAGCAGCCAGCCGCCGGCCGATCCGCGCGCCATCGCGCGCGTGGTGAGCGCGCTCGGCAACCTGCAGGCCGCCGCCTGGCTGCCGAAACCGCCGGCCGGCCGCCCCGAGCTGGTGCTGGAGGTCTCGGTCCAGCCCCCCGGCGAGCCGGCGCCGATCGTCCACACCGTGGACGTGTGGCCGAACTGCGTGGCGGAAACGAAAAACGCCGGGGCGTTCCGGGTCGCGCAGCCTCTCTGCGACGACCTTCGGCTCGACCCGGCGTCTGCGCGCTGACGGCTCGGGCGCCCGCCAGGAGCGCCGCCGTCGCGGGGCGCTCGAGGACCGCTCGAGCGCCGCCCGGCGATCGAAGCAGCGCAAGGCTGCGTCGATCGCGCGGGACGTTACTTCTTGCCCTTGGCTTCCTTCTCGGCGTCGATGCGGGCGCCGCCGACCTTCTCGGCCGGCTTGCCTTCCAGGTTGATCGTCTGCGCGTCGGGCGGCAGCACGGCGTTGCCCTCGGCCAGGACCTTGCCCTCGCTGTCCTGCAGCTTCTTGTGGATGATGAGGCCGTCGGAGGCGGCGAACCCGCCGATCGAGTTGATCGCGAAGGTGCCGGTCACGATCACCTGCGTCCCCGGCTTGACCTCGAGAGGCTTCGGCTTGTTGGTCTTCCAGTCCTTGACCGGGTAATCAGCCACCAGCAGGCCGTGGTCGAGCTTGGTGGTGGGCGTGTCGCCCAGGAAGAAGTGCGGCTGGTCGCACGGACGGCAGCCGCCCTTCATGTCGGCCGCCGGCGGCGCGCCCGCCTTGCCCGGCAGGCCACCCGACTTCAGCTCCTTCTTCTTTTGCTTCTTGGTCTTGGCGGCCAGGTCGTCGTTGCACTTCCGCTGCTCGGCGGGGCACTCGTAGACCTCCAGCATGTAGGCGCGCACCTGGACGTCCTTGTCCAGATACTGGTTCATGTGCTTGCGCAGCCCGTAAATCGACAGCTCGCCGCTGGGGTACTTCTCCGGCGCGGTCTGAACGTTGAAATTCGGCGGCGGCGGCAAATCGACCTTCACCGGTGGCAATTCTTGACCCTGCCCATAAGCTAGGCGCACGCCGCTCGGCGCGAGCAGCGCTACTGCCAAGGGAATGATCCGGTGATATACGGTCGGCAGTCGCTTCATGGACGAGCCCTCCACCGCGCGATGCGGGTGAACCTCAATAACACAGCGATTTTTCTCGGGCAAGCGCGCGAAATGCGGGTCGCGCTGCTGCTCGCGACGGTGGTCTGCGCGGGTGGCGCCTGCCGCCAAAAGAAGCCGCCGCCCGCGCAATCCAAGGCCAACGCCGCGGCCGAATTCACGCCCGTGCGCGCGCCGCCTCCGCCCGCCGAGACGCTGCCCGCGCCGGCCGAGGTGCCGCCCCCGCCGCGCCGAGGCGGATCGCTGCGCGTCCACCTGGACGCCGAGCCGACCACGCTGTTGCCGCTGGCCGAGGGGGAGGCCGCCACCGCGCAGATCACGGGCGGCCTCATCTACGAGACGCTGCTCGACTGCCGCGACGGCACGTACCGGCCGGCGCTGGCCGAGAGCTGGGACGTCTCGAACGACGGCATGCGCATCGCGGTCCGCGTCCGCAACGGCGTGCACTGGCACGACCACCGCGCGTTCGGGGTGATGGACGTGCAGGCGCCGGTCGAGCCCCTCTTGCGCTGCGGAACCGACGCGCCGGTCCTGCGCGCCGAGCTGGCCGACGTGGCCTCCATCGAGCTGGTCACGGAACGCACGGTCCGCTTCGTGTTGAAGCGCCCGTCGGACCTGGCGCTGCGCGCGCTCTGCGACGTGCCGATCCTGCCCGACCACCTGGTCCGCGACGTGCGGCCGGAAGCTTCCCCGATCGCCCGCGCGCCCATCGGAACCGGGCCCTACCGGTTCGCGGGGTGGGACCGCGGCAAGCGCATCCGCCTGGAACGCGCGCCGGACTACTGGGGCACGGCCGGCGGCGTCGACGAGATCGTCTTCGACCTGGACCCGGACGCGGTGCGCGCGCTCAACCGCACCCGGCGCGGCGAGATCGACCTGCTGTCGCGCGTGATCGACGCCCACTACCCCGACCAGGTCCAGCCGACCACGTTGCACGGCGCCACCAAGCTGCTGCGGCTGCGGTCGCGCCGGTACTCGTTCCTGTCGGTGAATCACAACCGATACCCGTTGTCCGACCCGCGCTTCCGGCGCGCGCTGTCCGAGCTGTGGGACCGCACGCGCTTCGCCGGCGAGCTGCACAACGATCTGGCCACGCCCATCGGCGGGCCGCCGCTGACCGAGGACATTCCGGCGCCCCCGTTCGACCGCAAGGCGGCGGCCGCCGCGCTCGACGACGCCGGCTATCGCGACACCGACGCCGACGGCGTGCGCGACCACTTGGGCCGGCCCATCCGGCTGGCGCTGCTGGAGCCCTCCGGCAATCGGCTGTTCCACGTCGAGGCGCACGCGTTCGCGCTGGAGGCGCGCAAGGTCGGCGTGCTCATCGATCTGATTCCGGCCGACGCCAACACGATCCTCCAGCGTCTCAAGCGCGGCGACTTCGACCTGGCGCCGCTCATCTGGGAGGGCGCGCCCGACGAGAACCCGCAGCCGCTTTACGGCACCGGCGGCGCGTTCAACTATGGCGGCTACCGCTCGACCGCGCTCGACGCGCTCATCGACGAAGCGCGGCTGGCCAGCGGCCCGGCGGCGCGCGCGCCCGTGCTGACCCGGATCGCGCACCTGCTGGCCGACGAGCAGCCGGTCATTTTCCTCTACCGCTACGACGTGCCGGCGCTGGAGTCGGTCCGGGTGCACGGCCTGGCGGCGGTGGGCGATCGATTCGATCTGCGGCGGGTCTGGCTGGATCCATGACGCCGCTGTGGGCGGCCGTGGCGGCGGTGGTCTGTTTGCCGTCGCCGCCGGCTCCCGGCGTGGGCGTCGCCGATCCGTTCCGCCCCCCGGCGCCGGAGGCCACGCAGCTCAACGCCGACGGCAAGATCGTCTACCGGCAGGGGAGATGGGACGACGCGCGCGCCAAGTACCGCGCCGCCGAGCAGGCCGACCCCGACTTCCTGGCGCCGCGGCTCAACGTGGCCTGCTCGTTCGTGCGACAGGAGCGCTTCGACGAGGCGGTGACCGAAGTGCGGGCGCTGCTGGCCCGCGCCTACATGCCCTGGTCGCGCGAGGTTCTGGAGGCGGCCGACCTGGGCGCGCTCAAGGTTCACCCGCAGATGGCGCAGGTGCGGGAGGCGCTCGCGTCGGCGGCGGCGGCCTGGGGCGCCGGGCTCGACGACGCCGTCGTCTTCGTGGGCCGCCTCAAGCCGCCGCTGCACATCCCGCCCAGCGGGGCCGGGGAGTTCATCTTGAACCCTCACCAGGAGGCGTTCGCGTACCTCCCGGACAGCGGCAGGTTCCGGCAGCTCACCGCCGAGGAGGGGCACGTGGTGGCCGCCGCCCGATCCCCGGACGGCGGGCGGGTGGCCGTGGTGACGGCGCAGAAGTGGATCCGCGGAAACGGCCCGGCCGACGCCCGGCTCGACGGCGTGGCGATCCGCGAGCTGACGCTGGCGACGATGACGTTCGGGGCGCCGGTCCCGATCCCGGGCGCGGTCGCGCGCCTCGAAATCCGGCCGATGCCGCGGGCGTTCCTCTTGCGCGTCACCGGCGCGCGGACGAACGGATGGTTCACGGCGGGCGCGACCGGGACGCTGCTCCCGTCGGCGCCGGCGCGCTCGCCCGCGGCCGTGGCGGTGACCGCGGCGGGGGCGGCGCCGATCCGTTCGGCCGCCGTCGGCGGCGCCTGCCGCGCCGTCGCGCGCGATCGCGCCCGGACGGGCGGCGCTCCGCGTGTCATCGAGCTGACGGCGCACGGCCGCGCGCGCCTGATCGGCGAGCGGTTCGGCGCCGGGCTGGCTGGGCTTCCGCTGCCCTGATGACGACGTATTTTGAGGGGACCGGGCCGCGAGCTCGAGGCGGCTCGAAAAATTGCGCTCCCGGAGAGGTGGGATAATGTACGACCATGTCGGTCAAGCATCGCATGCTGTTCATCGTCCCGGCGGTGACCGTGGTGTCCTGGATCGCCGTCCGCTCCATGGCCGCGGCGCCCCCGCGCGGTCTCGACGAGGATCCGCCGCTGGCGGTGGCCAGCGCGGCGCCGGAAATTCCCGACCCTGCGCTCGCCCAGCTGATCGCGCAGTTCGCGGCCGAAGCGCGCGCGAAATGATCGCCGGAGGCCGATCGTGAGTCTCTGCCTGGTCACGGGCGGGGCCGGCTTCATCGGCTCGTCGCTGGCGCGCGCGCTCCTGGCCCGCGGCGACAAGGTCCGCGTCATCGACAACTTCTCGTCGGGCAAGCGCGAGAACATCGCCGACTTCCTGGACCAGATCGACCTCATCGAAGGCGACATCCTGGACGACCAGGCGCTGGCGCGCGCCGTCGAAGGGGCCGAGCTCGTCTTCCACGAGGCCGCCATCCCGTCGGTGCCGAAGTCGATGGCGGAGCCGGTCGAGAACCACGCCGCCAACGCCACCGGCACCATCCGCGTGCTGGAGCAGGCACGCCGCGCGCGCGTCCGACGCGTCGTCTACGCCGCCTCGTCCGCCGCCTACGGCGAAGATCCGGTGCTGCCCAAGGTCGAGACCATGGCCCCGGCGCCCATCTCGCCCTACGGGGGCTCGAAGCTGGCCGGCGAGCAGTACATGCAGATCTACGCGCGCGCGTACGGCCTCGAGACCGTCTGTCTGCGCTACTTCAACGTGTTCGGGCCCCGGCAGGATCCGCAGTCCGAGTACGCGGCGGTGATCCCGAAGTTCATCACCGTCGCGCTGGCCGGCAAGCAGCCGCGCATCTTCGGCGACGGCTCGCAGTCGCGCGACTTCTGCTACATCGACAACGTCATCGAGGCGAACTTCAAGGCCGCCTCCGCCGACGCCCGCCAGGTCTCGGGGGGCGTGTTCAACATCGCCTGCGGGCAGGCGACCGACCTCAATCGGGTGGTGGCGCTCATCGGCGACTACCTGGGCAAGAAGATCGAGCCGATCTACGAGGACGAGCGGGCCGGCGACATCAAGCACTCCTGGGCGGACATCTCGGCGGCCCGCGCCCGCCTCGGCTACACGGCCGGCGTGTCGTTCGCCGAGGGTCTGGGCCGCACGATCGACTGGTACAAACCGCGGGTATAAAGTCCGAGGCGGTGAGCCTCCTCAGCATGACCGGGTTCGGGCGCGGCTCCGTCGACGCCGGCGAGCGGCGCCTGCGCGTCGAGGTCCGCTCCGTCAACCACCGGGGCCTGGACCTCAAGATCCGCAGCTCGGACCCGGACGCCTACTGCGACGTCGAGATCGCTCGCGCGGTCCGGGCGGCGGTCGAGCGGGGCGCCGTCACCGTGCAAATCCGGGACGAGACCGCCGACGCCACCGGCGGTATCGACGAGGCGCGCGTCCGCACGCTCTACGACGTGCTCGAGCGGCTCCGGCAAGAGCTGGAGATCGACGAGCCGGTCTCGCTGACCACGGTCGGCGCCTACTTTCAGTCGGCGCGCGGCGGGGCGCTGGCGGGCGAGGCGCTGTGGGAGGCGCTGCGTCCCGCCCTGGCCGCGGCGCTGCGCGAGCTGCAGGCGATGCGCGCCCGCGAGGGCGACGCGCTGGCAGCGGATCTGCGCGCCCGTCGCGAGCGGCTGGTCGACCTGGCCGGCGCTCTGCAAGCCGGAGCCGCCAAGCTGCCGCAGAAGTTCGCCGAGCGGCTGCGCGAGCGGCTGGCCACGCTCACCCGCGAGGCGCCGCTGGACCCCGGCCGCCTGGCCCAGGAGGTGGCGCTGATGGCCGAGCGGCTGGACGTGACCGAGGAGCTGGTTCGCCTGGACACCCATCTGGATCACCTCGGCGCCATCCTGGCAGGCCGCGGCTCGACCCGGGCCGGCGCCGACCAGGGCGTCGGCCGCAAGCTGGATTTCCTGATCCAGGAGATCGGGCGCGAGCTGAACACCATCGGGTCGAAGGCCCAGGACGCCGGCATGGCCGCCCTGGTGATCGACGCGAAGGCCGAGCTGGAACGGATGCGCGAGCAGGCCCAGAACGTCGAATAGCCGGCGCCCGCCAAACTCGGCCACACCGGCGTCGATGGTACAATCAACCGAATGACCGACGCAGAGGCGGGAGCGCACCGGGGCATCCTGCTGGTGATCTCGTCCCCGTCCGGGGCGGGCAAGACCACGCTGGCACACCTCCTGGCCGAACAGGAGAAGCTCGAGTTCTCCGTCTCGTACACGACGCGGGGCGCACGCGCCGGCGAACGTGACGGTGTCGACTACAAGTTCGTCACCGAGGACGAGTTCTCGCGGATGGTCGAGCGCCACGAGTTCGCCGAGTGGGCGGTGGTCCACGGCGCCCGCTACGGGACGGCCATCCACACGGTCAACCGCGCGCTGGAAGACGGCAAGGATTACCTGTTCGACATCGACTGGCAGGGCGGCGCGCAGATCCGCCGGCAGTGGCCCGAGGAGAGCGTGCTGGTGTTCATCCTGCCGCCCTCCATGGCCGAGCTGGAACGCCGGCTGCGGCGGCGAGCCACCGACGCGCCCGAGGCCATCGAGCGGCGCCTGGTGACCGCCACACGCGAACTGGAGCACTTCGCGGACTACGATTACCTGGTCGTGAACGACAACCTCGAGACCGCGCTCAAGGAGCTGTCATCCATATACGTGGCCGCCCGCTGCGCGCGGGCCCGGCGCGGGCACTACGGGCACGCGCTTTTGGGCGAGGCGCGCACGCGGGAGCCGCCACAGTCGCAATGAGTGCCGCCGTCCAGGAGATTTGCGCGCAGGTCAGAGGGTACGATCCGACCGCCGACCTCGGTCTGATCGAGCGCAGCTTCGCCTTCGCGGCCGAGCGGCACGCCGGCCAGAAGCGCCGCTCGGGCGAGCCGTACGTCGTCCACCCGGTGGGCGTGGCGCGGATCATCTCCGAGCTGCGGCTGGACGTTCCGTCGGTGTGCGCGGGCCTCCTGCACGACTGCGTCGAGGACACCAGCGCCACCGCCGAGGACATCGGGCGCCTCTTCGGCAGCGAGATCCAGTTCCTGGTCGAGGGCGTCACCAAGCTGGGGCAGATCCCCTGGACCACGCGGGAAGAGCGGCAGGCCGAGAACTTCCGCAAGATGCTGCTGGCGATGGCGCGCGACATCCGCGTCATCCTCATCAAGCTGGCGGACCGCGTGGACAACATGCGCACGCTCGGCCACATGCCGCGCGACAAGCAAGAGCGGATCGCGCGCGAGACCATGGAGATCTACGCACCGCTGGCCAACCGGCTCGGGATCCAGTGGATGAAGGTCGAGCTGGAAGACCTGGCGTTCCAGTACCTCGAGCCGACGGAACACGCGGCCCTGGTGGCCCGGTTGGCCGAGACGGCCGGCTCGCGCGCCGCCTACATCAGCGAGGTGGTCGAGCGCCTGAAGACGGTCCTGGCCGAGGCGGAGATCCCGGCCACGGTCTGGGGCCGCGCCAAGCACCTCTGGTCCATCTACCAGAAAATGAAGAAGACCGGCCGCGACGTCGAGCAGATCTACGACGTGCTGGCGTTTCGCGTGATCACCGAGTCGGTGCGGGATTGCTACGCGGTGCTGGGCGTCGTGCACTCGAACTGGACGCCGGTCCCGGGGCGGTTCAAGGACTTCATCGCGCTGCCCAAGCCCAACCTCTATCAATCGCTGCACACGACCGTGATCGGCCCGCGCGCCGAGCGGATGGAGGTGCAGATCCGGACGCAGGAGATGCACCGGATCGCGGAGCAGGGCATCGCCGCTCACTGGAAGTACAAGGAGCAGACGTCGCCCGCCGCCGAGGACGGCAAGGCCTTCGCCTGGCTGCGCCAGCTCATGGAGTGGCAGCGCGATCTGAAGGACCCGACCGAGTTCATCGAGACGGTGAAGATCGACCTGTTCCAGGACGAAGTGTTCGTCTTCACGCCGAAGGGCGACGTCAAGGCGCTGCCGAAAGGCGCGACGCCCATCGACCTGGCCTACGCCATCCACTCGGCGGTGGGCGAGCACTGCTCGGGGGCGCGCGTGAACGGGCTCATCGTGCCGCTGCGCTACACGCTGCGCAACGGCGACACGGTGGAGATCCTGGCCTCGGCCAACCAGAAGCCTTCCAAGGACTGGCTGAAGTTCGTCGTCACCAGCCGCGCCCGCACGAAGATCCGCCACTACATCCGCATGGAGCAGCGCGAGCGGAGCCGCCAGATGGGGCGGGATCTGCTGGGGCGCGAGCTGCGCAAGCAGGACTACGCGCTGGCCAGCGCCGAGCGCGAGGGGTGGCTGGACGCCGCCGCCGCCCGCTTGCGGGTGGGAAGCGCCGACGACCTGCTGGTGGCCGTCGGTTACGGCAAGGTCAGCCCGGGCCATGCCGTCGACGCCGTGCTGGCCGACCGCGCGGCGGCGAACGGGACCGCCGCGCCGGTCGCGCCCGCGCCCGAGGTGCCGTCGGCGTCGCGGCGCATCGTCCCCAAGCGGTCGATCGGCGGCATCAAGGTGCAGGGGGAGGCCGACATCCTGGTCAAGTTCGCCAAGTGCTGCACGCCGGTTCCGGGCGACTCGATCGTCGGGTTCATCAGCCGGGGCCACGGCGTGGTCATCCACACGCGCGATTGCCCGAAGGCCCTGGACATGGACCCGGTGCGGCGGGTCGACGTGAGCTGGGACGACGAGTCGAAGACCGTCCGT
>JAICYS010000167.1 GCA_025934105.1 Myxococcota bacterium | reverse complement strand
GCGTGCGCGTCGGCCAGCGCCACGATGTTGGGGTGGCGCAGGCGGCCCGCGGCCTCGGCCTCGCGCGCGAAGCGGGCGTAGGCCTGCCGCTCGCTCTCGCCGCTGCCCCCGCCCACCGAGACCAGCTTCAGCGCGACCGCCGCGCCCAGCAGCGTGTCGAACGCCTCGTACACGCGGCCCACCGCGCCGGCGCCCAGGAGGCGCCGCAGCTGATAGCGGCCGCCGACCTCGCCGGCGCCGCCGACGGGGGAAGCCTGGGCCTGCGCCTCTTCGAGGGCGGCCAGCTCGTCGGGGATGGCGGGCGACGACGGGTCGCGGGCCCGCAATCGGTCGGCCAGCTCGGCGGCCGCGCCGCGCAAGCCCATGGCCAGCAGCGGCCCGCACCGCGCCCGCCAGGCCTGCGCCTGCCAGCCGGCGGCGCGCGCCGCCGTTTGAAGGTGGCGGACCGCCTCCTCGGGGCGGCCCACGCGCGCCAGCAGGCGCCCCAGCGCCAGCCGGGCGGCGGCGGCCTCGTCGGGGCTCCCCTGCGCGATCAGCCGCTCGTAGATCAGGCCCGCCTCGCGCAGCCGGCCGGCGCGCGTCTCGGCGCGGGCTTCGTCCAGCGGGGCGCCCGCCCGCCGGTACCAGCCGGCGGCCGCCGGCCAGTCGCCGGCGCGCTCGGCCTGCCGCGCCGCTTCGAAGAAGCGCCCGCGGGCCGCGAACGCCGCTGCCAGCGCGCCCGCCGCGTCCGGCGGGGTGTCGGCCGCGATCTCGCTGGCGCGGTCCGGCTGGTTGGCGTCCAGCGCCAGCCGCACCGCCAGCGGCCGGTCGCCCATGGCCAGCGCCAGCGGCCAGGCGTCGGCGAACCGCCAGACCCGTTCGTAGAGCGTGATGGCGCGGGCCAGCTCGCCGCGGGCGGCCGCCACCTTCGCGGCCTCGACGTAGGCGCCGTGCGCGACGAGGTAATCGATGAAGTCGCCTTCGGCCATGGTCGTTCAATCGCCCCGTGCGACATGTTAGAACCCAAACCGGCGAGCGGCCATGACGACCGGATCCAAGACGACCAAGCCGATCACGATCGGCGTCCTGGGGGGCAGCGGCCTCTATGAAATCGACGGGCTGGCCGACGTCCGCTCGGCCGAGGCGTCGACGCCCTACGGGCGGCCGTCGGGGCCGCTGGTCAGCGGGTGGGTGGGCGAGACCCGCTTGCTGTTCATCCCGCGGCACGGTCCCGGGCACCGGTTTTCTCCGTCGGAGATCAACTACCGCGCCAACGTGTTCGCGCTGAAGGCGGCGGGCGCGACGCGCGTCCTGTCCGTGTCGGCGGTCGGGTCGCTGAAGGACGGCCTCAGCCCGGGCGACTACGTGCTGGTCGACCAGTTCATCGATCGGACGTTCCGCCGCGCGTCGACCTTCTTCGGCGACGGCGTGGTCGGCCACGTGGCCTTCGCCGAGCCGACCTGCCCGGTCCTGGGCGCCGTGGTGGCCACGGCGGCGCTGGAAGCCGGCATCGCCGACACCACCCTCGACGCGCGCAACCACCACAAATCGGCGGAGCCCGTCAAGCGCCTGCACCGCGGCGGGACCTACGTCTGCATGGAGGGGCCGCAGTTCTCCAGCAAGGCCGAGTCGCTGCTGCACCGGGGCTGGGGCGCCGACGTCATCGGCATGACCGCCGCCACCGAGGCCAAGCTCTGCCGCGAGGCGGAGCTCTGCTTCGCGTCGCTGGCGCTGGTGACCGACTACGACGCCTGGCACGAAGAAGAAGCCGCCGTCACCGCCGCGGCGGTGATCGAGGTGCTGCGCGCCAACGTGGCCGGGGCCAAGGCCATCATCCGCGACCTGCCGAACCATGTGGGCGAGATGGCCGAATGCGGTTGCGCCACGGCGGCCGCGCACGCGATTCTCACCGCGCCGGAGGCGATTTCGCCCGAGGCGCGTCAACGGCTGAAAGCGCTTTACGGGAGAGAGTTCTGAGCATGTCCAAAGCTTCGCCTTTGTTGGTGGTCGGTTCCATCGGGCTCGACACGGTCGAGACCCGGCTCGGCAAGCGCGCCGACGTGCTGGGCGGCGCCGCCTCGTATTTTTCGGTCGCGGCGTCGTTCCTGGCGCCGGTGCGGCTGGTGGGCGTGGTCGGCAGCGATTTCCCGCCGGCGCACACCGAGCTGTTCCAGGCGCACCAGGTGGACCTGGCCGGCCTCGAGCGGGTGGCCGGGCGCACCTTCCGCTGGTCGGGCGTCTACGCCCCGGACTTTTCGACGCGCACCACGCTGGACACGCAGCTCAACGTGTTTTCGGACTTTCGTCCCAAGCTGCCGGCGGCCTGGGCCGATTCGCCCTACCTGTTTCTGGCCAACATCGACCCGACGCTGCAGCTGAGCGTGCTCGACCAGACCGAGAAGCAGGGGCAAAAGCCCCGCTTCGTGGCCTGCGACACCATGAACTTCTGGATCGAGGGGCGCCGGTCCGAGCTGCTGCGCCTGCTGGCGCGCGTCGACATGCTGCTGCTGAACGACGAGGAAGCGCGGCAGCTCTCGGGCGAGGCCAACCTGCCGGCCGCGGCGCGGGCCATCCGCGCCCTCGGGCCGCGCGCCGTCGTCATCAAGCGCGGCGACGCGGGCGCGCTGCTGTTCCACGAGGGGGGCGTGTTCGCGGCGCCGGCCTTCCCGATCGAGAACGTCGTCGATCCGACCGGGGCCGGCGACTCGTTCGCGGGCGGCTTCATGGGGTGGCTGGCGCGCGAAGGCGACACCAGCCCGGCCACCATCCGGACGGCGATGATCCTGGGTTCGGTGCTGGCCTCGTTCAGCGTCGAGGACTTCAGCCTGGACCGGTTCCGGCGGCTGGACGTGTCGCAGATCCGCGAGCGGTTCGCCGCCTTCGCCGACCTGGTCCACTTCGAGAAGATCAAGCTCTGATGACCTTCTCGGCGCGCACCGCCGCCGAGCTGCAGGCCATCGCCGAGCGCCTGGGGCGCCTCCTGCAGGCCGGCGACGTGCTGGCGCTGACCGGGCCGCTGGGTGCCGGCAAGACCACGTTCGTCCAGGGGGTCGCGCGCGGGCTGGACGTGCCGGCCGACCGGCATGTCGCCAGCCCCACCTTCGCGCTCGTCAACGAGCACCCCGGCCGGGTGCCGCTGGTTCACGCGGACCTGTACCGCGTCGCCGACGCGCGCGAGCTGGAAGAGCTGGGCCTGACCGACGCCTTCGATCGGGCCGCCGTGGCCATCGAATGGCTCGATCGTTTCCCGGACGCCGCTCCGGCGGAGCGGCTGGAGATCGCCATCGCGATCGCTCCCGACGACAGCCGTAGCCTCTCGTTGCGCCCGCGGGGGGCGCGCGCGGCGGCTCTGGTGGCGGGCCTGACCGGCCCCTGACGCGGACCTGTCGTTTGTGGCCGCGGCGCCAAGCTCGCCGCTGATTTATGCTGGGACGCGCCGATGCGGACGGAGGTTCTCGTCATGCTCGCCGCGCTGGTGCCGGCCGGTTGTTCCGGTCATTCCGGGCCGAGCCCGTCTGCCGGCGACGCTCTGATCTTTCCGCCCGGCCTCGACGTCGAGCTGGAACCGGGCGGCGACGGCGTCCTCACGCTGTACGCCCTCACGCTGCGAGACGGGCCTGACGGGCTGGAACTTTACGCCGCGTTGAAGAACACCGGCGACGTGCCGGCCTGCGACGCCGCGCTGAAGGTGACGGTTTACGACCAGGACAATCAACCGCTGGGCAACTTCATCAACGGCCTGGATACGCTGCACCTCTACGCCTACGCGTTGCCGGACGGGTCCACCACCATGGCAGCCTGCGCCAGCCCGGGCGACGTCACGATGACCAACATCTCCACGATGGCGGCCGACATCCGGGCGGCCGACGTCGGTCAGGTCGTCTACTACTACTCGTACTTCGCCCTGGACGCGGTCCTGGTCGACGGGCTGGAGGTCACGGGCCTGACCGCCGCGCCGGCAGCGTCGGGCACGGCGTACACCGGCACCGTCGTCAACCACCTGGACGCGGCGGTGAGCGATCCGTCCATCCGTGTGTTTCCGCTCAACCGCGCCGGACGCCCGCTGGGCCTGGCCGGCGCCGGCGATTCCAGCCAGGTTCCGGCCGGCGGAAGCTGGAGGTTCCAGACCAGCGCGACGGACATGCCGGGCGTCGATTACGCGGCGTTCCCGGCGGCGTCGTTTTCGAATTAGGCGCGCCGGCGCAAACACCGCGCCCGGCGGTTGCCATCCTGTAAACTGTGGGCATGCGCGCCGGAGCTCGTCGTTTGCAATTGATGACGTTGACCGTGAGCCTGGTGGCCGGCGCCTCCCTGGTGGGTTGCCACAAGACCGCAACGGACGGCAAACCAGCGGGGCAAGGGCGGGCGGCGCCCAATCCGGAGTCCGTCAAACAGTCCTTTGCCAATCTGCGGGGCCAGTTCGACGGCCTGCAGGCGAGATCGGCGGACCTGGCCAAGCAGATCGAGGCCGTTCCTGCCGATCTGCCCGGCTACCCGCAGCTGCGCGCCAACTTCTACGCGTTCGAGGAGGCCCGCGGCGTGACCGACGCGAAGGTCACGCTGCTGAGGGGCCGCCTCGACGCGGCTTTGAAGTCCGGCAGGCCAGAAGAGCTGCAGCAGGTGTCGGACGAGCTCGGGCGCGTCTCGCTGGACGCCAGCCGGATCGACCAGCAGTACATCAAGCTGCTCCACGGCGCGATGGCGTTCGAGCGCGCCGACGAGCACCGGAAGGGCCCGGTGCCCGTCGCCGGCGGCGTCAAATCCAAGTCAGCCAAGTCAACCCATTGAGCTGACGCTGCGCGCGGGCGCTTTGCCCGCGGCGGCCGGGGTGGGCGAGGGGGGCGGCCGGCCAGCGGCCGCCTTACGAGCCCGCCTTGAGCGCCGTGAATTCGCCGGGGCTGTGGATGCTGGCGCTCTTGGCTCCCAGGCCGCCGTCGAAGTCGGCGGTCTGGTCGGAGTAACCGAACTTCGTGACCGGCGCCGTGCCCCCCTTGGCCGGGTAACCGGTCGAATCGGCCTTCACGCCCATGGCGTTCATGATGTTGTAGAAATACTTGTTGATGGGGGCGTTGGCGACCTTCGAATCGGTCCCGGTCTGCTGGGTCAAGCCGTTGACCATTCCGCTGGTGCTGCCGTCCGCGCATTGGGCCTCGCTGTTGCCCTGCGACAGCGCGGCGGACCCGTCCTCGACGTTGACCGTCCAGCCGACCTTGAAATAGCCGCCGCAGCCCCCGGCCTGGATGATCGGCAGGTTGTTGAGGTTGTGCGCGTTGCCGTCCGACATCTCGTTGAACCAGACCGTGCAGGTGTTGTCGAGCAGCGTCGAGCCGTCCGGGTTCTTGATCCCGTCCAGCATGCCGACCAGCTTGGCGAACTTGGTGGCGTAGTAAGTGTCGATGGTCTCCAGCTTCATGAGGGCGTTCGCGACGCAGCTGCCGGTCATGTTCGCGTTCGACAGCCGGTGGGAAAGGTTGTGCGACTCGTCCGTGATCCCCAGGCCCTTGAAGTAATAGTTGGGCGGGTATTTGAGGAAGATGATCGGGTTGTAGTTGCAGATGGTCGCCAGCACCGCCATCACCGAGTACATGTCGGCGCCGTCCAGCGCCGGGCTGCTGGAGACCTGATTGGTCAGCACGTCGCCGCTGCCGCCGGCGCCGGCCGCGGCGGTGACGTTGCTTTGCGTCGCCCCCAGCATCATGGCCTCGGCCGACGTGCACATGGCGGCCAGGGTCATGCCGCCGCCGGTTCCGCCGGTCATCATGCTGCCGGTCTCGTTGAGCAGGGCCTCCCAGGCCGCGATCTTGTTCTGGTCGTCCGCGCTCATGTCGAAACGCTTCAGCGCGTCCAGGTCCGCCTTCACCAGATCGGTCACCCGCTTGCCGCGCGACATGGCGTAGGTGTCCGAGTTCATGGTGCCGGTCCCGGTCGTCGAGCCGCCGGTGGTGTAAAGGCCGGTCAGCGCGCTGAACACCTGGGCGGGCGTGCCCAGGCCCGGATAGATGTTCGCCGCGTCCGAGGCGGTGGTGCTGGTCTTGAGGTAGGAGATGTTCGACTGGGGCGATTCGCCCTTGGTCCCGCCCGAGTTGCCGACCCGCATGAACATCGGTGTGCCTCCCGAGCTGAGCTGCTGGGCCATCACGTGGTCCAGCGAGCTGCCCACCGGCTTGGCGTTGAACTTGGTGTCCTGCGAGAAGCTGAACGGATCGTTGCTGTTCGGGGTCACGGGCTGCAACGTGAAGTACGAACCGCACGGGTTGAGGTGCGGATCGTTGCCTTGGCCGCGGCCGCCGCCGTTGCTGTTGCTCTGCGTCCACTCGTTCATGGCCCGGAGGCCGCGCGGGATGAGCAGCTTGGCGGCGTACGGCGCCAGCGGCGTGATGCTGTTGGTGAAATCGGAGGCCGCCAGGGCGCCGTTCGACTTGGCCGGGAAGAACTTGGTGGTGACGCACCCGTAATGGGTGAACATCGCGATGAAGGTCTTGGCCACTCCGCCCGCCGCCTGACCTCTCGCCTGACGCTCCCAGACGGACGGGAGAAACGGCGCCGCCACCGCCGCGCCGCCCAGGCCCCGGAGGAACATTCGTCGATGAAATCTCGTGGTCATGTTCTGAGCTCCTCGTCGGCTGTCAGGGAGTTGCACGGACCCGAACGCTGAACTGGTCCGCTTGGGTGAGGTCGGAGAGGATGTCGAGGATCGGGTAGTTGCCGTTGCCGATGTTCTTGGCGATCTGGTTTGCCACGCACTGGTCCTGCGGGTTGGGATCCCGGCCGTACGCAAAGGCCGTCCAGTACTGGGCGTAGGTGGCCTGGCCCTGCGGCGAGGCGGCGAGCCCCTGCATCAACTGGGTCACCGAGCTGACGTTCTGGGGCGAGCCGTACCCGAAGTTGACCGTGGCGGTCGCGTCGATCGGCCCGCCCAGCTGGTCGGTGGTCTGCCACTGGCCGATCGAGTCGAAGTTCTCCAGCACGAACCCGGGCGGATTGATGACGCCGGTGTGGCAGCCCATGCAGTCCGTTCCCTGCGACACCAGGGCGGTCACCTTCTCGCGGTTGGTCTTGTAGTCGCCGGGCGGCGCCTGCTTCATGGCCGCGCCCGGCGGCGGCGGCGGGACGTTCACGCCCAGCATGTAGATGACCGTGAAGGCGCCGCGCAGGATGGGCGACGTGTCGCTGAAGTGCGAGTAGGAGCTCAGGAACCCGATGCGGGTCATGAAGCCGGGGCGCTGGTCCGCGTTCAGCGAGACCTGCGTCAGGTTCGTCCCGAACTGCGAGGGATCGAGGCCGTAGATCGGCGCGGTGTCCTTGTTGACGAACCCGACGTTGCTCAGGAACAGGTCCTGGTACTGGCCGGTCTGCGCGACGGTGGAGAAGAAGTCGTCCATCTCCGCCCGGTAGGCCGGCTTGTCGGCCGTCGAGTAGCTCGGGAAGAGGCTGGTGTCGTGGTCGATGTTCCACCAGTGCTGGCCCGAGTTGTCCATCTGCACCCAGTGGTCGTGGAACGCGGCCAGCTGCGCGGCGGTCTTGTCCTTCTGCTGGACCATCCGCTGCGCCTGGGCGAGGATCTGCGCCTTGGTCTGGAGCTGGTTGGCGTCGGCGGCGCTGTTCAGCATGGCGTCCGGCGCGGAGCCCCAGAGCATGTACGACAGCCGCGCGGCGACCTCGTAGCTCGAGAGCTGCAGCGCGCCCGCCGGCAGCCCCGAAGCGGTGGCCGGCGTCGTGTTGGTCTCGACGATGTAAAGGAAGTTCGGGTCGACCAGGAACGCAAACAGGACCGCCTCGGCCACCTCCGCCGGCGTCCCAGCGGGCGTCCCGGTGCCGAGCGCCTGGAATTGCGAGACCTCGGTGCTGGTGAGCGGGCGCCGGAAGATCTTGCGGCCGAAGCTCTGGATGGTGGTCTGCAGGCAGCCGGAGGCGGCGGGATCGCAGCTGATGAAGTTGGTCTTCAAGGTCGAGCTGGCCATGACCTGCTTGGCGATGGCGGCGCCGACGTCCTGATAGATGCGCCACGCGTCGGGCACCATGGGCCCCGTGAAGTCCGCGTACAGCGAGGCGGACGGGGGTCCCGAGCCTTCGGGCGTGGTCACGGAGGTGACGCCCAGGAGGTCGCGCACCGTCGCGTCGTATTGCGTGTTGAGGAGCCGCCGGAGCTGCGTCGTCGGTGGGATGCCCGGGGTGCAAGGGATGTCGGCGGTGTCGGACGGGGTCGGGCTGCCGCCCGTGTTGCTCCCGTTGCCCGGCGTGGCGCCGGTCCCGTTCCCAGACCCGGTGTTGCCGCCGTTGCCGGAGCTGGAGCTCCCGCCAGCACCAGTCGTGCTGCCAGAGTTGATGACTCCCGAGCAACTGGCCACGCCGGCCAGGAGCAACCCCGCAACACTGGTGCGAATGGAGTGCCTCATTTCCTTTACCCTTCTGCCGGCGGCACAGCGAGACAGTCGACGATCGGCCCGACCACGCCACCCCACGTCTGGGTGAACGTGTCTGGATATGGGGGGGTGGCTTCCAAAGCTTCACTGGCTGGAAGCCGGGGTCCCCCCCGGGCCGGGCGCCGGGGCCGGGCGCTCGCGCGCGAATTCACACGGATTCGTGCCGTCGGGCCGCGAAGGCCGCGCCACTTTTGATTATTCGTGGCGCGCGCGTCCGGGCTCGACCGTTGTGCAGGCGGACGCGCGCGGATCGACGGCGCCCCGTGGCGGCGGCCGATCCGCGGGTCGTGGCGGGCGGGCGGCTACCGGCCCAGGAACTGCCGCGCGACGGAGGCGATGCCCGGCGCGTCCAGCTTGAAGTGCTCGTAGAGCGCCTTCGGGCTGCCCGACTCGCCGAACACGTCCTGGATGCCGTGGCGGTGGATCTTGACCGGCTCGCGCTCGGCCAGCACCTCGCACACGGCGCCGCCGAGGCCGCCGGTGGTCTGGTGGTCTTCCACGGTCAGGATGCGCTTGGTCTCGCGCGCCGCCTTGACCAGCAGGTCGGCGTCGATGGGCTTGATGGTGTGGATGTTGATGACGCGCGCCTTCACGCCGTCCTTGGCCAGCAGCTCGGCGGCCTTCACCGCCGGTCCGACGGTGCCGCCCGAGGCGACGATGGTCATGTCCGTTCCATCGACCAGGGTGACGCCCTTGCCGAACTGGAACTTGTACCCATCGGCGTTCACGCGATCCAGCTTCTGGCGCGTGGTGCGCAGGTAGACCGGACCCTTGTGCGCGACCAGGTACTCCACCGCGGCCGCCGTCTCCAGGTCGTCGGCCGGCTGCACGATCGACATGGTGGGCAGGGTGCGCATGAGCGCGATGTCCTCGAGCCCCATCTGGGAGTACCCGTCCTCGCCGATCGCGACGCCGCAGTGGCTGCCCACCAGGCGCACGTTCGCGGCCGAGTAGCAGACCGACATCCGGATCTGGTCGAAGCGCCCGGTCAGAAAGCAGCCGAACGAGCAGCAGAACGGGACGTGCCCCGACAGCGCCAGCCCGGCGGCGACGCTGATCATGTTCGCCTCGGCAATCCCCATCTGGAAGAAGCGATCGGGGTACTTTTGCCCGAACTTCTTCGAGCGCGTGCTCTCGGACAGGTCGGCGTCCAGGACCACGACCTCCTTGTGGGTCTCGCCGAGCCGCGCGATCGTGTCGCCGAAGCTGTCGCGCGAGGCGACCGACGTCCCCGTGGTCGGCTGTGCCGGCGCGCCCATCAGGCCGCCCCCTTCGAACCGAGGCTGGCGGCGGCCGCCTTCAGTTCAGCCACCGCCTGCGACAGCTGCTCTTTCGTCGGGGCGACGCCGTGCCACCCGATCTTGTTCTCCATGAACGAAACTCCCTTGCCCTTGACGGTCTCCGCGATGATGAAGGTCGGCTTGCCCTTGGTGGCCTTGGCCTTCTCGAACGCGCCCGCGATCTGCTGGTAGTCGTGCCCGTCGATGGTCAGCACGTTCCAGTTGAACGCCTTCCACTTGTCGGCGATCGGCTCGATGTCCATGACGTCTTTCACGAAGCCGTCGATCTGTCCCTTGTTGTGGTCCAGGACCACGCAGAGGTTGTCCAGCTTGTACTTGGGGGCGGCCATCGCCGCCTCCCAGATCTGCCCCTCTTCGGACTCGCCGTCGCCGATCAGCGAATAGACGCGCGACTTCTTGCCGTCGAGGCGCAGGCCCAGGGCCAGGCCGATGGCGATCGAGAACCCCTGGCCCAGCGAGCCGGTCGAGGCTTCGATCCCGGGCAGCAGGAAGTTGGCCGGGTGCCCCTGCAGGGGGCTGCCGAGGTGGCGCAGCGTCGGCAAGAGGTCGCGCGAGAAGTAGCCCGCGTGCGCCAGAACCGTGTAGAGCGCCGGAACCGCGTGCCCCTTCGACAGGACGAACCGATCGCGATCGGACCAGTGCGGCTCTTTCGGGCGGTGGTTCATCTCGACGAAGAACAGCGTCTGCAAGATGTCCATCGCCGACAGGGTGCCGCCGGGATGTCCGCTCTCGCCGGCGGTGATGGCGGTCAGGTTGTCGATCCGCAGATCGAAGCTGCGGCGGCGTAGCGTCTCCAAGGTGGCGTCATCGAGCATGGGCGGGCTGAGTTTTCCCCGAGGTTCGGCGGCGCTTCAAGCAAAACCGTCGACGACGCACGATGTGATTACTCCGCCGGCGGGGCGAGGGCGCCCGCCCCGGTCCGCGGGGTGGCTCGGCGAGCGTCCGGCGCCTCGTTGGCGGCCCCCGCCATGCGGGTGACGGCGGCGGCTGCCCGCTCGCCGCCAGGTGCTATGGTCTGCGCGTGTTCGCTGCCTTGGTGCCCCTCACCGTCGGGGCGTTGCTCGCGCAAGCCCTGCCGGTCCCCGCCGCGCGCGTGGTGGCCCGGAAATACCCGGTCATGGGGACCGAGGTGACCTTCTCGGCCTTTACCGCCGATCCCGACGCCGCCGACCGCGCCTTCGCCGCCGCCTACGAGGAGATCCGCCGGGTCGAGCGCCTGATGACGGACTGGGAGCACCCCGGCGAGCCCGAGAGCGACATCGTCCGCATCAACAAGGCGGCCGGCAAGCGGCCGGTCAAGGTCAGCCGCGAGACGCTGGACGTCATCCAGAAGTCGCTCGACATGTCGCGCCGCTCCGACGGCGCCTTCGACATCACCTTCGCGGCGATGAAGGGGCTCTGGAAGTTCGACGAGGACATGGACCGGACCATCCCGTCGGCCGACGAGATCGCGCGCCGCCGCAAGCTGATCGACTGGCGCGGCGTGCTGGTCGACGCCAAGGCCGGAACCGTCAAGCTGCGGCGCGCGGGCATGCGCATCGGCCTCGGCGGCATCGCCAAGGGCTACGCCGTCGACCGCTGCTCGGCGGTGCTGCGGCAGGCGGGCCTGCACGACTTCATGGTGCAGGCGGGCGGCGACCTCTACGTCTCGGGGCGCAAGGGGCCGGCCCCCTGGATGGTCGGCATCCGCGATCCGCGCGGCGGCCCCTACGACATCATCGCGCGGATGCCCATCCAGGACCACGCCTTCTCGACCGCGGGCGACTACGAGCGCGGCTTCGTCCTCGACGGGCGCCGCTACCATCACATCATCGACCCCAAGACCGGTTATCCCGCCACCGCGTCACGCGAGGTGACCATCTTCGCGCCCACCGCGTTCCTGGCCGACGCGCTGGATGACTCGGTCTTCATCCTGGGCCCGAAGAAGGGGATGGCGCTGGTCGATTCGTTCCCGGATTGCGCGACGGTGATCGTCGACGCACACAACCAGGTCTGGACGTCGAAGTCGCTGGAGGGAAAGCTTCAGCGCACGGCCGCGCCCAGGGACGGCATCTGAAAGGAAGGCAATCTGAACATGCGCGACGTGGCCATCATCGGCGGCGGAATCATGGGATCGGCGGTGGCGCTGCGGCTGGCCCAAAGGGGCGTCGCGGTCAGCGTCCTCGAACGTGCCATCCCGGGAGCCGAGGCCTCCAGCGCCGCGGCCGGCATCCTGGGCCCGCAGATGGAGGCCGAGGGGCCCGGGCCGTTGCTGGAGCTGGGGCTGCAGAGCCGCGCGCTCTATCCGGCGCTGGCCGCCGAGCTGCGCGAGCTGACCGGCATCGACGTCGGCTATGACCGCACGGGCGTGCTGGCCGTCGCCTTCGACGAGGCGGGCGAGCGGGCGCTGCAGGCCCGGCAAGCCTGGCAGCTCGCCCGGGGCTTGCGGGTGGACGCGCTGTCCGGCCAGGCCGCCCGCGAGCTGGAGCCGGCCCTGGGCCCTGCCGTGCGCGCCGCGCTGGCATTCCCGGACGACGCCCAGGTGGTGGCGCGCGATCTGGCGCGCGCGTTTTCGCAGGCGGCCGCCATCGCCGGGGCGCGCTTCATGACCGGGCGCTACGTGCGCCGCGTCCGGATCGAAGGCGGGCGCGCCACCGGCGTCGAGCTGGACGGCGAGACGCTGGCGGCCGGCGTGGTGGTCGTCGCCGCCGGAAGCTGGTCGGGCCTGGTGGAGGGCGCCGGCGTGTCGCCGGCCGTGGTCCGTCCGGCGCGCGGGCAGCTGGTCTCGATCGAGACGCGCCCCCCGCTGTTCCGGCACGTCGTCTCGGCCCCCGGGGGCTATCTGGTTCCGCGGCGCGACG
>JAICYS010000298.1 GCA_025934105.1 Myxococcota bacterium | reverse complement strand
CGGAGCGGATCGATCGTCATCGGATCTCCGAAAGTTGCGCGGCGACCTCCGGTTGGCGGCCCGGGCTCGCCGGTTCGGTGTACACTGGCCGACCCGATGCTGGAGGTGGTCAGCGCGAATCCTGGTGCGGCCGCCCGCACGCCGCCGCACAACCTGGAGGCCGAAAAGTCGACCCTGGGGTCGGTCTTCATCAAGCCGTCGTCCTTCGACGAGGTCGGCACGGCCCTGCAGGTCGACGACTTCTTCCTGCCGGTCCACCGCGAGATCTTCGAGGCCATGCTGGCCATCGACAAGCGCCGGCAGGCCATCGACGTCATCGCCGTGGCCGACGAGCTGCGGACCCGCGGGATGCTGGGCCGCTTGGACGGCGGCGAGGCCTACCTGCTGTCGCTGGCCAACTCGGTGCCCACCGCCGAGAACGTGCTGCACTACGCCCGCATCGTCCGCGAAAAATCGACGCTGCGCCGCCTGATCGGCGCCTGCGCCGAGGTGCAGTCGTCCGCTTACGGCGACTTCGGCGAGTTCGAGACCTTCCTGGACGAGGCGGAGACCAAGATCTTCAAGGTCGCGCAGCAGAACCGCCGCGAGACCTATTCCGCGACCGGCGACCTCATGGAAGAGGTCCTGCACAACCTGGAGGTGCGGACGGCCGAAAGAAAAGCCGTGACCGGTGTTCCGACGGGCTTCTCCAAGCTGGACGAGATCACGGCTGGGCTCCAGCGCGAGAACCTCATCATCGTCGCGGCGCGGCCCGGCGGCGGCAAGACGTCGTGGGCGGTGAACGTCGCCATGCACGCCGCCCTCAACCACAAGATTCCGGTGCTGCTGTTCTCGCTGGAGATGTCCAAGTACGAACTGATGGAGCGCATGCTGGCCGGCGAGGCGCGCATCGATTCGTCGCGCATCCGGCGCGGCTTCCTCGAATACGCCGATTGGAAGAACAAGATCCACCCGGCGTCCGGGCGCCTGGCGGCGGCGCCCATCTTGATCGACGACTCCTCGGCGATCTCGCTGATGGAGATCCGCGCCAAGGCGCGCCGGTTCCGCGGCGACCCGCGCTATTTCCCGCTCCAGCCGGTTCCGGAGAGCGGCCGCCCGCCGCCTCCACCGCTGGGCCTGATCGTCGTCGATTACCTCCAGCTGGCACGCGGCACGACCGGCCGCAAGGACGAGAACCGGCAGCAGGAGATCGCCGAGATCTCGCGCGGGCTCAAGGCGCTGGCCAAGGACCTGAAGGTGCCGATCATCGCCATCTCGCAGCTCAATCGCGAGGTGGAAAAGCGCGAGGGGAAGCCGCGCCTCTCCGACCTGCGCGAATCGGGCGCCATCGAGCAGGACGCAGACCTGATCCTCTTCATTCACCGCGAGGACATGGCGGGCGGCGACATCCCCGACGGCGGGGCGCCGACCTCCACCGCGGAGGTCATCATCGGCAAGCACCGCAACGGCGGCACCGGCGCCGTCAAGATGACGTTCATCAAGGAATACACCCGCTTCGAAAACTACGCCGACGATCCCGAGCCCGGGTCCTGGGGCGAGTGACGGGTTAGAACGCCGGGCCTCGTCCGGCTTGCCGGGCGCGCGGTCGAAGGTGCCGAGCGGCAGGCTGTGCGGCGGCGCGCGTCCGGGCGCCGCATAGGGAGGCGGCCATCCCTGCCGTCAGCCTTCCGACGGAACGCCAAGGCGGCGGCGCGTCGGGAAGGGAACAGGACGTTGGGGATGTCGCGCGACGTGGACTGGCCGGTCCGTCGAATGGCAATGAACGGGCGGTTGAGGCAAGCTCATGAGGTGACGTCTTTCCGCCGCGCGGTGATCCTGGTTGCCGACGGTGTCGGCTGCGGCGGGGCGCCCGACGCCGCGGATTACGGCGACGCCGGGGCGGACACGCTGGGCAACATCGGGCGGGCAACCGGCGGTCTGCGGTTGCCGAACCTGGAAGCGCTGGGCCTCGGCCATCTGACCTCCATTCCCGGCCTGCCGGCTGCCCCCGCTCCGCGCGCCGCCTGGGGCACGATGCAGGAGGCCTCGGCCGGCAAGGACACCATCACCGGCCACTGGGAGATGGCCGGACTGGTCACGGCGACCGCGCTGGCGACCTTTCCGAACGGTTTTCCAGAGCCGATCACCACCGCGCTGGCCGCCGCGGCCGGACGCGGCCTGCTGGGCAACAAGGCCGCATCGGGCACCGCCATCATCGACGAGCTGGGCGCGCAGCACATGAAGACCGGCCGGCTGATCCTGTACACGTCGGCGGATTCGGTCCTGCAGATCGCCGCGCACGAGCAGGTGGTGCCGCTCGGCGAGCTCTATCGGATCTGCGAGGCGGCGCGCCTGATCGCCGACCGCCACCAGATCGGGCGCGTGATCGCCCGGCCGTTCGTCGGCCAGCCGGGCGCGTTCAGGCGCACTTACAACCGCCGCGACTTCGCGCTGGTGCCGCCCGCGCCGACGCTGCTGGACGGCCTGCGCGCCGCCGAACTGGAGGTGATCGGCGTCGGCAAGATCTCCGACATCTTCGCCGGGCGGGGCCTCTCGAAGTCGCTGCACAGCGAGGGGAACCGCGACGGATTGCGCCTCACGCTGGAGGCGCTGCGCACGTTCGAGCGCGGCCTGCTGTTCGTGAACCTGGTCGACTTCGACATGCTCTACGGCCACCGCAACGACGTGGCCGGGTTCGCGCGGGCCCTGGCCGAGCTGGACGGCTGGCTGCCGGAGCTGCAGGCCGCGCTGGCGGCCGACGATCTGGTCTTCCTCACCGCCGACCACGGCAACGACCCGACGACGCCCGGCACGGATCACACGCGCGAGCGGGTTCCGCTGTTGGCGTTCGGCCCGTCGGTGCGCCCGGCGCCGCTGGGGACGCGCGCCTCGTTCTGCGACCTCGGACAAACGATCGCCCAGGCCCTGGGCGCGCCGCCGCTGGTGCGCGGCACCAGCTTCCTCGCCGCCATCGCCCCGTGACGGCCCCCCTGCACACGCCGGCGCTCATCGCCAAGAAGCGCGATGGAGGCGTCCTGTCCGACGTCGAGATCCGGGCGCTGATCGACGGCGCGGTCACCGGCGAGGTCCCCGACTATCAGATGTCGGCGCTGTTGATGGCCATCGTCTGGCGCGGGCTGGACACGCGCGAGCTGACCACCTGGACGCGCGCCATGATCGATTCGGGCGAGCGGCTGCGCTGGGACGACCTGCCGGGGCCGGTCATCGACAAGCACTCGACGGGCGGCGTCGGCGACAAGGTGTCGGTCTGCCTGGCGCCGCTGTGCGCGGCGGCCGGGCTCTTCGTGCCGATGATGGCCGGCCGCGCGCTGGGCCACACCGGCGGCACGCTGGACAAGCTGGAGACGATTCCCGGCTTCCGGACCGCGCTCGACCCGCGCGCCTTCGGCCGGGTGCTGAAGCGCGCCGGCTTCGTGCTGGCCGGCCAGAGCGCGCGGCTGGCCCCGGCCGATCGGCGCCTCTACGCGCTGCGCGACGCGACCGCCACCGTCGAGTCCATCCCGCTCATCGCGTCGTCGATCCTTTCGAAAAAGGTCGCCGAGGGCGCGGCCGGGCTGGTCATGGACGTCAAGACCGGCAGCGGGGCCTTCCTGCCCTCGCTGGACCGGACCCGCGCGCTGGCCCGCACGCTGATCGCGCTCGGCCGCGCGCTGGGTCTGCCGGTGCGGGCGGTGCTCTCGGGGATGGACCAGCCGCTGGGGAACGCCATCGGCAACGCCGTCGAGGTCCAGGAGGCGATCGACGTGCTCAAGGGGGGCGGCCCCCCCGATCTGGTCGACCTGACGCTGCGCCTGGGGGCCGAGATGCTGGTGCTGGGCGCCGTGGCGCGCGACCTGCGCGACGGGACGGCCCGGATGGCGCGCGCCCGCTCGAGCGGCGAGGGGCTGCAGCGGTTCGCCCTCGGCGTGCGCCTCCAGGGCGGCGATCCGCGCGTGGTCGACGACCCCAAGCGCCTGCCCTCCGCGCGCCACAGCCGCGTGGTGCGGGCGCCGCGCGCCGGCGTCGTGGCCCGCGCCGACGCCGGCCTGCTCGGCCGCGCGGCCACGCTTCTCGGGGCTGGCCGCGCCCGTCAGGAGGACCGCATCTCGCCCGGCGCCGCCATCCTGATGCGTGCCAAGGTGGGCGCCCGCGTGGCCGCCGGGGACGCGCTCTGCACGGTCCACTTCGACGATCCGGCGCGCGCCCGCGCCGCCCTGCCGCAGATCGCGGCCGCCTTCCGCATCGCCTCCCGCGCGCCGGCGCCGCCGCCCCTGGTGGTGGAGACGCTGGGCCGGCTGCGGTAAATTTTCGCGACGCATGCCCATCTTCGCCGCCAACCAGACCGGGTACGACGACCAGGGCAGCGGCCCGGCGCTGGTGTTGCTGCCTCCGTTCCCATTTTCGCGCGGCCTCTGGTCGGGGGTCGGCGGCGCGCTGGCGCGGCACTTCCGCGTCATCGCCGTCGACCCGCGCGGCTTTGGCCAGTCGCCGCTGCCGAGCGGCCGGTTCAGCATCGCCGAGCTGGCCGACGACCTGACGGCGCTGCTCGACGGCCTCGGCGTGTCCCGCCCGGCCCTGCTGGGCATGTCGATGGGCGGCTACACGGCGCTGGCCTTCGCGGCCAAGCACCCGGAGCGGCTGGCCGCGCTGGTACTCTGCGACACCCGGGCCGACGCCGACCCGCCCGCCACGCGCGCCGCCCGCGAGGGCGCCATCGCGCGCATTCGCGAACGGGGCGTCGACGCCTACCTGCCGGGCAGCATTCCGCGCCTGCTCAGCCCGGCCGCGCCGCCCGCGCTGCACGCCCACGTCCTGGCGCGCGCCGAAGACCGCGCCGCCAGCCTGATCGCCGGGATCGAGGCGCTGCGCGATCGTCCCGACCGGACGCGCGAGCTGGCCGGCATTCACTGCCCGACGCTGCTCCTGCGCGGCGCCGGTGACCAGGTGACGCCCGCCGAGACCATGCAGGCGATGGCCGGGGCGATCGCCGGCGCCCGCTTCGTCACGCTGCCCGACGCCGGCCACCTGTCGCATCTGGAGGCGCCCGGACCCTTTCTGGACGCCGTGGTCCCCTTCTTGACGCCGGCCCTGGGCGGGGCGGGACGGTGAAGCTGGCCGCCTCGTTGTTCGAACGGGTCCAGGCCGCCGCGCAGGCCGCCGCCCAGCAGCTGGATCTGGACGCGGCCGACGTCGCCGTGGTCCTGGGCTCCGGCCTGGGCGGCGTGGCGGACCGGCTGGCGCAGGCGCGGCGGGTGCCTTACGCGTCGCTGCCGGGGTTCCCGGAGACCACCGTGGCCGGCCACCCAGGCCAGCTGGTGTCCGGGCAGCTCGGCGGCCGGCGGGTGGTCCTGCTCTGCGGGCGCGTGCACGGCTACGAGGGCTACCCGGCCTCCGAGGTCGGGTTCGGCGTGCGGGTGGTGGCCGCGCTGGGCGCGCGCACGCTGATCGTCACCAACGCCGCCGGCGGCGTCGATCCGACCATGCAGCCCGGTGAGATCGTCGGCATCTCGGACCACATCAACCTGACCGGCGCCTCGCCGCTGACCGGCCCCAACGACGAGCGGCTGGGCCCCCGCTTCGTCGACATGACGGACGCCTACGATCCGCGGCTGCGGGCGCTGGCCGCCGCCGCCGCGCCGGCCACGCTGGGCCGCCCGCTGCGCGAGGCCATCTACGCCGGCATGGCCGGCCCGGCCTACGAGACCCCGGCCGAGGTGCGCCTCCTGCGGACGCTGGGGGCGGGCCTGGTGGGCATGTCGACGGTGCACGAGGTGATCACGGCGCGCCACGCCGGCCTGTCGGTGCTGGGGCTGTCGCTGGTGGCCAACCCCGCCGCCGGCGTGAACCCCGGACCGCTTCGCCACGAGGACGTCACGCGCGCCGCCGCGGCCGGGGCGGACGCGCTCGGCCGCATGGTCGGCGCCGTGGCCGGCGGGTTGCCCCTGCCGTGAAGCGGCCGGCCAGCTCCCAGGCTCTGCTGGCGGCGGCGCGGGCCGTGCGGCGGCGCGCGCACGCCCCGTATTCGAAGTTCCTGGTCGGCGCGGCGGTGGCCGACGAGAACGGCCGCATCCACGCCGGCTGCAACGTCGAGAACGCGTCCTACGGCCTGACCGTCTGCGCCGAACGAAACGCCGTCGCGGCGGCCGTGGCCGCCGGAGCCCGCCGGGTGGTGGCGGTGGCCGTCGCCAGCGCATCGCGGCCGCCCGCCTCACCCTGCGGCGCCTGCCGGCAGGTGCTGGCCGAGTTCGCCGCGCCGTCGGCGCCGGTGTTCATCGCCGGCGCGCGCGGTGCCCCGACCCGGACGACCGTCGGCGAGCTGCTGCCGCTGGCGTTCTCATTCGGACCGCAGCCTACTT
>JAICYS010000456.1 GCA_025934105.1 Myxococcota bacterium | reverse complement strand
GTCCACCAGATGCACAACATGCGGCACCGACTCACCATCCTCGCCTACGAGATGAACGGCGGCCCGCTCAGCGTCCTCCACGGCGCCCCGCTCAGACTGCGCTGCGAGAACGAGCTGGGGTTCAAGATGGTCAAGTGGGTCACGGCGATCGAGTTCGTCGCAGACTTCGCCCACCTCGGCGCGGGCCAGGGGGGATACAACGAGGATCACGAGTTCTACGGCTACCGGATGCCGATATGAACGACGCAGCGAGCCACGAGCGCGTTCAGGCCGCCAGCTTGCCCGAAGCATCAGAGCAGGCCTACCGCAGCCTCGGCCATCGTCATGAGCGCCTTCTGAAGCGCGTCCTCGACCTAGGGGACTACCAGCGGCTGGCCAGGCCGCGTCTGCCCCGGGCGGTCTACGGCTATGTGGCGAACGGCGTCGAAGCCGACGTGGCCCGCGAGGATAACCGCAAGTCCTTCCAGGATTGGCGCATGGTCACGCGGGTGCTCCGCGACGTGTCGAGACGCTCGCAAGCCACCGAGCTGTTCGGACATCGGTACGGCGCCCCATTCGGCATCGCGCCTATGGGGGCGGCGGCCGTGGTCGCCTACGACGCGGACAATCGCATGGCGCGCGCCGCGGCGGCGGCCAACATCCCGTTCGTGCTCAGCGCCAACTCGATCACGCCCATCGAGGAGCTTGTCCGCAACAACCCGAACGCCTGGTTCGCGTCCTACCAATCGCCCGAACCCGACAAGGTCCAAGCGATGGTGGAGCGCGTCGCTCGTGCGGGGATCAAGGTCTACGTGGTGACGGTCGATGTTCCGGTCAGCTCCAACCGCGAAGACGACAAGCGCGCCGGCTACAGCATGCCGCTGCGGCCGACCCCGGGCTTGACCTGGGATGGCCTGACCCATCCGCGCTGGCTCATCGGAGACGCCGGCCGCACCGTTCTGCGGCGCGGTATCCCGGTGATCAGCAATCTGGAGGCGACGGGCGGCGTCAGCCTGCTGTCTCGCGAGGTCGCCACCATCGCGGGCCATAGCGACTTCACCTGGAAGTCGGCCGAGCTGATCCGCAAGTTCTGGAAGGGCCCGCTCGTGATCAAGGGCCTGCTCTCCGGCGAGGACGCCAGGATCGCCCGCGAAAGCGGCGTCGACGGCATCGTGGTGTCCAACCACGGCGGCCGCCAATTGGACGGCGCGGTCTCTCCGCTGGACGTGCTGCCGGAGATCAAGGCGCAAAGCGGCGACATGGCGGTCCTCATCGACAGCGGGTTCCGCCGCGGCACCGACGTGCTCAAGGCGCTGGCCCTCGGCGCGGACTTCATCCTGATTGGCCGGCCCTTCCTGTTCGCGAGCGTGGTGGCGGGTGAAGCCGGCGTTCAGCACGCGATTTCGCTGCTCTCGAAGGAAATCGACATCGATCAGGCCCTGCTGGGCTTGGCGGACATTGCAGACGCTGGTCCCGATATGCTGCGCAAGGGATGAGGCGCGAGAACCTCGGCTCCCAGTGCTGGAGAGACAAGGGCGGGCTGGACGCAAGGCCCGCGGGGCTCAGCTCATTCCTTGTCGCCGGGGAGCAGCCCGCTCAGGGCCTGGCGCGCGGCGCCCGCGATCATGGCGCCTTCGCGCGGATCGCCCTTGATGATCGTGGTTGCGAAGCGCTTGGCGTTCTCCAGGCTGATATGGGACGGCAGCGGCGGCACCTCCGGATCGGTCTTGAACTCCAGCACCACCGGACGTTCGCTGGCGAGCGCCTGGTCCCAGGCGGCGCCGACCTGGTCAGGCTCATCGCAGAATATGCCGCGCAACCCGATCAACTCGGCGAACTTGTGATAGGGCACGTCCGGAATCTGCTGGGTGGCGTCGAACTTCGGGTTGCCCTCCATGACGCGCTGTTCCCAGGTGACCTGGTTCAGGTCCTCGTTGTTCCAGACGCAGCAAATCCATTTCG
>JAICYS010000055.1 GCA_025934105.1 Myxococcota bacterium | reverse complement strand
GGCGCGGCGGCTGGCCGGCCCCGCCGGCGGCTCCGGACAGCGCCTGGATCAAACCGTCGTCGTGGCTGGCGACCAGGTGGCGGGCCAGCTCCTGCACGCCGAGATGCTCGAACAGCAGGGTCTTCGGCAACGGGCCCAACCGGCGCTCCATCTGTCCGACGAAGTCCAGCATCATGATCGAGTCGAGGCTGTAGCGTTCCCAGGTCGCGTCGGGTGGGATCTCCGCGCGCGGGATCCGCGCCACCGCCGCCAGCGTGTCGCACAAAAAGTCGACCACCAGCGCCGTCGCCGTCTGGCCCTCGTCCGCCTCCCCGCCGCGGCCACCCGCCGGCCGGGCGATCCGGCTGGCGCCGTTGAGCGTACCCAGGACCAGCTCCCTCGCACCGCCGAACACCAGCCAGCCGGGCAGCGGTTGCTCGAGCCCGCGCTGGAACGCCTCCAGCACGTCCGATGGCCGCAGCATGTCCATCCCGGTCAGCCGGTGAAGGCGGCGGGCCGTCTCCTCGGCGACGCCCAGACCGGCCGGCATGGCAGGCCATCCGATGGCCACGGTGTGGCCCCGGCGGCGGCCGGCCGCCACAGCGCCCGCCCTCTGCTCGGCGTACGCCTGCATGAAGCCGTTGGCGTACGCGTAGTCGCACTGGCCGATGTTCCCCAGCTCGGCCGCCAGCGACGAGAGCAGAACGAAGACATCCAGCGGATCGTCCGCGGTCAGCTCGTCCAGCAAGACCGTCCCCGCGACCTTGGGGGCCAGCACCTCGGCGAATTGCGCCGCCGTCTTGTGCAGCAGAAAGCGATCGTTGATCACGGCCGCGCCGTGAACGACGCCGTTGATCGGCCCCAGCCGCGCGCGGGTCCGTTTCAGCGCCCCGGCCAGCCCGTCGCGGTCGGTCACGTCGGCGGCCAGGTAATCCACCTCGCCGCCCGCCGCCGCCAGCGCCGCGAGCTCGGCTCGACGGAGCGGATCCAGCGCCGAGCGCCCGAGCAACATCACCTTGGCCCGATACCGCCGGCAAAGGAATTCGGCCAGCAACCGCCCGATCCCTCCGGCGCCGCCGGTGATGAGGCAGACCCCGCCCTGGCGCAAGCGCTGCGTGGACGCCGCGGCGGTCTGCTCGGCGGCGGTCAGGCCGGCCGCCCGATAGCGCCGCTGCAATCGAGTCGCGCCGTCGGTCCAGCGGACCCAGGGCGCGCCCGCAGGCGGATCCGCCAACTCGGCGAGGGTGACGTCGACCCAGGCATCGGGGGCGCTTGCCCCCGGCGCGCCGGCGTGACGGGCCTCGACCAGCTCGCACGGGAGCCGGGGATCCTCGGCGGCGATCGACCTGAACATTCCGGACAGTCCGCCCGCCACCGCCGGGTGCTCCGCGAGGTCGGGCGCGTGGTGGACGAGCAGGCGGCAGCTTGGTGCCGGGACCTGGGCCAGCAAGGCCTTGGCCAGGCAGAACAGCGTCTGGGGCCCGCGCGCCAAGGCAGCCGCCAGATCGGGCGCCGGGTCGGACGGCAGGCCGGGCAGGCTCCACCGATGGATGACCAGCTCGGGCCGCCAGCCCCGGCCGGCGAAGGTCCGCGCCAGCTCGTCGAGGTCGCGCGCCTCGCCGGGACGGAGGGTGGCGCTGTCACCGTCGATCCGCAGCTTCCGCCCGGGCGTCACCAGCAGGGTGTCCAGAGCGACGCCGGCGGCCGCCGGCCACCGTCGCGCCAGACAGCGGGCGAAGTCTGGATCGCGATCGAGGATCAGGGTGCGGGGACGCGGACCAACCGGAGACCGCAGCGGGGCTGCCTGCTCCCAGGTCGGTTCGATGATCGAGATTGAACGCGCCCACCGCCATCCCGGCGGCGCCTGCTCCTCGAGGACGGACGCGTCGGCCAGCTCCAGGCCGCGCACCTCGACGAGCACGTCGCCGGCCTCGTCGGTCAGGACGAAATGGAAGCGCTGGTCGCCGGCGGCGGCCCGGTTCGTGTCGCTCCGGCCGTGAGCGAACACGGCGCCGCGCAGCGGCCGGTAAAGCCGGACTTCGTCCACACCGACGGGAAGACGAAGCGCCGGCTGTCCGGACGCAGCCGCCAGCAACGGGACCAGTCCGTGAAACGCGCTGTCCGTCAGCCCGGGTGGCAGCCAGACCTCTTCGGGCGGGTCGGCGGCGCCCTCGGCCGGGCGGATGAGGGCCAGCATTTCGCCGTCGCCGAGCCAGACGTCTCGAACGCCTCTGAACTGGGGGCCGTAGTCGATCCCCATCTGTTCGAACAGGCGGTAGCAGTCGGCGCCCGAAAGGTGGCGCGGCAGGCGCTGCTCGAGCAATTTGATGTCCAGGCGCTCCGAGCGTTCCAGCGCTTCGTCGCCCAGCGAGCCGGTGGCGTAGACGGTCCGCCGGCCGGAGGGGTCGCCCGACACCGTGAACCGCACGTCGCCGTCGCCCGCCGGTTCGAGCGCGATCTCGATCGTCATCCGGTCGCCGGCCGCGCCGAGCGGCTGGTGCCAGCGGCACGCGCCGAGGCGGGTCACCGGGCGCCCGCCGGACGCCAGCACGCCCGCGGCGCGCGCCGCTTCGAGGTGGGCCATGCCCGGCAGGACCTTCCGCCCCCGGACGCGGTGATCGGTGAAAAACGCCTCGTCGCCGCTGAACTCGGTTCGGTAGACCTGCTCGTGCAACGTCGAGCAATTCTCGTGAACCAGCGGATGCAACGGCCGGTTCGTGACCGGCGCCGGCGTGGCGGGGGCGGACGGCTCCAGCCAGTGGCTCGTCCGCGCGAACGGATAGGTCGGCAAGTCCAGCGCCTGTCGGACGCCCTTTCGGAACCCGGGCTCGATCTCCTGCCATCGCAACGAGCAGCCGGCCACGTAGAGACGACCGAGAGCGCGGTGGAGCGTCGTCCAGTGGCTCTGCCCGCCGTCGAGGGTGGGGATGGCGGTCGGCGCCACGCCTTCGGCGGCCGGGCTCCATGCCGCCGGGTCCGGCCCCGGGCCGACCTGCAGGAGCAGCTCGCAGCCGAGTCGCCGCAGCCTGGCCGACGCTTCGCCGAGGTGGCGCGGGCGAAAGGCCGCCTGCTCCCAGAACGCCGCCCCGCCGGCGGCGCCGGCGGCAGCGGTCGGGTCCGACGCGACGACCAGCTCTATCTGCGCGGTCCCAAGCTGAGCGCCGGCCAGGGCCGCGCCCGTGCTCGCCGCCTGCTCGAGCATCCACGGCGGCGGCCCGTCGACCAGCTCGGTCGGCGCGGCGTCGACGCCAAGCTCTCCCAAACGCGCCGCCAAGCGCTCGATCGCCGGGCCGGCGCCGGTCGCGATCGTCGCATTGGGGCCGAGCGTCGCGCTGATCCAGGCTTCAGCCGTTTCTCCGGCCAGGGCGCCCGCGACGACTTGGGGGCCGGCCTGGACCAACAGGCTCCGGCGAGCCGACCCGGCCTTCTGGCAAAGCCGGCCGCGCGCCGCCGCCAGGCCCAGCGCCTGCTCCGGAGTCAGGATCCCGGCCACACAGGCGGCCGCGTATTCGCCGACGCCGTGTCCGAACGCCGCCTCCGGCTCGACGCCGAAGGTGCGCCACAGCCGCGCCAGAGCAAGTTGCACGGCCACGACCAGCGGCTGGTGGTACCGCGGCTGTGCCAGCAGCGGCTCGCCGGACCCGGCCAGCCGCCGCCCGATCGCCTCCGCCGCCAGCGTCGGATCGCGCAGCAGCTCGTCGACACTCGCGTCCGGCGCGGTCGGGTAGAGGGCGGCGCGCACCTCCGGCAACAGCGGGGCCAAGACCGCGAGACACTGGTCCATCGCCGCCTGGAAGACCGGCTGCGTCCGATAGAGCTGCCAGCCCATCGCGAAGTAGAACCGCCCCTCTCCCGTGAAGGCGTAGGCGACGCCGGGCTTCTTGGGGCTGTGGCCGTGGAGGTTTCTCGGATCGGCCTCGCCGGCGGCGTAGTGGGCGAGTGCCGCACGAAGCGGCTCCGGGCCGTCCGCAGAGACCGCCAGGCGGTACGGAAAATGATCGCGCCCCGCGTGCGCCGTGGCCGCGGCCCGGACCAGATCCACGTCCGGGTGGCCGGCCAGGTAGGTGTCGTAGCGGCGCGCCAGCTCACGCAAGGCCGGCTCCGACTTCGCCGACAGACAGAGGAGGTGAATGGGTGGGCTCGCGGCGAGCGCCCCGGCCGGCCGGGCGGGGGCCTCCTCGAGCACGACGTGGGCGTTGGTGCCGTTCAGCCCGAAGGCGCTCACACCGGCCAGCCGCCGCTCGGCCGTGCGCGGCCACAGCGTGAGCCGTCGGGGCACCTCGATGGCGAGGTGCTCCCAGTCGATGTGCGGGTTCGGCGTCTGGAAGTGGAGGTGGGCCGGGATGGCGCCGTGCGCGAGCGCCAGCACCGTCTTGATGAACCCGGCGATGCCCGCCGCGCCCTCGAGGTGCCCGAGGTTGGTCTTGACCGATCCCACCCGCAGCGCCCGCGCCCTGCCGCGCCCAAAGACGGCGTCGAGGGCGCCCATCTCGATCGGATCGCCAAGCGGCGTGCCGGTGCCGTGGGCCTCGACGTACCCCACTTGCTCCGGCTGCACGCCGCCGGCGGCCAGCGCGGCACGGATCACCGCCTGCTGCGCCGGACCGTTGGGCACCGTCAGGCTGCTGGTGGCGCCGTCCTGGTTCACCGCACTGCCGCGGACCAGCGCCAGGATGGGATCGCCCGCGGCCAGCGCGTCGGAGAGCCGCTTGAGGACCACGACACCGCCCCCCTCGGCTCGGCTGAACCCGTCGGCGGCGGCGTCGAACGTCTTGCAGCGGCCGTCGGCCGCCAGCAGGTGCCCCTTGCAGAAGCTGACCGTGAGCTCCGGCGTCAGGATCCGATTGGCACCGCCGGCCAGGGCCAGATCGCACTCGCCGGTGCGAAGGCTCTGGCAGGCCAGGTGCACCGTGACCAGCGACGACGCGCACGCGGCGTCCACCGCCATGCACGGCCCCTTGAGGCCGAGCAGATAGGAGATCCGGCCGGCTCCGATGCTGTGATAACTGCCGATGCCCAGGTAGGCGTCGATCTCGGTGCGGCCGCGCGCCAGCAGCATCTGCGGGTAGTCGTGGCTGCCCATGCCGACGAACACGCCGGTCGGGCTGCCTCTCAGGCTGGCCGGATTGATCCCGGCGTGCTCGAGAGCTTCCCAGGACACCTCGAGGAGCAAGCGGTGCTGCGGATCGAGGTTGCACGCCTCGCGGTGGGAGATGTTGAAGAAAGCGGCGTCGAAGTGGCGGGGCGAATCGATGAAGCCGCCGCGCCTGGTGTAGATCTTTCCGGGCTTGCCGCGTTCCGGGTGGTAGTAATCGTCGACGTTGAAGCGATCGGGCGGGATCTCGCTGGTGGCGTCGCGCCCCTCGCGAAGCAACGCCCAATAGGCGCGCGGGCCGGCCGCCCCCGGAAAACGGCAGCCGATCCCGACCACGGCGATCGGCTCCATCAATGCCAGCTTCGCGTTGGCGGCGGTTTGCCTGGCGGCCAGCGCCAGCTTCTCCGGCGAGAGGCGGGCGATCCGCCCCTGGACATCGCCGCCATCCGCGCCGGCCGGCGCAGTGAGCGAAGCGGCCGTCACGACCCGAATCTCCGCCGAGCTTCCGCGTCCGTGAGCTGGTCCAGATCGTCGAGCAGCGCCGACAGATCGCGCGCCGGCTCGTTTCCGACCGGCTCCGCCACCGCCGTCCCGCCCGCCGGCCAGGACGCGCCCGGCTGCTCCGACGCCGGCATGTCGGCCAACAAATGATCGGCCAGGGCGCCGACCGTCGGATAGTCGAAGGTGGCGGCCGCCTGCACCGGGCACCCCAGCCGGGCCTGCAGCCGATTGCGCAGCTCGACGGAGGTGAGCGAGTCGAGACCGAGCTCGAAGAAGCCACAATCGGTTGGGATCCGGGCGGCGTCTTCGACGTCCAGCACGCGGGCGAGCTCCTCGCGCAGCGAGGCCACCAGACGGGCGCGCCGCTGGGGCGCCGGCAAGCTGGCCAGCGCCGCGAGCTCGCCACCGGCCGGCGGCGCGGCGTCGCTCCGCGACGGCTCGTCGGGCGCCTCGCCCGGGGGCTGCGCGCCCGCCAGAGCCTCCAGGTCGGCACGCAAGAAGTCGGCCAGCGCGACGGCGTTGGGATAGTCGAACACCGCCGCCGCGGGCACGTTGATGCCGAGCGCGCTCTGCAGCCGGTTGCGCAGCTCGACAGAGGTGAGCGAATCCAGACCGATCTCGAAGAACCCCGCCGCCGGATCCACCCGCGCCTCGGCGCCAAGCTCCAGAAGCTCGGCCACCTGTTCGCAGACGAGAGCCACCAGCCGCTTGCGCCGGGTCGCCGGGCTCGACTGAACGAGCTCCGCCTGCAGCGTCGGGGGCGCGGGGTTGCCGGCACGCTGCTCCCCCTCGCCTCCCCGCCGGCGCGCGCTGCGACTGAGCCGATGCGTGAACGGCGGCGCGCCCCCCGCCTGGTGTCGATGGTGGGCGGCCCACGTCGGCCAGTCGACGGCAAACGCGCCGTAGTGACCGGCCGGCGGCCTGGTCAGGAGCTCGCCCAGCAACGCCTCCTGGTCTTCGGCCGCCAGCGGCTTGATCCCTTGGCGCACCGTCTGTCGCCGCGCGGACTCCGCCAGCGCCTCGAACATGCCGGCGCCTTGCCAGGGCCCCCAGCCGATGCTGGTCGCCGGCAGCCCCTCGGCGCGCCGCCGGTGGGCCAGACCGTCCAGAAACGCGTTCGCCGAGGCGTAGTTGGCCGCCCCGGCGGCGCCGACCAGCGCCGCCAGCGACGAAAACAGCCAGAACGTCTCGAGGTCGTCCCCCCTAGTGAGGCGATCGAGGTTGATCGCGCCGGCCACCTTCGGGCGCAGCACGCGCTCGATGGCCTCGGTCGAGAGATCCTCCAGCCGCCCGTCCGCGGTCACCCCGGCGGCATGGACGATGCCCTTGAGCGGCGGCATCCGCGCGCGGATCGTCTCCAGCACCGCGGCGACGTGAGCCGGGTCGGCCACGTCGCCCGGCAAGAACCGCACCTCGGCGCCGGCGGCGTTGAGCGCGGCGATGGTGTCGCGCGCGCCCGGCCCCGGCTCGGTCCGTCCCATCAGCGCCAGCGCCTTCACGCCCCGCCGGACCAGGACCCGAGCCGTCCTCAGACCGACGCTTCCCAGGCCGCCCGTGATCAGGTAGGTGCCGGCCAGGGCCGGCGGGCGGCGCTCGGCCGGCGCGGGCGGCCGGGGAACGACGATCTTGCCCACATGCTTGCCCTGCTGCATGAATCGAAACGCGTCGACGACCCGGTCCGCCGCGAACAGCCGGTGAGGCAGCGGCGCCAGCTTCCCCTGCGCCACGGCCCCCATCAGCTCCGCCAACAGCGCGTGCACCGAGGCCGGGTCGCTCTCCCATCGGGCCATCAAGTTCACGAACGAGAACCGGACGTCGGGCCTCACCTGCCGCACCTCCGCGGGCGTCCAGCCCTTGATCCCGATCTCGACGAAGTGACCACCGGTTGTCAGCGCCGCCAGGCTGGTGGCGACGGTCTCGCCGGCGAGCGAGTTGACGACCAGATCCACGCCGTCACCGTCGGTCGCCGCCAGCACCTCGCGGCCGAAGTCGAGCGTTCGCGAGCTCATCGTGCGGGCGACGCCGAGGCTGCGAAGCAGAGGCCACTTGGCTGGACTGGCGGTGGCGAACACCTCGGCTCCCGCCAACCGCGACAGCTGGACGGCGGCCATCCCGACGCCGCCGGCGGCGGCGTGGATGAGGATCCGCTGCCCGGCGGCCAGGCCCCCCGCCTGATCCAGGGCCAGGCGCGCCGTGAGAAACGCGATGGGGATCGTCGCGGCTTCTTCGAAAGACAGCCCGCTCGGCTTGCGGACCGCCAGGGCCGCCTTGGTGATCCACTCGTCGCCGAACGCGCCGGTCCCCACCGCGACCACTTCGTCGCCCGGCGCCAGCGCCGTCACGTCCGCTCCGCAGCGCGTGACGATGCCGGCCCCCTCCAGTCCGAACTGATCCATCGGCCGCGGATGCAGTCCCAGGCCGTCCACCACGTCACGGAAATTCAACCCGGTGGCCCGCACCCGAATGGCGATCTCGTCGGGCTCGAGCGGCGGCGCCGCGGCGGCCTGCCAGGCGAGAGTGGCCAGGTCGCCGCGCCGGTGGATCACCAGCCGGCTCACGCCGGTGGCCGGGGCAGGAGCGAGCGCCGGCTGGTACTGCTTGCCCTGGCGGCAAGCCACGAAGGGCGCCGCCCCCACGTCGACGGCCGGCACCACCCACTCCGCCGCGCTGGCGGCCGGGTCGGGATCCAGGTCGACGCAGCGGACGTCGAGCTCGGGCCGCTCGGCGCGGATGGACTGCGCGAATCCCCACATCGCGGTCTGCGCGGGATCGACCGGGTGAGGCCGCGGCCCAACCGGGTAGGCCCCGCGCGTGAGGACGACCAGCCGCACATTTGCGGGGCCGGCAACTTCGGTCGCCGCTCGCGTGGCGCGCAGCAGGGACTCGAGCCCCAGCGGCCTGGCCAGCGGCGCGCCCGGCGTCGCCGGAACCGCAGCCGCCATCGACCATCCGTAGAGGATGCCCGCCGCTGGCAGGCCACCCGGGCCAGGACCGGTGGCGGCCCGCACGAGCTCGCCGTAACCGTCCGCGGCGTCAGGATCGAGCGTGAAGGTGTCGTCGGACGCGCGCTCCGTGGCCGTTCCCCGGCGCACCTGCCAGCAGCGCACGCCGGCGCGCCGGAGCTGCGCGGTCAGCGCGCCCGCGTCTTCGTCGAAGACCAGCCACAGCCGGCGATCGCGCCCGGTCTCCGGGACCGCCACCTCGTGCCAGGCAAGCTCATAGAGGTTCCGCGTCGCGGGCGGCGCGTCGGGCTCGCCATTCGTCGCGTCGCGCGACGAATGGTTGGCGGTCCGGATCATCGAGTAACCGTCGACCGTCGCCACCACGCGACCCTGCCGATCGTAGACCTCGATGTCGGCGGTGATAGTGGCGGCGCCTCCCGCCGACGGCGGCCGCCGTTTGATCGCGACCCACAGCGGCCCCTCGGGACGGCAGCCGCAACGGACGGCGCCCTTGCCGAGGGTGATGAACATCGCGCCCGGATCGACCTTCGGCAAGAGCGCGAGCAGCGGCTGGAAGCAGGAGTCGAGCAGGGCGGGATGAAAGCTATAGGTGTCGTCGCCGCGCAGCCGCTCGGCGCCGATTTTGTCCAGCAGCGACTGGGGGTAGTCGATCTCGGCCACGATCTCCCCCTCGCCCAGCCAGGCCTGCCGCACGCCCTGGTGATCGGCGCCGTAGAGGTAGCCGGCGCGCGAGAGCCGCGCGTAGAACGCCCGCCCGTCGAGTTGCTGCTGGCAATAGAAGCGCCGCTCATCGGGGTCGAAGGGCGGCAGCGACGGGAACGACTGGTCCAGCACCACCCGGCCGGTGGCGTGGGTTCGCCAGGCGCTGGCAGCGGGCTGGTCCGGCTCCACCATGCTGAGGACCTGGAAGGTCAGCTCGCGGTCCGACGTTTGCTCGAGGGTGACTTGCAGCCGCTCTGGCCCATCCTCGCGCAGCACGAACGGCTCCTGATAGAGGATGTCGCGGATCGCGAACAGGCGGTCCGCGAACGTCCGGCGCACGGCGGTGGTCACGAGGTCGACGTAGCCCGACCCGGGCAACACGATCCGCCCCCACACCGGATGGCCGCGCAGGTAATCGACCTCGTCGAGACGGACGGTCGCCTGAAAGCAGATGGCCGACAGCGCTGGTGAGTACAGCCGGTCGCCCAGCAGCGGGTGCGACGGCCGCGCGCCGACGCCGTTCGAGGCCCCGTTGCGCTCGGTGACCGGCGCGGGCCCGTCGAGCAGAGCGCGCCGGCCGCCGGCCTGGCTTTTCACCCAGCAGCGCCGCCGATTGAAGATCGTCCTCGCAATCTGCGCCGGCTGGTACGGCAGCGGCGGCGCCTCCCCGAGCAACAGGTGGGCGTTGGTGCCGCTGAACCCGAAGGCGCTGACGCCCGCCAGGCGCGGCCCCGCCCGATCGGGCCAGCGCAGCGCTTCGGTCGCCACCTTCAACCGTCCCTGGCTCCAGTCGATCTGCGGGTTTCCGGACTGGAAGTGAAGGTTGGGCGGGATCGTGCCGTGCCGCAGGGCCAGCGCGGTCTTCATGAGGCCGGCCATTCCAGCGGCGGCTTCGAGGTGGCCGAAATTGCTTTTCGCCGATCCGATGATGAGCGGGTCGTCGGGCGACCGGGCCGCCCCCAGGACGTCGGCGAGCGCCGCGACCTCGACGGGATCGCCCAGCGGCGTGCCCGTCCCGTGAGCCTCGACGTACGCGACCTGACGCGCGTCCACCCCGGCGCGCCGCAGCGCCTCTTTCAGAAGCTCCCGCTGCGCGCTGCCGTTCGGCGCCGTCAAGCCGTAGCTGCGGCCATCCTGGTTGACGGCGGACGCGCGCACGACGGCGTGGATGGGATCCTTGTCGGCCAGCGCGTTCGACAGCCGCTTGAGGACCACCACGCCGCACCCCTCGGAGCGCACGTAACCGTTGGCGCGGCTGTCGAAGGTGTAACAGCGCGCGCTGGGCGAGAGCGCCCCGACGCCGCAAAAATAGACGTAGTTTTCGGGCTGCAGGATGACGCTCACCGCGCCGACGACTGCGGTGCGCACCTCGCCGGCGCGCAGGCTCTGACAGGCCAGGTGGACAGCCACCAGCGACGACGAGCAGGCGGTGTCGATGGCGATGCTCGGTCCCTGCAGGCCCAGCAGATACGAGAGCCGTCCGGCCGCGATGCTGCCGGCGTTGCCGGTGAAAGAGTAGGCGTTGATGTCGCGAACGTCGCCGCTCTGCAGGTTGAAACGCGCGTAGTCCTGGCTGCAGATCCCGAGGAACACCCCGGTCGAGCTGCCCGACGTCTGGCGGGGCGGGATCCCGGCGTCCTCGAGCGCGTGCCACGCCACCTCCAGGAAGAGCCGTTGTTGCGGGTCCATGTTGTTCGCTTCCCGCTGCGAGATCCCGAAGAAGTCGGCGTCGAACTGATCGATCTGATCGAGAAACCCGCCCTCTTTCACGTAGCTCTTGCCGGGGCGCGACGGATCGGGATCGAAGTACCGGGCGACGTCCCAGCGATCGGACGGAATCTCCGCGATGGGATCCCGCCCGCTGTTGAGGAACTCCCAGTACGCGGCCGGCGAGTTCGACCCGCCCGGGAACCGGCAATCCATGCCGACGACGGCGATCGGCTCGGCGCCGGCGATGTTTTCGGCGTCGGTTTCGGCGTGGCCGCGCCGCAGCTCCGCCAGCTCGGCGCGCAGCTCGCGGATCTTCAGCAGGGCCTGCTTCTGGAGGTCGGCGGGCGCGCGGGCCGGACTAGTCATGGGGCTGCTCCAGCTCGGCGGCCAGCAGCGCCTCGACTTCGGCCGCGGACAGCGCCTCCAGATCGGCGGCCGGGCCGTCCGCGCCCGCGTCGGCCGTCGGGGCGGCGGCGGGGTCCTGGCCGGGCCAACGCAACCGCTCGACCAGGTGCTTGGACATCTCGCCGACGGTCGGGTGGTCGAACACGATCGTCGTCGCGACGGCCACCCCCAGCTTGCGCGACAGGTTGTCGCAGAAGCCGACCACGATCAGCGAGTCCATCCCCAGGTCTCCCAGAACCTGATCCAGCCCCACGTCGTCTGGACGCGGGAGCTCCAGAGCCCTCGCCACCTCCTGGCGCAGGAACCGTTGCAGCCGCTCGAGCCGCTCACCCGGCCGGGCGCTCTCGACGTCGGCGAAGGTGAGCGAGGCGCCGCCGTCGGAGCGCCTCCGGTCCGTTCTGGGCGCGGCCGGGCGGAGCGCCGCTTTCGGCGCGGCGTCCGACCGCTCGACCAGGATTTCGCCGTCGCTCACCGCCAGAATCAGGGACTGGCTGGCGGCGTCCGGCCCGCGCTCTGCCTCGGTGTCCCACGACTGCACGGGGGAGAACCCCCGCGCCGCGAGCAAGCTGCGCCAGGTCCGGCCGTCCAGCAGAGGCGTGTGCGCGATGCGCAGCGCGGCGTCCTCGTAGAGCCACCATCCGTCGAGGAGCCCGAACGTGATCGTCGCCAGGTCGTTGGCCGCCGTCAGCTCGTTCAGCATCAGCAGCCCGCCGCGCATCAACAGCGACTTCAGCCGATCGACGGTGGCCGCCATCCGGCGGCAGACGTGAATGACGTTGCTGCCGATGACCAGGTGATACTGCCCGAGCGTGAACCCCTGCTCCTCGGGCGGGCGCTCCATGTCGAACGAGCGGAAGGCGGCAAATGGAAACCGCGTCGCGAACGCATCCTTGGCGGCGGCCACGAACAGCTGGGACACGTCCGTGATCACGTACTCGACGCGCGCCCCGAGCGGCTGGATGGCGGCCAGGATTCCCTCGGTCGCGCTGCCCGTGCCGGCTCCGAACTCCAGGATCCGTACGTTCTCGCCGGCCGGCAGCTCCCGCAGCAGCCTGTCCACCTGACTGCGCACCGCCTCGGCCATGAGCGCGTTGAACCGGCGCGACAGCGGGTTGTCCTTGTAGATGCGCTCGACCAACTCGACGGACGAGCCCGGGAACAACGCATCGACGGCCCTCAGCCGCCCGCGCAAGATGAGGCCGAAGCTGGCCAGACAGCGCTCCAGCAAATCGATCCAAGGCCCTGCCTGCGGAAACTCGCGCCGGATCGCCACGCAGGCCGCCGGGTAGGCCGTCAGCATCTCCGGTGACCGGCGGATGGCCTGCTCGGTGAAGCGATGGCGATCCCCGTCGGCCGCCAGAAGACCGCCCCGGTGCAGCAGGTCGAACAGCGACCGCACCAATTTCTCGTACCGAGGGGCGATTCCGAGGTCGCGCATCGCGCCCTCGACGTCCAAAGGAGCGCCGTCCGCGAGAGTCAGCCCCAGCTCCTCGAGCGCGTGGAGCACTCGATACCTCGCGACGTCCAGCAGTCGATCCAGCCACGGTCCATCGCCCGGGACGGGCGGCAGCCCGGCGATCCAGCGATCGATGTCGGCGGCGGTCTCCTCGAGCCGGGGGGGCCGGGCCGCCGAGACCGTCCGGCTGGCCAGCGCCTCGGCGATCCCGAGGTGCGGGTGGATCTGAACGCTCACCTTCGTGGGGACGACCTGTTCGACGCCGGCCTTCAGCGCCTGCTCGACCACCCGCAGGCACTCGTCGGTCGACATGGGCTGGATCCCCTGCCGTTCGACGGCGCGCCGCTTGGCCGGGTCGCGGGCGACGATGCCGGCCTCGGCCCAGTAGCCCCAGTTGAAGATCTTCACCGGGAGCCCGCGCGCGCGTCCGAGGTGGCGCGCGTAGGCGTCCTTGAACGCGCAGCCGGCCACGTAGTTGCAAAGGCCTTTCCAGCCGCGGATCGCGTTCTCCGACGAAAAGAACAGAAAGAAGTCCAGCGGCTGCCCGCGCGTCACCTGGTCCAGGACCACGGTGGCGGCGGCCTTCACGTCGAAGGCCGCGCGAAACCGCTCGATGCTCATGCTGGCGAACGCGTCGTCGGCCAGGACCAGAGCCGAGTGGACGACCCCGTTGATGGCGCCGAAGCGGCGGTTCGCGCGGGCCACCACCTCGGTCATCGCGGCCAGGTCGGTGCCGTTCGCGGCGACGTACATGGCCTCGCCTCCGAGGCGCTCGACGGCGGCCAGCTCGGCGGTGATCGCCTCGTCCAGCGGACGGCGGCCCACCAGGACGAGGCGCGCGGCGTGGCTGCGCGCCAGGCGCTTCGCGAACGCCAGACCGATCCCGCCCGCGCCGCCCAGGATCAAGTAGACGCCATGCCGGCGATAGTCCGGCTGGCCCGGTGCCGGTTCGAGCGCCTCCAGCCGGACCAGACGCTTCACCCGGCGCAGCCCGTCCCGGTAAGCCACCTCGGCCACGTCGGGCCCGCCACGCTCGTCGCGGCACGGGGCCAGGACGCGGAGATCCTGGTCCAGCTCACGGCTCGCGAAATCAATGCAACCGACTTCGAGCTCGGCGTGCTCTCGCGCCAGCACCTTGCCGAGTCCGATCAGCGACCCGGCATACGGATGGAGCGCGACGTCCGCCGCGGTCACGGCGTGCAGGTCGCAGGTCAGGATCTTCAGTCGATAGGGCAGCCGCGTGCCGCCGGCGAGCAGGGCCTTCAGCAGCCGGAAGAGGCTGAAGACGCCCACCGCCTGAGTGAGTGCGCAAGCCGCCGCCGGTCCGCTGGTCGCCGCCGCATCACCCGCCACCGGCGCGGCGCCGGGCAGTCCCCCCAGAAAGTAGATCAGGGCGCCGGGCAGGACGGCGCCGGCCAGCTCGCGAAACCCGTCCCCGGTGCGATGATCGACCCGCAGATGCTCGGCCCCGACCCGTTCGGTCTGGTCGGCCAGCGATATCCGGAGGCGCGGGACGCCCGGGTGCAGCGCGAACAACGCCTCGGCCATCGGCCAGGGCTCGCGATCGTGGCTCACCACCACCACCTGGGCGGGAGGCGCGGCGCTGCTGGCCGGAGGCGGCTCGACGAGCCACGTCGGACGATAGACGGTGTCGGCGGCCTCGAGCAGCCGGCCGGCGGCCTGCCGGATGGCCAGCTTGGGCATCCGGATGACCCGCAGCCCCTCGACGTCGATGACCACCTGGCCGCGGTCGTCGGTGACGGTGACGTCGATCTTGAACGTGTCGTGGCCGTGATGTTCCTGACCGCGCAGGCGGGCGTGACTCCACAGCCGCGCGGTGGGCCGTCGCCAATAGGTCAGCCGGTCGACCGTGAACGGGATGTAGGGCTCGCGCGCGGCGGCGTGCACCCCCGACGCAGGCAAGGTCAGGAGGTACGGCTGCAAGCAAGCGTCGAGGATCGCGGGGTGAATGCTGGTCTCGGACAGGGAGGCCGCCACCCGCGGCCCGTGCTCGAGGCGCGCGAGCACCTCGCCGTCGCGCCTCCAGAGCGCCTGAAGCGATCGGAAGTCGCCGTCCCACTCGAACCCCAACTGCTGCCCGTCGCGATAGAACTCCGCGCCGGCGATCTGTTCGCAGCACCGCGCCTGGATGGCCGCCAGATCGAGCGCGGGCGGGACGGCGCGAGCCGGCTTCGGCTGGAGGCGGCCCAGGCTGTGGACCGTCCACGCGCCGGCGTCGGACGCCCGCGCCGGGTCGCAGCTCATCATCTGGTAGCGCACGTCGTCGGGCGCCTCGTGATCGATGACCACCTGCACTTCGCGATCGCCCTCCTCGGGAAGGAAGAGCGCCTGGGCGAACGCCAGGTCGGCGATCTCCTGCGGCCCGCCCCCGAACGCCTGAACCGCGGCGTCGAGGACCGCCGCGACGTGCAGCGAGCCCGGGACGATCAGCGTTCCGAACACCCGGTGATCCGCCAGGTAGGGGAAGCGCGCGACGCTCATCGTGCAGCTCGCCAGCGACTTGCCGGCCTTCGGGCTGCCGATCCAGCGATCGAAAAGGGCGTGGTCCCGCGGCGGCGCGTCCCCGGCGCGGCGCTCCGGCGCGTCGAAGGCGAAGCGCTGGCCGTCGAAGGGGTACGTGGGAAGCGGCACGCGACGGCGCCGCTGATCGCCGTCGTGCCGCTGCCAGTCGATCTCGACGCCCCAACACCAGAGCCGGCCGAGCGCTCCCAGCAGCGACGTCTCGGGCGACGGCCCCTCGGGCCAGCCGGGCAGCCGATACGGAAGCGGCGCCTCCGCCTCTTCGTCCAGGACCAGCGCGGCCGCGTCCTGCAGGCCATGATGCCAGTCGATCGGCGCCTCGGCGGGCGCGTGCGAGGCAGTGGCCAACTCCGGCCGCGCGACCGGCGTTGCCGCGCCTGCCAGGCCAAGCCGCGCCGCCAGCGCCCGCAGGCACTCCGGCCAAGACAGGCGCCCCTCGACCCGGGCGATCACCAGATCGCCGTGGTGGCGGGCGACCCAGCTGTCCGGGACGACGCCAAGAGCCAGCCACGCGCAGGTACTGGCGTACGTGATCAAGAAGGCGGCCACCTCCGATTCCGCGTCGCTGGCCCGGCCGACATCGGCCAATCGGCTCTCGATCCGCTCGGCGGTCAGCGACGCGGTCGGCATCACGTCGCGCCAATGGGCGAGCCCGGTGTCGATGGCCTGGCGGAACACCGGGTCGCGCTCGTACAGCAGCCAGGCCTGGCGACAGGCGGCCGAGCCCAGTCGACCGACGACGCAGAGCAACCGGCGGCGATCGCGCTCCGACGCGGGGTCGACGGCCGACAGGCGCGCGATGGCTTCCTGGCGGGTCCGACACACCAGCGCGGCGCGGACGGCGAATCGGTTGCGGCCCACCTGAAGCGTGTGGGCCGCGTCGGCCAGGGCCAGCTCCGGCCGCTCTTCCAAATGCCGTCGAAGATTGGCCGCGGCCTGCTGGAAGGCCGCCTCGGTCTTGGCGGACAGGATCAGGAGCTGGGCCCGTCGTGCGGTGGACGGCCGGTCGGCGTCGTCGGCGACGTGTTCCTCGAGGACGACGTGAGCGTTGGTGCCGCCGACGCCCAGCGACGTGACGCCGCATCGCCTCGGCTGCGCGCCGTTCGGAAACGGGCGCAGGGCGGTGTTGACGTAGAACGGCGACGCCGCGAAATCGATCTTCGGGTTGGGGCTGCGGAAGTGCAGGCTCGGAAACAGCTCGCGGTGCCGGAGGCTCAGGATCGCCTTGATGAGGCCAGCCATCCCGGCCGCCACGTCCAGGTGGCCGATGTTGGATTTCACCGACCCGAGAGCGCAGAAGCCGTTCTGGTCGGTCCAGCGCCGAAAGGCCTGCGTCAGCGCCGCCACCTCCACGGGATCGCCCATCGGCGTTCCGGTCCCGTGCGCCTCGACGTAGCCGATCGTGGCCGGGTCGACGCCCGCCGCCGCCAACGCCTCCGCGACCACCGCGGACTGGCGATCGATGCTGGGGGCCGTGTAGCTGAGCTTGCTGGAACCGTCGTTGTTCAGGGCCGACCCTTTGATGACGGCCAGGACGTGGTCGCGGTCGGCCAACGCGTCGTCGATTCGCTTCAGCACCACCGCGCCCACGCCGCTGCCGAAGATCGTGCCGCGCGCCTCCGCGTCGAAGGGACGGCAGTGGCCGTCGGGCGAGGTCATGCCATTCGGCTTGTGGCGATATCCCAGGCCCTGCGGGTAGAAGACCGTCGCCGCGCCGGCCACCGCCATCTCACATTCACCGCGCAGCAAGCTCTGACAGGCCAGATGCACGGCCACCAGCGAGGTCGAACAGGCGGATTGCACGGTGAAGCTGGGGCCGATCAGATTCAGCTCGTATGAGACGCGCGTCGCCACGAAGTCCTTGTCGCTGCCGAGGCGGGTCTCGACGAAGCTCATGAAGTCCAGGTCGGCGCTGGTGGCGCCACGCTGGATCGCGTCCACGAAGTAGGTGTTCGCCGATGTGCCGGCGAACACGCCGACGGACAGGGCGCCGCGGTCGGTGCGGTAACCGGCGCTCTCGATCGCGGACCACGCGCACTCCAGGAAGCGGCGCTGCTGCGGATCGAGCATGCGGGCTTCGCGGGCCGAGTAGTTGAAGAAGGCGGCGTCGAAGCGCTCCGGGTCGGCGAGCGTGGCGACGGCGTTCACGTAGCTCGGGTCGTTCACGGTCTGCTCGGGCACGCCCTGCGCCAGCAACTCCGAGCGCTCGAGGAAACGGACGGCTTCCTGGCCGCGGCGGAGGTTGGCGTGGAACTCGTCGACGGTCCGCGCGCCGGGGAGCTGGGCGGCCATCCCGATCACCGCGACGGCGTCGCCGGTCCCGATGCGCCCGGCCCCGCCGCGAGCTCGGGCGCGGTCCTCTGCCCGCGGGCGCGTCTCTGCCGCGCGCGGGACGGCGCCGGTTTCCCCGAGGTGCCGCGCCATGGCCCGGATGGTCGGATGGCGGAACAGATCGACCAGCGTCAGCTCGCGCTTCAAGCGGCGGCGAATCGCCTCTTGCAGCCGCGGGATCTGCAGCGAGTCGCCGCCCACCTCGAAGAAGCTGTCTTCTGGACCAATCGGCGGGTCGCCCAGCAGCTCTCGCCAGATGGTCAACAGCTCCTGCTCGAGAGGCGTCTCGGTGCCGAGACGAGGGCGCTCTTCCGCCTGCAGCGCCTGCAGCAGCCGCGTCTTGTCCACGCCGCCGGCCGCGCCGATTGGCAATTCGGTCCGGGCGGCGAACACCAGCGGCCCGGGCACCGCGCGCGTCACGTCGTCGGGCGAGAGCCCATCCGGCCAGCGGCCGTAAGCGACCAGCTCTTCGGCCGGCGCCACGGGCCCGTCCAGATGGCGCCCCACGTTGGCCTTGCCGGCGTCGAGGCCCGCGAAGATCTGTTCGCTCTGGCAGGTCAAGCCGACCAGCAGCGATTGCCATCCCTGCCGGGCGGTCATCCCGCAGTAGCCCTTGGTGGTGACCGGCTGGTACCCACGGCTCATTCCGTGGTCGGTCCAGCTGCTGAAGCTGAGGCACCGCGCCTTCAGCCCGGAACAGCGCCGCAGGTGGCGGCAGTAGTCCTCGAGGAACCGATTCGCGGCGGCGTAGGCGCTGACCATCGCGCCCCCGAAGAAGCTGACGACTGACGAGAACCCGACGAAGAGGCCGGTCGGGTTGCGTTTCATCAGCGCCGCCGCGAGGTTCTTCGTTCCGGCTACCTTCGGTCGCAGGATCCGCTCGAGGCTGTCCGGCGTCTCGTCGACGAGCGGGCGATCGTGGTATGCGGCCGCCAGGTGAAAGACACCGTCGAGCGGCCGGGCGCGGGGCAGGCACGCGCTCAAGCAGTCCTCGAGGCGCGCCTGGTCCGCGACGTCGACTGATTCGTACCGCACCGAGCCCAGCTTCTCGAGCTCGCTCAGCGCCCGCTTCCGCTCTTCATCCAGGCGAGCGCGGCCCACGATCAGCAGCTCGCAGCCGTAGGTCTCGAGCATGAACTGGCAGAGCGCGCGGCCCACGCCGCCCAGGCCGCCCGTCACCAGGTAGAGACCACCCGCCCTGAGCGGGTCGTCGCCCGCGCGTCCGATCGCGCAGCGGCGAAGCCGCGATGCGTACCGCCGTCCGTCGCGGTAGGCGACCTCTCGCGCGCCGCCGGCAAGCCCCAGCTCACGCCAGACCACGTCGGCGGAATCGCGGTCGCCGTCGACGGTTCGGATTGTCAGGTTCGGAGACTCGGCGGCCAGCCCGGCCAGCAGGCCACCGACCGGCGTCGGCGCCAGCGGCTCCGTGCTGGACACCGCCTGGGCGTGGCGGGTATGCACGTGCAGCTCCAGCGGGCGGTCGGCCAGCCGGCTGGCGGCGATCGACTTGGCCAGCGCCAGCACCTGGCGAGCCAACCGCGAGCCGCCGTCGCTCCCGGCCTTCGAGTCCGGAGCCGCGTGGTAGGTGACGTGAGAGAGCTCGGGATGGCCCAGGCCCAGCGCTCGCCACAGCGCCAGATGATCGGCCTCCGCGTCTGGATCGAACTCGTAGCCGCCACCCTCCGCCGCGCCAAACGCCGTGTCGGCGCGGACCGCGATCAGCTTGACGCCGCGACGGTCGGCGGCGGCGCGCAGTTCGTCCAGCAAGGGGGGCGCGGCCAGCAGGACCGCCACGGTTGCGCCCGCCAGCGGCCGGTCATCCCCGCGTTCGTCACGAGGCCAGCTCTTTTCAAAAAACCAGTGCGGCAGCGTGCCCGGGCCGGCCAGCAGCCGCTCCGACCGGCGAACCAGATCGTCGAGGTCGCCGCGCGAGAGCGCGTTCTTGAGGTCCGCCCGCTGGATCTTCCCGCTGGTCGTCTTCGGAAACCGTTCCTTCGGCAGCGGGACGATGTGAAGCGGCGACAGCCCGACGCTGGCGGCCACCACCTGCTTGATGGCTTTCATCACCAAGCCCAGATCGCGCCCGATCCGGTCCTGGGGAACGAAGAAGATCGCCAGCCCCTCCGACCCGGTGCTGGGGTTCTCGATCCCGCACACGCCGACGAAGGTCGGCTCGACTCCCTCGACCCGTTCGACGAGGTCCTCGATCTCGTGACAGTAGAAGTTCGCCCCCTGGATGACGATCATCTCCTTGAGGCGCCCGGTGACGACCAAGTTGCCGTCGACCAGACATCCCGAGTCCCCCGTGTCGAACCAGCCGTCGCCGACCTGACAGGCGGCGTTGGCTTCCGGATTGCGCAGGTAGCCGGGCGTGATCACATCGCCCTTGGCCTGAACGCGGCCGATTTGCCCCTCGAGCAGGACCTGGTTCTGTTGGTCAGCGATGCGGATCGTCACGCCGGGAATGGGCGTGCCGAGGTCCATGAAGGTCAGGCTGAGGCGGCTCGGCGCCGCGACCTTCTGGAGTTGGCCGTGGAGGCTGCTCTTGAGGACATGGTGGACCGCGCCCGGCTGCGCCAGGTCGAGGTCGGTGCGGTAGGTGATCGCAGTGCAGGTTTCGGCCATGCCGTAGGCGGGGTGCAGCGCCCGCGATCGAAATCCGAATGAGGCGACCCGCTCCAAAAACTCCCGCACGACCGGGAAGGTCACCTGCTCGCCGGCGTTCATGAAACCTTCGGCGCTGCTGAGATCGAAGGATTCGTCGCCGGCGGCGGCGGCCAGCGCTTCGTTGACGAGCTTGTAGCCGAAGTTCGGCGACCATGAGTGCGTGACCCGGTAGCGCTCGACGATCCTGAGCCACCGGAGCGGCTGCGACAGGATGTGGTCGGTCCGGCACAGGATGTGCTGGCATCCCAGGAAGACGTCCCTCAGGTGGTACATGAGGATCGGCGCCACGTGATCCAGCGGCAGCCAGTTGAACGTCACGTTGTCTTCGCGATAGCCGTTGTGTGCCGCCGCGCCCGCCAGATGCGCGCACACGCCCCGATGGGTGATCTGGACGATCTTGGGGATCCCGGTGCTGCCCGAGGTGAGCTGGTAGAACATGACGTCTTCCGGACGGCGCGACGCGGGCTCCGGCGTGAGCTCCCCGTCCACCTTCAGGGCGGCCACGTCGATCGTCACCAGCCCGGTCATGTCCATCGCGGCGGGAAGCGTGTTCAACCCTTCGAGCAAGCCGGCGCTGGTGACGATGGGCGGCCCCTCGAGCAGCCGCCACGCATTGAACAGCTTGCTGACCGCGTTCTTGTCCGCGTAAGTGGGCGGGGCGGCGACCGCCATCGGGATGATTCCGCCCAGCACGCATGCCCAGAACGTGACCAGGTGGTCGCGCAGGTCCTCCATCTGCAGGATCACCGCGTCGCCAAGGGCGATCCCGCGACGCCGGAGGTTGCCGAGGACGACCAGCGCCTCCGACCGCAGCTGTGCGTAGGTCTGAAAGTCGGTGCGTTCGTTGTCGAGGACGTAGCGGACGCCCTTGTCGGGGAAGCGCGCGATCGTCCGATCGAGCGCCTCGATCAAGGTGCGCGGCGTTTCCGGACCCAGCGGCAATGGTCCGCCGTCGCTGACGGCCAGGCGCTGCCCGCCCAAGGGAGTCGAGGCCGTCACGGCGGCGTCGTCACAGCCGGAAGGTCCCGGTTCGCCGTCGTCGCCCTCGCCCAGGACACGCCGGGGCAGGTGCTCGCGCAGGCAAAGACGGTCGAGCGCCGGGGCGCGCGGCCGTCGCAGGATGGCCACCGGACCGCCGCTCAGACCGGCGAGCTTCGCCTCCCACGACGCCACCGTCGCGTCGTCTGCGCGCGGGATCGAGAGCAGCGCCGAGGTGTCGACCTCGCCGTCGGCGGTGAGCGGGATGTGGCTGACCGGCACGCACTGCACGTCTCCCGCGAACCCGCCGGGCATCGACTCGCGGACGCAGCGATCGAGCTGGACGCGGTCGACCGGGGTCGGGCTCACCACGTACACCAGGGCCGTCGATCGGGCCCCGGCGTCGGTGACGAGGACCGCGCAGTCGTCCAGCGCGGCGATGCGCTGGCGAACCTGTCGCGAAACGTCTGGCGGAGTCATCGCCCGGACGTCCCGTGCCAGAGACAGAGCCGCGCCCGGACCGGCGCGCGCCGCGCCTCGCCGCCGGCCCGCGCCGCGCGCCCATCGCGGTCGCGAAAGGAGGTTAGGCCTTCGCCGTCAGCAGCCGCAGGATCTGGGCCTCGTGCGTCTTCAGATAGAAGTGCGCGCCCTCGAACCCGAACGCTTCGAAGGTTCCGCCGGCGTGGCGCCTCCACGAGGTGGCCTCGCCGGCGCCGCAGACCGGATCCGCCCGCCCGTACAGCGACAGCAGCGGACACGCCACCCGGGCCGCGCTGCTCAGCTGGTGCTCTTCCAGCAGGCGCGTGTCGGCTCGAAGCCGCGGCATGAACCACATCAACAGCTCGCGGTCCAGCAACACTTGGTCGGGCGTGCCGCCATAGCCTTTGATGCTCTCCAGGAACGCGTCGTCGCCCAGCGTGTAGGTGACGTTGCGGGGCGCCCCCGGCGGCCGGGTCGCCGAGACAGCCAGCAGCCGAGGCGGCGCGAGGCGCTCGGCTTGCAGGCGCAGCGCCACCTCGTAAGCGATGGCGCCCCCCAAGCTGTGCCCGAACAGCACGTAGGGGCGCCCGACGACACCCCGCAATTCGCTCAGGACACCGTCGACGACCTCGGGCATGGCGACCACGAAGGGTTCGCCGTGCCGGGTCTCGCGTCCGGGAAGCTGCAGGGCCGAAAGCGAGACGCGGCCCGGGTCGGGGATGATCTTGCGCCAGGGGCGAAAGGCGGACGCCGCACCGCCGACGTAATGGAAGCAGATGATGCGGAGGGCTTCGTCGGGCGCTTCGTGAAGACTGGGCAACCAGCTCGCCGCCACCTGCTCGCTCCTTCCCCGCGCCGGTGCCACCGCTCAGGTCAGCCAGCGAAAGCTGTCGCGCAGGGTCTGCTTGCCGCCGGTCTCGACGATGTCGCCGTGAGCGACGATGATCCGGTCGAAGTCCCAGTCGAGAATGGTTCGCACGCTCTCGCCCGCCGCCTGCTTGTCCTTGATCGCCATCTTGACGACGCGGCTGACACCGGCTCGCTTGGATACGCCGGCCATCTTGAGATACAGCGACGTCCAGACGCCCTTCGGCTCTTGGATGTCGAAGATCAAGTCGGCGCAGATCAAACTGCCGCTGCTCTTGTGGCAAAGAACCGTCTCCGCGAAGGACGGCATGCCTTTCATGGTGAGATGACCCACCTGACTGCTCCACGGCGGCGTCGTGTCCTGGGCGAAGGGAACCGTGACGCGGAGGCCGCGAGACTTCTTTTGCAGCCCCTCCGCCCCATAAACCGTGGCTTCCGGGTACGCCGCGGCCCATTGGCCCGCGTACAGGTGGTGAAACAGGTTCGGCGCCACGATGTGCGCGACGCGGCCCAATTCGTTGACCGACTTCTTGAGGTCGTCCGTGAGCGGGACCGGCGAATAAAGAATGAGATCGCCGTTCGCGATCCGGATGATTGTCATGCGCGCACCGAGATTGATCCCGATGAACTTGTGATCGACGCTGACAGCCCAAAGGTCTTTGGCGACGCTCCGAGGTTCCATCGTTCCTGGCTCCTGTGTCGATGACTGCGGTTGTGAGTTCTGGGCGAACACCCAGCGGCTGCGTTCCATATCTGAACCGCGAAACCGCCATTGACGCAAGGTGGTCGGCCAGGCGCCCGCAGGAGGAGGCCCTGAATCGCCGGGAGCGCGGCGCCGGCGCGCGCGGCCCGCGGTGACGGCGGGGGCCGGTCTGAGCGGCGGCGGTCACAATCGCTCCTCGAGCCAACGCACGACCTCGTGAACGGCGGCCTGCCGGCTGGTCGGATGCTCGAATGCCTTGTGCCCGGCTCGATCGAGGACCACGAACTCGACGTCCGGCGAGCCGGAGAATAGCGCCGAGTCGTCCTGCGGGACGAAGATGTGATCGGAGTCGGCCTGCAGCAGAAGGACCGGCACCGAAATCAGGGACCGGAACGGCCCGGAACCGTTGGCGAGGGCGCTCTGGAGCTCTGCGCGCGGAATGAGCGTGCGTGTCGCGTTGTCGAGATCGATGATGCTTTGAACGGCGAACGGCTCCGAGTAGAAGAACTGGGCGCGGAAATCGGCCCCGTAGTCGAAGTAGTCGCCCTGAGCGAACCAGCCGCTCGCATTGGCGGCCAGGACCGGCAGGACGGTGGGCTGCAGCAGCGCGGTGTCGAAGCCGACGATCACGCCGTCGACGTCATGGTAGGTGCCAGCCTCGACGATGGTCAGATAGGATCCCGCCGAGCTCCCGAGCAGCGCGACCGAGGTCGGGACGAAGCCCAAGGCCCCGTTTCGCACCGTCTGAACGACCTCATGGACGTACCCGGCGCTGGTCGTGAAATTGAGGGTGTCGCCGTTGGGATGGCTGCTTTCGCCGTAGCCGACCCGGTCCAGCGCCACCACCGGGAAGCCCTGATGGGCGATCTCGGGCGCCGCGCGGAACCCGGGCGCGAAATCGAATTCCGTGTGCGAGCTGGACTCGCCGTGCAGCATGATCAGCACCGGCTTCGAGCATGAGCAGGCGGCTTCGGTCCGGCGCTCGTGACGGCGGCACCGCTCGGCGTGCTCGCCTTCGGGCGCGTAGAAGAAGCCGACCGCGACATTGCCGCCGGCGACCGAGAACGGAATCCGTTCGGGCCGGTCCTGCTCCGCCCGCGCGCCGGCGGCGGCGAGCATCGCCGCCAGCAGAACGCCGATGTTCAACGTCATGATTCGGATGCGCGGTGTCGTCATTGTTCGTGCTCCTCAAGCAAAGTGGACGGTTTTCCGGTTGATCCGGGCGTCCGCGCGCGGCAGCGCGAGGACCCACGGCGAATCCTTCAAAGCAGCGCGGCGCGCCGCGCGACGGCGCAGGCGTCGCTACGGGGCGGCCGGTCGAAGCGTGCCGGCTTCAGAGCTGGCAGCCCGCGGCGAACATCGGACCGAGCCGAAACGGGCGCGGCGCGGCTGGATGCAAAGAGCAGCAAAGCGGCGAATACCCGAGCTGTTCAAGCGAGCGGCGGCGCCGCCGGCGGCCCGGCCCGGTCGGTTTCGGCGACGCGACAACTGCTGCCACGGACCGCTACGTGGAGTCGCGGCCCAGGCGCCCTCTCCGTCGGCAGGGCCACGACGGCGAGCATCGCGAAGATCGGTCCCCTCCTGCGTCGTCACATCGCAAGCCCCCCTCCCCGAATCGACGGCTTCGGCCGGCAGCCGACCGCGGCCGGCGCGCTCGACGTTGAGTTGGCGATCTCGCCGCGGATCGCCGGACCATTCGACGGCTGACCAAACGTCATCTGGAAGCTGCACCCGGCCGCGCGGGTCAGCTTCGACGGGCGCTATGAAGTCGCCTACGCGCCCGCCGTCCTGAGTGCCGTCACCGTGATTGCTCGGTCTCTCCATCGCCTGATTCTCTTCGCTGATCGCCGCGCCTGGGCGACGGTGTCGTTATCGGCGAGCGCGGCGGCGCCGACAACCCAGGCAGTTCCCGGGCCACCGAGGGGTGCGAGATCGTGTTGATGAGCACCGCCAACGCCTCGAGTTGCGAGTGGCAACCCAGCTTTTCGTAGAGCCGGGCCCAGTAGTACTCCACCGTTTTGCGGCTGATCTTCAATGCGTCGGCGATCTCCTTCGTGCACTTTCCCTGTGCGGCGGCGGCGAGGACCTCGGTTTCCCGAACGGACAAAGAGAACGCGGCGGCAAAGTCCCTGATGAACGGCCAACTGGTTTTCCCAGCCACTGCTTCTGCCGGGCGTCGAGGCAAGGGGAGAGCCCCCGGCACGCCACCGAACCGCGAAAACGCCGCTTGTCCTTGCCCTTCATCGAGCGCGGCCAGGACGCCCAACACTTGCCGGGCCGAGGCCGGCTGCCGGATGAAGGCGTGGGCGGCAAGCGGCCCCGCGTGCAGGCTGGGATCGGCTGAATCTGCCGTGATGACCGTGATGGCGTCTGGGTACGATCCGCGAACCTGTTCCAGGGCGGACAGATCGCAGTCCAGTTCGGCGGCGACGATGATGTAACGAGGACGCACATGCCCGAGCGCGTGAATGGAAGCGAGGCTCGGAACGACGACGATCCGCATGCGTGGCGGCGGCGTGCACTCGGATTGAACGTCGATGTCGCGTCCCCCGGGCGTGAGGTACCCGGCGACGGTGGGAACGCCAGTTCGACCGGCCCAAGAGCGTGAGAGTCGTGGGACAAGGACTGCGGTGGGCAGGGTTTCGCCACAGGCGGGCACACGCCCCCCTTT
>JAICYS010000380.1 GCA_025934105.1 Myxococcota bacterium | reverse complement strand
CGGGCCTGCGTTCACGTCGCACCCAACTCGCGTGGCGATGACCTTCTCACTGACCTGACCAGCCTGCTACGAGGACTTGCCGGGACTGCCCGGCCTGCGAGACAGGTCCCAGTTGATCGAGTTCGTGATCCGGTAGCGCGCCCGAGGGATGCGATGACGACGGGCAGCGTTGTGTTTGAACGGCATGGAAGGAAAGTAGCTTCTCCCTCAGCGCTCAGCTACCCGGCCCGGTCGCCGCCTCCGTGCACCATCCGTGGACGCCCCCCTTCGGACAAGGGGAAACTTCGGGACTGCCTTGGCGCGTGGTCGGATGCTGCCATCCGTCCGGCCTCTGATGCGACGGCGAACCGCCGCGGGCCTGTATGGGAGTTCGCGGACCGGGTCCACATCAACGCCGCGTGCTCGAGGCACGTTGGTGCACACTGGTTGTCCCGATCCCGTCTCGTCGACCGTTGCGCCATGCCTTCCTTCCGCTCGCCCCACGCCCCTCGCGGCCGAGCTCGGCTTACGCCGTCATGGCCGGAGCTCGATACACACCGCCCTTGACCAGCAGGGCCCAGACGATACGGGCCTTCTTGTTGGCCAGGGCCACGGTGACCAACATCTTCGGCTTGCGCGCCAGCATGCGTGCCAGCCACGAGCCCGCCTGCGCTCTGCGCTGAGCGGCCCAGCGGATCACGGCGCTGGCCCCGAGGATGAGCAGGCGTCGGATGGTCCGCTCGCCCCGCTTCGAGACCGCGCCGAGCTTCTGCTTGCCCCCGCTCGACTTCTGCAGCGGCGTCAGCCCGAGCCAAGCGGCGAAGTCCCGCCCGGTCCGGAAGCCCTCCGGCGCCGGAACCAGGGCGGTGATCGCGGTCGCGGCGATCGGACCCACGCCGGGGATCGTCATGAGCCGGCGCGCGACGGGATCCGCCTTCGCGCGCCGGGTGATCTCGGTATCCAGCTCCGCGACTTGCGCTTCCAGCGCCCGGAACGTGGCGATCAGCACTGCCAGGACAGTCCGCGCGCTCTCCGGCAACGAGGTGCTTGGGTCCTCGACGTGTTCGATCAGCGCGCCGGCGTGCGTGATGCCCTGGGGCACGACGTAGCCGTACTCGGACAGATGCCCGCGCAGGGCGTTGAGGCACTGCGTACGCTGGCGCACCAGCAGGTCGCGCGCCCGGAACACGAGGGCACTCGCCTGCTGCTGTTCGCTCTTAACCGGCACGAACCGCATGCTCGGCCGCTGTGCCGCCTCACAGATCGCCTCCGCATCCGCCATGTCGTTCTTCTGCCGCTTCACGTACGGCTTCACGTACGCCGGCGGGATCAGCCGCACGGTATGGCCCAGCTTGCCCAGCTCGCGTGCCCAGTGATGCGCCCCGGCACACGCCTCCATTGCGACCGTGCATGGCGGCTGAGCGGCGAAGAATTCAAGCAGCTTCCCCCGCGTCAGCCGTTTGCGGAACACCATCCGTCCGGACGCGTCCGCCCCGTGCGCCTGGAAAACCCGCTTCGCGAGGTCCAACCCGATCGTGCTAGCCTGTCCCACGGACGCCTCCTTTAGTGGTCGTAACACCACCACTCTGGCACTCGGATGCCGTCAGGGGGCGTCCACCCCATCAAAGCCAGCCCTGCACCATCATGTCGCTCGGGCTCCGTGACTGGGCACACGGGTTCTGATCAGCGAGTCTTGGTATAATACGGACTCCGGCTGATTGACTCGCGAGTTGAAGGATTCCCCTCGGGGTGTGACGCGCGTACGATTCGGTTGTGACCGATTCGGGGACGGTGCGGGATATGGCCGAGGTCGCGGAGCATCTCAGTCTAGAGGAACTCCAGCAGCGCTATGTCGCGAGCAGCGACGCGCGCGAGGGACGTCATTTCCAGACGATCTGGCTGTTGGCCAAGGGGCATACGGTGGCGGAGGTTTCCGAGCTGACGGCGTTTGGCGTGCGCTGGATCGAGCAATTGCTGGCTCGCTACAACGCAGGCGGGCCGCAAGCGCTCGGCGATCTGCGGCGCGGCAATGGTACTGTCGCGACGATCCTGAAGCCGGCGCTGTTGGACAAGTTGCGCGAGCGGCTGCGCAAACCGCCGGCCGATGGCGGGCTGTGGACCAGCCTCAAGGTGGCACAGTGGATGGCCGGCGAGCTCGGACTGGCGCAGGTCGCCCCGCAACGCGGCTGGGAGGCGCTCAAGGCGATCGGCTGGTCGATCCAGGCGCCGCGCCCCCGGAACCCGAAGGCCGCCTCGGCCGAGGCGGCCGCCGCATATAAAACGTATGGCCCGCCCCGTCTGCAAGCGATGTGTTTGGTCTGGCATGAGCAGTCTGCGCTAACGTATCCGGCCTTGGATTGATCCCGGCCAAGATGGAGATCCGCGCGTCCCGGTCCTCATAAAATTCACGGCGTCGGTGCGCCATTTTTTTAGCCAGGGTTCCAGGACGCCGGTTCGACTGTCAGGCCATCTCGCTTCCACCACCTGCAGATCTATTGCGGCGGCCGCACCCGTAGCCCCGAGCGGACCGCCTCGTTTCAAACAACTCCCCCTTTGTTCGACCCGCCGGAGGCGAGGTCGAAGGGTCGGGACCCCTTCGTCCCGACAGGCTCCGCCGGCCGCGGCGCGCAGGAGCGGTCAAGGGATGCAACCGCTTGCGGCGCGCGCCTCGGCGCGCGTCCCGTGACCGATCCGAGCACCGTGGCACGCCTCCTCCGCGAGCCGCGCTATGCCGCCGCCGGCCTCGGGTTGAAGCTCTCGCCCCGGCGCAGGACCGCCCAGGCGATCCGTGCCAGCTTGTTGGCCAGGGCCACCGTCGCCGCATTCTTGTGGACGCGCCCGACCAGACCGCGCAGCCAGGCACCCAGCGCCGTGTTGCTGGTCAGCAGCGAGGGCATCGCCGCGCGTGCGCCATGGATCAGCAGGCGGCGCAAGTAGACGTTGCCTCGCTTGCTGATGCCCAGCAGCCGGGGCTTGCCGCCCGTGGTCACCTGTCGCGGCACCAGCCCGAGCCAGGCCGCCAGGTCGCGCCCGCGGGCGAACGTGGCGGCAGCGCCGACCGCGGCGGCCAGCGCCGTCGCGTTCAGCACGCCGATGCCCGGGATCGTCGCCAGCCGCCGGGCCGCGGAGTCGGCCTTGGCACTGGCCGCGAACTCGTCATCGAACGCGGCGATGCGCCGGTCGAGCTCGGCCCATTCCGCCCGCATGTCATCGACCAGCGCACGCATGCGCCGGCTGAGGGCGAGAGCGGCTGGCCACTCGCCCGGCGCGTCGAGTAGCGCCCGCAGTGCCTGCTCCAGCTTGCGCCGGCCCTGGGGCGCGGTGAAGCCGCGCTCGAGCAGCACGGCCCGGAGCTGGTTGATCAGCGCGGTGCGCTCGCCCACCAGTCGGTCGCGCACGCGGTGCAGCGACTGCATGTCGAGTTGCTCGGCCGACTTCAGCTCGACGAAGCGCATGGTCGGCCGGGTGGCGGCCTCGGCGATCGCCTCGGCATCGCGGTCGTCGTTCTTCTGCGCCTTGACGTAGGGACGAACGTATTCCGGCGACATTAGCCGGACCTGGTGGCCCATGCCGTGCAGCAGGCGCCCGAGGTGGTGTGCGCCGCAGCAGGCCTCCATCGCCATAACGCACGCCGGCAGTCCCGACGCGAGCTTGACCACGCCGTCCCGATGCATGCGCCGACGCAGCACGACACGCCCGGAACCATCCAGCCCGACGACGCTGCAGCT
>JAICYS010000174.1 GCA_025934105.1 Myxococcota bacterium | reverse complement strand
TCGGTGCGCTGCTCACCGGCTGCGGCAGCTCGGGGGGCGGTCCGGGAACGGGCACGGGCGGCGCCAGCTCGGGCAGCGGCGGAACCCAGGCCCGCGGGGGATCGACGGCCAGCGGCGGCTCCTCGGCCTCCGGCGGGTCGACGGGAGCGGGAGGCACCAGCCCGATCGGCAGCGGCGGCTCGGGGACAGGCGGCGCTTCGACCGGCGGGGCCGGCGGGCACGGCGCCTCGGGCAGCGGTGGGTCGGCGGGCCACGTGGGTCCGGGCAGCGGCGGCGCGGCGGGCGGCACCACGTCGGGGGCGGGCGGCTCGGCGGGCCACAAGGGGCCGGGCAGCGGCGGGTCGGCGGGCAGCACCGCCTCGGGCGCGGGCGGCAGCACCGGCAACGGCGGCGGCAACGGCTCGGTGACCTGCCCCAGCCCCGTCCTGAAGTCGGGCGACAGCAACCAGACCGTGATGGTCGGGTCCAGCAACCGGACGTACATCTTGCACGTCCCGTCGGCGTACATGGGCAACAAGGCCGTGCCGCTGGTGGTCGACTTCCACGCGCTGGGCGGCTCCGGCTCGCAAGAAGAGGGGCTATCGCCGTACAAGACGCAGACCGATCCGGAGGGCGTCATCACCGTGTACCCGAACGGGCTGTCCGGCCCGTCGGGCGGGGCGTGGAACGTCGGCCCCTGTTGCGTGGCCAACGTGGACGACGTCGCGTTTGCGAAGGCCCTGGTCGCGCAGGTCGAAACGAAAGCCTGCATCGACACCAAGCGTGTCTACGCGGTGGGATTCTCGATGGGCGGCGGCATGTCCCACTACGTGGCCTGCCACGCCGCCGACATCTTCGCGGCGGTCGCTCCGGCGTCGTTCGACCTGCTGAAGGAGAATGAAGCCGGCTGCACGCCGCCCCGGCCGATCGCCGAGCTCTCGTTCCGCAGCAGCGACGATCCGATCGTCCCCTACGCGGGCGGCGCGTCGTCGGTGGTCCAGGGAATGCCGGTCACCTTCCTGGGGGCGGTCGGCACCTTCCAGAAGTGGGCCTCGATCGACGGCTGCACGGGGTCGGCGACGGCCGCCGACAGCAACGAGTGCCAGTACTACAACACCTGCAGCGGGGGCGTGAAGGTCGGCCTGTGCACCATGCACGCCGGCCACGCGCCCGGCGAGGCCAACATCGGCTGGCCCTTCCTCAAGCAGTTCACGCTGCCCTGAGCTGGCCGGAAGGCTCGGCGGCTAGGCCGCCTCCGGGCGGCACGTCGTCGGGCTTGGTTCGCTCCCGCTCACCGTTGCCTTACGGCAACGCCCTCCTAGTTGCCGACCAGACCGCGTCGGGCCAGCCACATGGCGGCGCCGACGCGGCCACTCACGCCGATCTTCCGGTAGGCCCGCGCGACGTGGTGCTGGACCGTCTTGGCCGAGATGCCCAGCACGTCGCCGATTTCGGGATTGGTTTTTCCTTCGGCCACCAGCATGAGCACGTCGGTCTCACGGTTCGAAAGGTGGGGCGACGCCTCGCGGGACGGCAGCGGCTTCGGCACGTGATCCAGCACGGCGGCCGCCGTGTGCAGCAGGTACTGGTAGACGCGCCCGCTGCCGCCGCGGATCCGCGTCGACCCGATCGGGTTGGCGCAGAACATCTCCAGCACCTCGGTCATGTACCCCATGACGAAATGCTCGAGGTACGGGTGCCACTGCGGCAGCCCCGACGCCTTGAACTCGACGGAGTCCCCGTTCAGCGTCGCCTCTGACCGGCTCTCGGTCTCGGCGAAGTAGGTGTCCCACAGCCTGGGAAACGAGCGGACGAACCCGGGCAGGTCCTTCTTGTCCAGGAACGCCTTGCAGGGACCGTCCAGCATCGCCCAGCGCGCGGACTCGCGCCCCAGCGCGAAATGCGAGGTCTCGTCCTCCGAGTAAAAGCGGCGCACCAATTCGTCGTGCAACGCCAGGTACTCGGGCAGCGGGACCAGGGTCTCGGGCGTGATGAGCGCGCGGAAGCAGCGGTGCGCCCCGGCGACGTCGCGGTACAGCGTCAGCCAGGCGTCAGCGCCGAACTGGCGCGTGATGATTGCCTTGCGCGTCAGGATCGTCAGCCCGCGAACCTTCATCATGACCGTATTCCCCTGAAGAGAGCAGTAGCGGCCGGGCCGTAGATGGCGCCTCGAATTTACGAAGATTTCGCCACAAATGAGCGGGGCCGGAGACAGTGGCATGATAGCTTTTCCGGGAGCAAAGCCGTCCTTGGCTACGTTGGACGCTCGGAGGTTCCCTTGTCATCGAAGCGCCTCGTCTCGGTTGGTGTCCTTTTGTTGTCGATCGCCGGGTGCTCGTCATCCGATACGGGTGCGGACGGCACCGGCGGCACAACCGGCAGCACGGGCGGGTCGGGCCCGGCGACCGGCGGCACCCCCGGCGCCGGCGGCACGCAGGCCACCGGCGGCTCCGGGACCGGCGGTCTCGCCACCGGCGGCACGGGCACGGGCGGCACCGGCACCGGAGGCGTCGCGGCCGGCGGGACGCACGGCACCGGGACCGGCGGGTCGGGCACGGGCGGGTCGGCGACCGGCGGCAGCGGCGGCTCGCCGGCCGGCACCGGCGGTCACGCCGGCACCACCGGCAGCACGGGCGGCTCGACCGGCAGCGGCGGCTCGGCCAGCAACGCCTCGTTCAAGTGCGACAACCTCTCGCTGGCGCCCGGCAAGACCGGCGTGGCCAAGCCCACCGGCGCGGCCGGCGGCCTGAAGGTGATCGACTGGGCCGGCTTCACGGGCGCGGTGTCGTTCACGTTCGACGACAACACGCCCTCGCAGCTGCCGAACTACAACGCGCTCAAGGCGACCGGCGCGCACTTCACCTGGTTCGTCGTCGGCAGCTGGCTGAACGGCAGCTCGTCCAACATCTCCGGCTACAAGAACACCATCGCCGACGGCCAGGAGCTGGCCAACCACACCTATAGCCACCAGTCGAACGGCTCGCAGAGCGATCTGTCGATGAACGAGTCGTTCATCATGTCGAACTTCGGCGTGACCGCGAACAGCATGGCGGCGCCGAACTGTGACCAGTCGTGGTCCACCGTGGCCCCGAACGTGCTGTTCCAGAACCGCGGCCCGTGCGGCAAGGGCATCGCCACCGTCAGCCCGCGCGACAACACCAGCCCATTCCTGCTGCCGGCCTACCTGCCGGACGCGGGCGAGTCGGCGTCGTCCATGACCAGCTCGTTCGCCACCGGCAAGTGGCGCATCTTCGTGATTCACGGGTTCGACAGCCAGAACGGCACCTATCAGCCGGTGCCGATCAGCAACGTCACCACGACGATGTCGAACGCGGTCTCGATGGGCTACTGGGCCGAGACGATCACCAACGTCGGCGCCTACTGGCAGGGGCAGAAGCTGATTCCCACCAGCTCCACCACCAGCGCCACCTGGACGCTGCCGGCTCACTTCCCGAAGAACATGTGCGTCCGCGTCACGACGACCGGCGGGACGATCACCCAGAAGGGGCAGACCATCCCGTGGGACGATCACGGCTACTACCAGATCTCGCTGGACGCCGGCGAGGTGACCGTCCAGTAGGTCGCCGCCCGGTTCAGCGGGCGAACATCGCCAGGCCGCGCTCCAGCGACCAGTAGGCGGCCGCGGTCCCCATCGCGTAGACGAACGCGCGCATCGGCCAGGCCAGCGAGCGCCGGGCGCGCGCGCCCATCCACCGGAGGGTCCACCCGACCGCCAGGAACAGGGCGATGGCGGCCAGCTGACCCAGCTCCACGCCCAGGTTGAAAAATAGCAGCGCGGCCGGGACGTGCCTGTCCGGCAGGCCCGCTTCGAGCAACGCCGACGCGAAGCCCATCCCGTGCAGCAGGCCGAACGCGAACGTCACCAACCAGGGCGCGCGGTGGGCCAGCGAGTCCGAGGGGCGCAGGCACTCCGCGCAGGCCAGCACGATCGACAGCGCGATGGCGGTCTCGACCGCCGCCGACGGCAGCTGCACCCAGCCAAAGACGGTCGCGGCCAGCGTCAGGCTGTGCGCGACGGTGAAGGCGGTGATGGCCGCCACCAGCTTCTTCCGGCTGCGCACCAGGATCGTGATGGCCAGGACGAACATCAGGTGGTCGAAGCCGGTCAGGATGTGCTCGACGCCGAGGCGCGTGTAGTCGAGCGCGATCGGTTCGAGCGCGCGCCACCCGGCCGACGGTCCCATCCCGTACACCGCGAAGCTGGGTGAACGGCCGCTGGCGACGCGGAGGAGGCGCGCGCCGGAGGACCAGTCGATCAGCACCATCACGCGGGACGCGCTGCCTTGCAGCCAGGGGAACGCGATGGTGCCGACCAGTCCGCCGGGGCCGCACTCCAGCCGGGCGCCGTGCTGCCGGCAGGGGGGAGGATACTGCGCCGGCTCCCGGAGCTGCTTGAGCGTGCTGGCCGTGGTTTGCCAGTCGATGGCGAACGTGCCGGGCGCAACCTCGGTCAGCGTCAGCGTCGCCGCGTCGACCGAGTGCGCGGCCGCCCGCGCGCCCGCCAGCACGCCGGCCAGCGCCACCGCCGTGGCCATCGCCATCGCCGGCCAGCGCCGGGCCGAACGCCGCATCAGCGCGACGGCTCCTCGACGCGGTAGCGATCGGCGATCGCGCGGGTGGCCCGCGCCAGGGCCTTCTGCTCCAGCGCGCCTTTCCAGGCCGCCACCAGGCGCGCGTGCAGGACCTCCGGCGGGGGAAGGCCGCCGCGGACGGCCATCATCTTGACCAGCAGCAGGCGGTCGCTCGTGTCCAGCTCGTGCCAGGACCCGACCGGCAAGCGGCAGATCTGCTCGGCGGCCTCGGGCCCCAGCGCTTGCACGATCCGGTCGCGCGTGACGTTGGCCGCGGTGCTGCGCAGGCCCAGCGAGCCGGGGTCCGCGCCCGCCTTCAACCGCCGCTCGGCCTGCGCCCGCTTCTGCCGGGCACCCGGCTGGTCCTTCGGGAACGTCACGTACTCGTGCTCGTAGACGAGCGGCGCCTCGAACTGGTCGCGGTGTTCGGCCAGGTAGCCGCGCAGGTCCGCCTCCGTCGGCTCGGGCACGCGCGTCTCGAGCATCACGCGCTGGCGCATCTTGCTGATGAGCACGCTGCGGACGGTGGGGTCGTCGCGGTCCAGGCCCTGCCGGAGCGCCTCTCGATAGAGCGCCTCGTCGGTCTTCCAGGCAGCCAGGAACGCCTCCGCCTCGGCCGGCGTGGGCGGTCGATTGAGCTGATCGTGATAGCGCCGCAACAGGTCTGCCTTGAGCGCCGGCGTGATCACGATGGCGCGGGAGTCGCCCACCAGCAGCCGGTGGCCCAGCAGCAGCGCCGCGGCCAGCGCGAAAAAATGCACCGTCGGTTCCCGCCAGAGGCGCGACGGCCGAGTTGCGCGTTCCAAGCGGTCTTTACTGTACATGACGGACCGCGCGGCGCGCGCGCCCTGGCCGGGCCGATCCGTCGTTTCCGGGAGTGAGGCGAGGCGACGGATGATCGCCGGGGGAGCCTGGTCGCGCGGGGTGGCGTTCGTCTTGGCCGTGCATCCCGGGCGCGCTGGAGATGTCCGGCAACCACCGGGACGACAGCGTGCGACGGCGTGGCGGACGACAATTGCGCCGGGGAGACTCCCGACGGCGGCGCTACCGACGCGGGCAGCCGCGGGATGACGGGACGCCCGGCTGGTGCCGGTGCGCGACGCTCAGAGGTCGTCCGGAGGAGCAGCCGGCCGAATCCGCCCGATCAGCGCCGCGGCGAACGAGATCAGCGCGATGGTGATGAAGGCGCCGCACAGCGCGCCGGTCGCGATCGTGCGCCGTCCGATGGCCACGAGAACTGCTCCTGAGCTCGAGGTCGGTCGCACCCTGCTCATGTAGCAACGATTTGCCCGGCGGGGCGGTCGTGAATGGCAACGAGTGCCCGATTTCCGTCGGTGGTCGGCACGCGCGCGCCACCGCCGTGTGCGGTCTCTCACGCCGGGGTCGAGGCGGCTCGTGTCACGGGCGGGGCGGGCGCGAGCATCCCGTTCATCGCCGTCGGGCCGCGCGTCGAGGGCGGCGACCGGACGGCGGTCGCCTTCACCTGCGCGTCCATGGTCCGCCCCGTCGAGCGCGTCCCGGGCATGCCGGTGCAGCCCGCGATGAAGGGCGTCGGAACCGGGCGATCTCTTCGCGGGCGGCGGGGTGCCGCCGGCGTCAAGGGTGGACGGCCTCGCGGAAGGCGTCGGCCGGCAGCGCGTTCAGCACCTCGTCGCGGCGGACGCCGCCCCGGCGGGCCATCGCCAGCCCGTACTCCAGGTTGTCCAGATCGCCGATCGCGTGCGCGTCCGTCGAGATCACGAACCGGATTCCCCGGTCGCGCGCCGCCGGGATCAGGGCCGGCGGAAGATCCAGCCGGTAGGGATCGCCGCTGATCTCGATGGCCGCGCGCGCGCCGGCGACCGCGTCCAGCACCGCCTCGACGTCGCAGGCGATGGGCGGGCGCCGCAGCACCAGGCGCCCCAGCGGATGCCCCCAGATCTTGAACACGGGCAGCCGCATGGCGGCCAGCAGCCGGCTGGTCATGGCGCGCGCGTCCATCCGGAAGCGGCCGTGGATGCTGGCGATGATGACGTCCAGCTGTTCCAGCACGGCGTCCGGATAGTCGAGCGCGCCGTCGGCCAGGATGTCCGACTCGGTGCCGCGCAGCAGGCGCACGCGGACGGTCTCCTGCACGCGCGCCATCTCGTCCCACTGCCGGCGCAGGCGATCGACGGTCAGCCCGCCGGCGTAGGAGGCGGCCGGCGAGTGGTCGGTGACGGTCAGGTACTCGAGGCCGCGCGCCTCCGCGGCGCGGGCCATCTGCGCCAGCGTGTGGCGGCCGTCCGATTCGTCGGTGTGGCAATGGACGGCGCCCCGGATGTCGGCCTGCGTGACGAGGTCTGCCAGAGGATCGGACAGGAACCCCGGAAGGATTCCTCGGACGTCCGGCGACGACTTCGCGGGGCCAATCCCACCTCGCTCGACGCGAGGGCCGGGCGTGAACCAGCCGCGGGCCTCGGGCGGAACTTCGGGCCACCCGAGGCGGCGGTAAAGAGCGGCCTCGTCGCCGGCCAGCGAGCTCCAGTCCAGGCCGCGCGCCCGGGCCTCCGCGCGCAGGCGGTCGACGTGCGCGGCGGGCCCGGTCTCCTCGATCAGCGCCACCCCCCGGCGCGATTCAGGGGCGAGGCGCACCCGGACCCGGAGCCCGTCGGCCAGGCGGCCGACCAGGTGCTCGGGGCCGCGCGACTCCACGCGCGCCAACGGAGGGAAGCCGGCCACCCGATCGAGGGCGCCGGCGACGTCGGACGGGGCCGCCACGGTGCCCACCACCGTCAGCTCGCCGACGGACTCTTGCCAGCCGCGGACCTCGCCCGCCACCTCGGCGCCAGTTATGCGCGGCTGGCGGCGGACGAAGGCGGCCAGCGCTTCCGCAGTCGCGCGGGCGTCGATCACTCGCACGGCGGCCGCGCGGTCCCGGTAGGCGGCGATGGCGGTCAAGATGGCGGCCTCGCTCTTGGCCCCGAACCCCTTCACTGCGCGGACGCGGCCGGCCCGGGCGGCGGCCTCCAGGTCGTCGATGCCGCCGACGCCGAGCGCGTCGTGCAGGCGGCGGGCCCGTTCCGGCGAGATGCCGCGCACCTGGGCCAGCTCGAGGACGGCCGCCGGCGCCGCGGCGCGCAGCCGGGCCGCGATCTGGGACTCGCCGCGCTCGGCGCTCTCGGTGATGACGCCTGCCAGCGCCGCGCCGATGCCGGGCACGTCCGTCAGCGTCCCGGCCGCCACCCGCCTGGCCAGCTCCGCGTCGCTCAGGTTCTCGACCGCGTCCGCTCCCCCTTCATAAGCCCGGGCGCGAAAGGGGTTCTCGCCGGACAGCCGCAGGCGGGCGCCGATCTCGCGCAGCTCGGCCACCACGGCTGCCCGATCGATGCGCGGCAGGCGCCTGGCCATGCCGTAAAGGTTGGGTCGGCCGCGCATTTGTCGAGCGCTCGGGCGCGGGGACCCGCCGGGCGATCCGAAGGAGCCTTTCGGAGTCGACCCGAAGACCTCTTGGCTCCGGCGCGCTGGTCGGGGCAAGGACCGCGGGGCGCCGCGGCGTTTCGCCGCCGGCGGTCGCGGCGCCGGCCCGTCGCGATCCGCGCATCGTCCGCGCCGTTCTCCGCAGGCCGGCCTTGGTCCTCTCGATTGGCGCCGGAGTGCCGGGCCCGAGGTGTTGCTGTTACCGGCAGCTCGACATCGAGGCCCATCCGAACCCGGAGGGGCGGGTCCGGGCTGGCGGAGCCGCGCGCGCCGCTGGGATGGCGCTGCCCGCGCCCGACGCGCTGGACTTCGAGATCGCCCTGCGGCCGACTCACTGGAGAACGTCGGCCGCATGGCGCGCCCGTGCGGGGCCTGGGCGGCGCGACGCGCTGAAGCTGTGGCGCGAATTCCGTCGCCGCGGCGCCACAGTCAGGCTCCGCGCCGGCGACAACGGCGCGGAAAACCGTGAGCGTCGACTGGCACGCCAGGTGAATCAGCCGGTCGGATGGCGACCGTCGCGCAAGCCCGTGCCCGGCGGACCGGAACCCCGGTCGGCGACGGTCGACGTCCCGCGGCTTGGCCGGGCAAAGCCCCGGTTCACCGAGCGGCCCGCGGGAGCGCGCCGGCCGGGCTGGTCACGTTCGTGACCCTGGTCGGCTTTCTGCCGGTGGCGGTCGGGTGCACGTCCAACGAGTACGTGATCCCGCACGAAGAGCTGGCTCGCCTGGCGGCGACGCCGCCGCAGCAGCGGGGCGCGCGCGTGCGGGTGGTTCAGGAGCTCGGCGATCGCCGCGGCGAGCCGGTGCCGGTCACGGTGGCTCCCCCCGAGCAGGCGCCGCCGCCTGGCGACGACCAGTCCGGTCCGGAGGAGCGGATCGACCTTTCGACCGGCGGAGGGTCGGGCGGAGGGTCGGCGCGCTGGCAGGGCTCGGGAGCGCCGGCGGGCGGCATTCATCCGGGCGGCGGCCACGGCGCCTCCTTTCACGCCGGCGGGGGCAGCGGTGGTGGTGGTGGAAACGGTGAGGCGGCGCTGGTGGTGCTGATCGTCGTCGTGGCGGTGATCGCCGCCGTCGGGCTGGTCTCCAGCGAAGGGCTGCGCTTCGACGGCTTCGTTGCGATGTCCCCGGCGCAGCCGGTGCATCTGCGCGCGGCCGACGGAACGCAGGCCACCCTCCCCATCGCGGACCTGTCGCCCGAACTGGCGGCCGACAGCGTCGAGGCCACCGTCATGGACGACGAGGGATACGGCATCTCGCGGCTGGACGGCGTGCCGCTGGACCGACGCGGGGGCGTGTTCAAGCTGGATTCGGGCACCATCGCGTTCGGCGCGCCGGGCGGCGCGGCAGTCGGCCCGGCCATGGACGTGCAGCTGGGCCTGTTCGTCTCCCGCCGGGTCGGGCTCGTGGTCTCGCTGGGGCTGGCCGGCGGCAGCACCTCGGCAACGGGCGGCCTCATCCCGCGCCATGCGCTGGGGGCCGAGTTGCAGGCGCTTCCCTGGGCTCTCGGCCGCGTTCACCTGGGCCTGTTCGCGGGTGGCGGGATGGCGCTGACCCAGAAGGTCGTCGACGGCGTCGCCAGCTACGTCAGCGGGCCGGCGGCGGCCGGGGGCGCGCTGGCCGAGCTGGACGTCACGTCGCGGATGGCGCTGACGCTGCGGGCAGGCGCCAACCTGGCCAAGTTCGATCAGACGTGGACGCCGGCCGGTTTGCTCACGGCGGGCGTCGCCGTCTATTAGGCGGCGCGGCGCAGTCGGACGGCGGCGCGCTCTAGAACCTCGGTGCTGAGGTTCCGATGCGCCCGCGAGGCAGCTCACGATTTCGGAGCCATCGCGAACGGTGGATGTCACTTCCGGGCATGAACCAGCTGTCACGCGGCGCGGCCGTCGCGGCAGCCCTCTGCGCGCTGTCGGGCTCCGCCGCCGCGCAGACGCTGTCGAACAGTTATTTCAAGGTGACGATCGGCGGCAACGGCGAGATCTCGTCACTGCAATTGACCGGTGACACGTTCCCGACCAACTACGTGATGAACGCGGCCAATGCCCCGGGACAGGACACCGCCGACCACGAATGGGTCGGCGAGCTGATGTTCACCTATCGCCTGGGCAGCGGCGCCTGGACGGCGGCCCTCACCAACCAGTCCGCCGACGTGCGCGTCATCGCGCCGGCGAACGACTCGATCTCCGTGACGTATCAGAACTCCGCCAGCGCCAAAGGCATCCGGAACTTCAAGCTGGTCGAGACGTACGCGCTGGTGAACGACTGCCTCTCGTGGCAGATCACCGTGACCAACACCAGCCCGCAGACGCTGGAGATCGGCGACTTGGGGCTGCCGCTGCCGTTCAACGAATACTGGTTCGCGAACCGCGACGTCGTCTATGAGACCCGCGTCGTCTATCACTCGTTCACGGGCCAATCGAGCTCGTACATCACGGTTCAGCGGCCGAGCGGCGTGGGCCCGTTCGTCCTCATGACGCCCGACCCGGCCACCGGCGCCGGCTTCGAGTACATGGACAACTGGGTCGCGAAGGAACACCCGGGCAGCGCCTGGGCGGCCGGCGGCGGGACCCCCGCCTGGCCGAACGGGTTGGACGTGTTCTACGTCCACTCGAACGTCATCAAGAGCACCAACCGCGGTTACCTGCCCAACACCAGCCTGTCGTTGGCGCCGGGCGCCAGTCGAACGTACGCGTTCAAGTTCTTCAACGTCGCCAGCCACGACGACGTGAAGAAGCGCCTCTACGACGAAGGCCTCGTCGACGTCAGCGTCGTCCCCAGCCTGATGCTGGCGACCAACATGACGGCCACCGTCGACCTGCACACGTCGAAGGCCGTCACGGCGCTGGCGCCGCAATTCCCGTCCCGCACCACCGTCACCCCGCTGGGGACGGTCGCGCCCGACCACCGGCTGTATCGCCTCTCGTTCAATCAGCTCGGCCCGAACCAGGTGGTGGTCAGCTACGGAAACGGCGAGACGACCACGCTGCAGTTCTACGTCCTCGAGCCGATCGATGCGGCGCTGCAACGGCACGCCACCTTCATGGTGAACAGCACGCAATGGACGACCGGCGACCTCAACGGGATCTTCGACGATTGGATGATGGACACCAAGTCCAAGCGCGGCGCCACGGGCGGCGGCGGCTGGGGAGACGATTGGGGTTGGACCCACGCCGAGTTCCTGGCCGAGAAGAACGCGCAGACGCCGGTCGCCGCCGAGGTGGCCGCGCTGGACGGTTACCTCGACGCCGTCTGGGCGCGCGCCATCGACAACACCAGTTACGTCGTCCAGGACTGGTGGTGCCCGCCCGGCACCAGCGCCAGCAACGTCATGAACTGCTATTACGACCGGGCCTACGCCTACCCGCACGCGTTCAACACCTACTTCTCGATGTCGAAGATCGCGTCCCTCTATCCCGACCTGGTCGGCTATCACGAATCGGCCGACACGTACCTGATGCGCGCCTACGGCATCTTGCACGCGCTCTACTCGGGGCACGGCGATCCGGGCACCGGCTACATGGGCGAGCAGACGCTGCCCGAGATCGCGGCCGCGCTCGCGGCGGCCGGCCACACCACGCAGGCGGCGTTCGTCGACAACGTGATCAAGCAGCTCTATCAGGCGTTCAGCGGCAGCAAGTACCCCTACGGCTCGGAGTACAGCTACGACAACACCGGCGAGGAGGCGGTCTACATGGCCGCCAAACAGAACGGCGACGCCGCGGTGCTGGCCAAGGTGAACGCCAAGACCCGCGCTTGCCGCGGCCAAGAGCCGGTCTGGGACACCTACGCCGATCCGGTCACGCTGAACGGCGAGAACTGGTGGCAGTTCCAGTACACCGCCGCGCTGGCCGGCTCGTGCCTGGACGACTTCGTCCGCACCCAGTCGCCGGCGCCCGAGCTGGACGAGCGGCTCTCGTGGGCGGCCAAGATCGCCAACGTCGGCGCCATCAACTCGGGGCAGATCGACGGGGACCCGGCCAACCTGGGCACGGTGGCCTGGACGTACCAGGGGATGAAGGGGAACGTGTACGTCAACAGCTTCGATCCGCCCAACAGCAAGCTGCACAACGGTTGGCGGCAGATGTCGGGA
>JAICYS010000311.1 GCA_025934105.1 Myxococcota bacterium | reverse complement strand
CTGGCGGACGCCGTCGTCGCGGGCGGCCCGCTGGACCTGTCGCTGTTCGCGGCGCCCACGCCGTTCTGGAGGGAGCGGCTGGCCGGCTCGCAGGGGCGCGCCTGGGCGGACCTGCCGTTCTTCGACCTCGAATTTTTCTTCTATCGCGCCGTCAATTCGATCGCGGGCGACCTGCGGCCCGGTTTCGACGTGTTCGCGTCGTCGCGGCGGGCGGCGCTGGCCGACGCCCTGCCCCGCGTGGCCGCTGCCCTCGACGCGCCCGAGCGGCTGGCGCTGGAGGGCGCGCTGCTCTGGTCGCTTTCCGGAAATGAAGAGGATCTGAGCCAGCTCACCCGGCAGCGCGCGGCCGGCGGCTCCGACCGCCTGCTCCTCGACCAGCGCCCGCAGCTCCTCGAGCAGGCGAAGGCCCACGGCGCGCGGGGATTGATCCTGCTGGCCGACAACGCCGGCGCCGAGCTCTGCTTCGATCTGGTGCTGCTCGACCTGCTGCTGGCCGGCCCCTGCCCGCGCGTCCAGCTCCACGTCAAATCCGAGCCGATCTTCGTGTCCGACGCGCTGGCCGCGGACGTCGACGAGACGATCGACGGGTTCGTCGCGTCGGGCCGGCAGGGCGCGCTCGGCCGGGCCGGCGCCCGCCTGCGCGCCGCGCGAGCGGCCGGAACATTGGACGTGGTGGCCCCGGCCGACTGGGCCGAACCACGCCACATGAACGCGCTCGACGAACCGCTGGTCACCGCCCTGCGGCGCGCCGGCCTGGTCGTTTCGAAGGGCGACCTCAACTATCGCCGCTTCTTCGAAGACCGAGCCTGGCCCGCCGACGCGCCGGTCGCCGCCGCGTCGGTGGCGGCGGGGATGCGCGCCTTCGCGCTGCGCGTGCTGAAGTCCGACTGCATCGCCGGCCTGCCGCCGGCGGTCGTGACGGCGCTGGCCGACCGCGAGCCGCAGTGGCGCAGCAGCGGCCGTCACGCGATCGTTCAACGCGTCGATTCGGGCGCGCCGTAAATCGCGCGCGAGACGAGCGTCGAGCGAGCCGGCCGCCGCCCGGCGTCGCGCCCACGCCTGCTCTACCTGGGGCGGGGCCCGGAGATCGGGGTGTCGTCGTGCGGGCGGGCGCCGGCGCCGCGTTCTGAGCGCCCCGCCCGACCCTGATAGACTACGGCCATGAACGGCGGGGACGGCCGCTGGCGGGCGGCTCATCGAAGGGCGCAGCTCGCCTGGCCGGGGGTGGCGCTGGACTTCGCGCGATTCGCCGCCCACGCCCAGCAGGTCGGAATGCCGCTGGACGGCGCCGGGCCGGACCCGGCCAACACCGCCGACCTGTTCCTGGCCTGCGCGGCCGGCCATGGCGACCCGGCCGCCATCGAGGCGCTGGACAGCCGCTACATCTCCCGGGCGCGCGCCTCCGTCCGCCGGCTGGACGCGCGGCCGGAATTCATCGACGACGTCCTGCAGGAGCTGCGGTCCAAGCTGCTGCTGCCGCCCGAGCCGCGCATCTTGAAATACGGAGGGCGCGGACCGCTCTTGGCCTGGATCCGCGTCGCCGCCACCCGGATCGCCGTCGATTCCCTGCGCGCCGTGCGCGAGCTGGTCGGGCGGGACGCGCCGGAACCCGACGCGCTGGAGCAGGTCGACTTCGGCCCCGAAGTGCAGCTTCTGCGGGTGGCTTACCGCGAGGCGTTCCAGGAGGCGATGGCGGCCGCGGTGGGCGCGCTGTCGCCGAAGGACCGCAACCTCCTGCGGCGCCATCTGCTCGAGCACATGACGCTGGAGGAGATGGCGGTCCCGTACGGCGTCCATCCGGCGACCGTCGCCCGGCGGCTCATGGGGCTGCGCCAGCAGATCGCGGCGGGCGTGCGCGACCACCTGGCGGTCCGCCGGCGCCCCAAGGACGGCGCGACGTCGCTGGAGAGCCTGGCGCAGGCGATCCGGAGCGAGCTCTCCGTCAGCCTGGCGCCGCTCCTCGGGCGGACCCGGGAATCGTCGAACCCGGGCGAAGCGAAATGACCGACGGCGAGGCTCTGCGTTAACCTTCCGCCATGGCGCTCGAGCATGACGGACCGTCGCCGTGCATCGACGAGAACGCCGTGCTGGATTTCATCCAGGGGCGCCTCGACCGCGGCCAGGCCGCGCGCATCGACGAGCACGCGGACGGCTGTCTCGGCTGCCGGATGGCCATCGACGCGGCGGTCCGGGCTTTCCGCGAGCGCGCCACCGGCCCCGACGACGGGCCGATCGAGATCGCCCGGTTCGCGTCGGGCGACAAGCTGGCCGACCGGTACCGGATCGTTCGTTTGATCGCGCGCGGCGGGATGGGCGAGGTCTACGAGGCCGAAGACGAGATGCTTGGCACGCGCATCGCGCTCAAGACCATCGCCGCCACCATCGCCGACAGCCCGGAGGCGGCGCGGCGCCTCAAGCAAGAGGTCACGCTGGCGCGGCGGATCACGCACCCGAACGTCTGCCGCATCTTCGATTTGGGCGTTCACGCCGGCGGGGCCGGCCGGCCGGCGTCGGCCGTCCGGTTCATCACGATGGAGTTGATCGACGGAGTCAGCCTGGCGCAGCGGCTGAAAGAGCAAGGGCGGTTCTCGCCCGAGGCGGCCCGGCCGATCGTGGCCGCCATGGCTGCCGCGCTGGGCGCCGCGCACCGGGCCGGCGTCGTCCACCGCGACTTCAAGACCGACAACGTCATGCTCGGCTCGGGCGGCCCGGACGGCGAGCGCATCGTCGTGACCGACTTCGGGCTGGCGCGCACCAGCTCGCCCGCCACGCACGATTCGGCGGAGGCCCGGGGCCTGGAAGGGACGCTGGCCTACATGGCCCCCGAGCAATTGGAGGGGCAGGGCGCGCGGCAGCCGGCCGACATCTATGCGCTGGGGCTGGTGATGTACGAGATGCTGACCGGGCAGCTTCCGTTCGCGCCGGCGGCGGGCGGGGCCTGGCTGGCGGCGGCCTGGCGGCGCGTCGTCGAGCCGATCCCGCCGGTCCGGTCGGCGGTGCCGGGGATCGACCCGCGCTGGAACGACGCGATCGCCCGCTGCCTGCAGCGGGACGCGACCGCCCGACCCGCGACGGCGGACGAGGTGATCCGCGCGCTGGACGCCGAGGCGCCCGCCGAGCCGCTGCCGGCGCCGGTTCGAAGCGACCGTCCGCCGGCCACCGAACTTGCCCCGGCCCGCGCGCCCCGGCGCCGCTGGTCGGCCGCGAGCCTGGGTGGTTTCGCGATCGGCCTGGCGGCGGCCGGCGTCTTGATCGCGGCGATCGCGACCCGCCGCCGTCCCACGACGCCGCGGGCGGCCGGGCGGCACGCGGCGGTGGCCGATCCCGTCAAGCCCGCCGCGACCGACGTGCCCCGGCCCGCCGTGGCGCCGGCGGCGCCGCGGGAGGTTCGCCCGGAAGGGCAGGCGGCGGTCCGGCACGCAGCCATCGGGCGCCCGCGCGCGCCGCGCCCGCCCCGTCACCAGCCCGCGGCGCCCGCGGCTGACGCCGCCAGAGCGGGGGCCACGGCAGGAGCGCGATCGAGAGCAGCCCGATCGGCAGCCGCCACACCAACAGCATCCACACCGACGGCAGCCACCTCCGCGACAGCATCCACACCCGCGGCGGCAGCCACCTCCGCGACGGCATCCGCGCCGGCGGCGGCGGCCACCGCGGCGCTCGCGTCGGGACGGGACGAAAGCGCCGCGGGGACGCCCGCTCACCGAGCGGACACGGCCACGGCCGCGCACACGATTCCTGCCATCTCCCGCGCCGAGTCCGCCGGGCAAAGGCCCGCTCCGTCAACGCGTCGCTCGGCCGATCCGGACGACGGGTTCATCTTCAAATGAAGCTGACGGGGACGCTCGCCCTGGCGGCGGTGATGCTCACCGGCTGGACCGGCGGGCCGGCGCGCGCCCAGCCGGCCAGCCCCGGTGGCGACGCGGCGTCGAACGACCTGGTCGAGCAGGCCGCGCAGGCCTACGACCAGAACCAGCTCGACGAGGCGCTGCGGCTCTTGTCGCGCGCCTACCAGCTGTCGCCGCGCCCGTCGATCCTCTACAACCAGGCCCAGGTCCTGCGCGCCAAGGACGATTGCGCGGCGGCGCTGGAGGCGTATCGGCGCTTCATCGCGGCGGCCGCGCCCGACGACGCCAACCGCGAGCGCGCCGAGCGCCGGCGCGACGAGATGCAGGCTTGCGTCGCGCGCCAGAGCCCGCCGGCCGCCGCCCCGGCGCGGCTGAACCTCCAGGAGACCGCGCGGCCGGATCCGCCGGCGGGCGTCGCCGTCACCGCGCCGGTCCCGACGCCCGAGGAGCAGCATCCCCGGAGGCCCCGTCGCGCCCTCCGCGTGGGCGGCTGGTCGTTGCTGGGCGCAAGCGTCGTGGCTGCCGGCGCGGCGGCCGTGCTCGCCTGGGAAGCGCACGACATCCAGAACGAGGTGAACGCAGACCTGCAGCGGGCACGCACCGTCTGGAGCGGCGATCTGGCGGCGCGCGCCGGCGAGGGCCAGAACGACGCGACCCGCGCCTGGTGGTGCGCCGGCGTGGCCGCGCTGGCCGGGGCGGGCAGCGGCGCGTTGTTCCTGCTGTCCCGGCCGCCCGCCGCCGCTGGTGACAGCCCCGTGACGGCGTCGGCGCGGACGCCCGGCGCGCTCGTCGGGTGGTCAGGGAGCTTCTGAGGCAGCGACACGATGCAGCGCCTTCCCGCCAAAGCCCTCCATGTGCGTGCAAAAACCCACATCGAACTCCGTCTTCCCATTGGAATGCCCGGCTTGGCAGCCTTCACCGGCCTGGCGGCGCTCTTGGCGCTGACCAGTTGCTTTCAGCTCACACCGCCCAAGGACTGCCAAATTCTCTGCCAGCCGGGCGGCGACTGTCCCGCCGGCCTCACATGCCAGCAGCCCCCACCCGGCATGAGCTACGGCTTTTGCGCCACGCCCGGTGCCGCCATGTGCCCGCCCCTGTTCTCGGATGCGGGCGCGAGCGGAATGGAGGACGGCGGCAGCGACGCCGACGCGGGCGAGCCCCTGCCCCCCAGCATGCTTTGCCACAACGGCGCCTGTTTCTCGCTCCCCGACGCCCTGCGCGCCAACCTGGTCCTTCTCCTCTGGCCGTCCAACCTCCCCCCGGTCGGCTCCTCCGTCTCCGTCTGGCCCGACCAGTCCGGCCAAGGCAACGACGCCCGGGCGATCTACCCCTCCGCCCCGCCTGTCGTCGTTGCCGACGGCGTGCACCTGGACGGAACGCAATTGGGCAGCGGCTTTGTCGTGCCCGACAGCGCGTCGCTCGATTTTGGCTCCGGCGATTTCACGCTTGTCGTCGTTGCCGACCTATCGTCGAGCACGACGCAGCTCTGGTTCGCCAGAAAGTCGGACGGCGCTCGGACCAACAGTCGCCAGGTCGGGATCCAATGGATGCTGTCGTCCGCGCTGACCGGCCGACCGCAAGGCGCCGTCGACGACACCCTGGTCTCCGCGAACACCGACGTCGCCCAGCCCTCCACGGCCGTCTACGCCCTGTCTCGGTCCGCCGAGCACGTCGAACTGCACGTCAACGGCGCCGTGTTGGGCAGCGCCGATCTTCCGAGCTCGGATATCTCCACCACGAACAGCGAAGACCTGTACCTGGGAGTCGGCGGGATCACCGGAAGCCCGGTCGACTCCCTCGAGACCGTCATCGCCATCCGCGGCTCCGTCGGTTCGACCGAACTCGTCCAATTCGAAGCCTTCCTCCGCTCCGCCTTCGCAACGCCAGCGCCCTGACTTAGCGCACCGCCGTGGAAAAATCGTCACGGTCGGCCGACCCACCGCGCCGGCCGCGTCGGTGGTTGTACAAACAAAAAAAAAAGGTATTGAAAGGGCTG
>JAICYS010000181.1 GCA_025934105.1 Myxococcota bacterium | reverse complement strand
TTCGCTGGGGCTGGACGGCTTGAAACCACATCCCGCCAACGCCACCACCATCGCGAGCTGGGTCGCCTGCCAAAGCCGCATTTGCATGGAACCTCCAACTACAAGGGAGCCGGTTGGATGATTCGTGCCACAAACACGCAGACACCGTTGACAAATCGGGTCAGGCGCCACATTCGACAAGCGATTTTGCGAGAAGTTGCGGGCGAGCAACCGCGTGCCAACGACGCGGGTGCCGGCTGATTGCGCGCGCGGCACCAAGCGTGGTTTTCGTTCGAGCGCGAGCGGCGCTTGGTCCATCGATGCGCGTCAGCGACGCGAACTGCGGCGGGCGGGGCGGCGCGCCGCGAGGCCGCCGCCGTGTCGCGAGGCTGCGCGGCGCTTGCGTAAGCTCGACCTTGGCCGCTTGCGTCGTGGATCAACTGGATGGTGAGGCGACGCGCGGCGGCGCTATGGTCCGCGCATGCCTGCGGTGCTGGTTGTCGAGAGCGATGAAGATCTCCGGGACGTGCTGGTGGAAGCGCTGCGCGTGGATGGGTGGACGGCGCTGGCGGCGGCGAGCGTCGCCGAGGCGATACACAAAGCCAGCGGCGTACACCTCGACGTCGTCCTCACGGACGTGATCCTGTCGAAGAGCGACGGCGTGGCGCTGGAGCTGGCGTTTCGTCGCCGGACGGAGCTGCGGCACATCCCGTTCGTGTTCATGACGGCCTTCGCGCCGTATCTGGATCAGCTGGGGCCCGGCCGCGCGCTCTTGAAGCCCTTCCGACTCGAGGAGGCGTCGCGCATCCTGCGCGCGGCCGTGGTGCGATCGCGCGGCGCGGTCAGGCGTGCCGTTCCCGAGTGTGAGGCACGCCCTTGACGTCCGCCGCCGGCTCATCCGCTTGCAGGTCGCGCAAGAGCCGCGTCCGCCGTTCGTCGTACTCTTCGGTCGTGATCTCACCGGCCGCGTAGCGGCGGCGAAGGATCGCCAGCGGGTGCTCGTAGAGCCGCACGCGGCGGCGTGGCACCGGCGTGGCCAGCGCGAAGAACACGATCAGCAGCGCGATCCAGAACAGCCACCAGACCAGGTTCATCCCCCAGAACGACCAAACGTACATGGCGTCCTCCTTCCGTCGTTCCCCTGAAATTTGGGGGCGCCGCCCGAGGCCGCAATCGACTTCCGGCCGGATGCCCGAGCACGAGCTCGAGCGGGCCGCTTCCTTACAGAATTGAAATGTCGCGGTAAGCGTCCGGAAGGGTTCGGCGCACAAGCTCCTCCTCGGTCCCAACGACGAGGAGATTGCGATGCCCAAGCCGAACCGAGTTTCCGCCCCGACGTACAGCTTGTTTGAAGCGCCTCCCGCGCCGGCCCCGGCGGCGCCGGACGTGATGGCGGTCGAGCGCGCGGTCCAGCAGCACGGGGGGTGGGTGCCGGCGCTGCGCGAGCAGGTCGCGCGCGTGGTCGTCGGGCAGCACGGGCTGGTCGACCGGTTGGTGGTGGCGCTGCTGACCGGCGGTCACGTGCTCCTCGAGGGCGTTCCCGGGCTGGCCAAGACGCTGTCGTTGAAGACCGTGGCGCAGGCGGTCGGGGCGCGGTTCCAGCGCATCCAGTTCACGCCCGACATGTTGCCGTCGGACATCGTCGGCACGCTGATCTACGACCCGCAGCGCGGCCGGTTCGAGACCAAGCTGGGCCCGGTGTTCGCCAACCTGATCCTGGCGGACGAGATCAACCGCGCGCCGGCCAAGGTTCAAAGCGCGCTGCTCGAGGCGATGCAGGAACGCCAGGTCACGCTCGGCGAGGAGACGCATCGGCTCCCGTCGCCGTTCCTGGTGATGGCGACCCAGAACCCCATCGAGCACGAGGGGACCTACACGCTGCCCGAGGCGCAGCTGGACCGGTTCCTGCTGAAGGTGAACGTCGAGTACCCGACGCCCGACGAAGAGCTGGTCATCCTGGACGCGATGGCGCGCAGCGCGCCGGTCGAGGGGGTCACGCCGGTGGTCTCGGGCGACGCCATCCTGGCCGCCCGCCGGGTGGTCGACGCGGTCTACGTCGACGAGCGGGTCAAGCGCTACATCGTCAGCCTGGTGGTCGCGACCCGGGACCCGGCCACCGCCGGGCTGGACCTGCGGCGGCTGATCCGGTTCGGCGCCTCGCCGCGGGCCACCATCGGGATCGCGCTGGCGGCCAAGGCCTGGGCGTTCTTGCACGGCCGCGGCTACGTCACGCCGCAAGACGTGAAGACGGTGGCGCCGGACGTTCTGCGGCACCGCATCGGCCTGACCTACGAGGCCGAGGCCGAACAGACCGGGACCGACGGCATCGTCGCGCAGATCCTGGACCAGGTGGCGATTCCGTGACGCCGGAGCGCGAGCAGCTCCGGCGCGTGATGGAGCAGGTCCGGCGGATCGAGATCCGCAGCCGCCGGCTGGTCGACGACACGCTGGCCGGCCACGAGCGGTCGCTGTTTCGGGGCCGCGGCCTGGACTTCGACAGCGTGCGCGAGTACGTGCCCGGCGACGACGTCCGCGCCATCGACTGGAACGTGACCGCGCGCGTCCCGGGGCGCGCGTTCGTGAAGCAGTTTCACGAAGAACGCGAGCTGACGGTCTGGCTGCTGGTGGACGTCTCGGCGTCCGGGGCGTTCGGCTCCGGCGCCACGACCAAGCGGCAGCTCGCCGCCGAGATCGCCTGCGTGCTGGCGCTGTCGGCGGTGCGCAACGACGACAAGGTGGGCCTCATCATGTTCAGCGATCGGGTGGAGGTGCGGGTGCCGCCGGCCCGCGGGCGGTCGCACGCGATGCGCGTCGTGCGCGAGATCCTGACTTGCCGCCCGGCCGGGCGGGGGACCGACCTGGCCGGCGCCGTCGAGCTGGCCGGCCGGTTGGCGCGGCGGCGGGCGGTCATGTTCCTGATCTCGGACTTCGAGCTGCCCGGGCAGGACGGGGCCGCGCAGGCCGCGCTGGAACGGGCGGCGCTGCCGGTGGCGGCGCGCCACGACCTGGTGGCGGTCGAGATCCGCGATCCGCGCGAACAAGCGCTGCCGGACCTGGGCCTGGTCACGCTGGAAGACGCCGAGACCGGGCAGGTGGTGGTGGTCGACACCGGCCGCCGGCGGACCCGGCAGCGGTTCGCGGAGCTGGCCGAGGCCCGCCGGGCCGACATGCGCCGCCGGCTGACGCGGCTGGGAATGGAGCTGCTGCCGCTGGAGACGGCGCGCCCGTACGAGCGCGAGCTGCTGGCGTTCTTCGATGCGCGCGAAAGGAGGCGAGCGTCATGAAAACTTTGTTCCTGGGGGCGGTGCTGGGTTCGCTGCTGGCGGCCGGCGCCCCGGTTCGCGCGGCGGTGCCGATCACCGCCGACATCCACGACATCCATGGGCCGGTCGTGACGAACGCGCGGCGCCCCAACTGGTGGGCCGTCGGCGCCGGCACGGTCCTGGTCGCGGCGGCCGTCGGCGCGGGCCTCTGGTCGCGCCGGACGCGGCGGCGCCTGCCCGCCCACGTGCGTGCGCTGCGCGCGCTGGCCCATCAACGGACCCTGGCGGGCGGCGACCCGCGCGCCTTCGCGATCGCCGTGTCGGAGACCGTGCGCAGCTATCTGGAAGAGGCCTTCGCGATCCACGCGCCGCGCCGGACCACCGAAGAGCTGCTGGCCGACCTGGTGCGCGACCGATCCGGTCCGCTGGCGGCGCACCAGTACGAGCTGACCGAGTTCCTGCGCCAGTGCGACCTGGCCAAGTTCGCCGGCGCCGCGCTGTCGCCCTCCCGGATGAACGCCATGCTGGAGAGCGCCGAGGCGCTGGTTCGGGCCACCGTCGCGCCAGCGCCCGCGGCGGCCCCGCTGACAGGAGTTGCCTGATGACGTTTGCCTGCCCGCAGCTCTTGTGGCTGCTGCTGATCCTTCCCGTGGTGGCCTTCCTGCGCGCGCGGCGCGGGCCGCGGGCCGCCGTCCGCTACGCCAGCGTGGCCACCGCCGCGGCGGTGGGCCGAACGACGCGCGCGCGGGTCGGGCGCTGGCTGCCGGTGTTGCGGTGGCCGGCGGCGGCCCTGCTGATCGTGGCCCTGGCGCGGCCGCAGGTCAGCCACGCCAGCACCAAGGTCACCGCCAGCGGCGTCGACATGATGCTGGCGCTGGACGTCTCGGGGTCGATGCAGGCGCTGGACCTGCGCCTGGACGGCGCGCGGGCCGACCGACTGAAGGTGGTGAAGTCGGTGGTCACGAAGTTCATCGACGCGCGGCCGAACGATCGGATGGGGATCGTCGCGTTCGCCGGGCGGCCCTACCTGGTCAGCCCGCTCACGCTGGACCACGACTGGCTGCAGAAGAACCTGGATCGGATCTCGATCGGCAGCGTCGAGGACGGGACCGCCATCGGGTCGGCGCTGGCGGCGTCGGTGAACCGGCTGCGCAAGAGCGACGCCAAATCGAAGGTGGTCGTGCTGCTCACCGACGGCGTCAACAACGCCGGTTCGGTGTCGCCCAGCATGGCGGCCCAGGCCGCGGCGGCGGAGGGGATCCGCGTCTACACCATCGCCGTCGGCGCCGAGGGGCGCGCCCCCATCCCGGTGGTCGACGACGCCGGCCGGCGGCGCATCGTGATGGGCGAGGTCGAGGTGGACGAGCAGACCCTGCGCGGGATCGCGCGGACCACCGGCGGCGCCTTCTTCCGCGCCACCGACACCGACTCGTTGCAGGCCATCTACGCCCGCATCGACGCGCTGGAGAAGACCACCCGCTCGGTGAATCACTTCGAGCGGCGGGAAGAGCGGTTTGCCTGGGCGGCGCTGCCTGGACTGGCGCTGGTGCTGGCCGAGGTCGGGCTGGGGTTGACCGCGCTGCGACGAATTCCCTGAGGAGGAGACGACACATGCACCTTCATTTCGCCGAACCGCGCTGGCTGTGGGCCGGCGGCGCCGCTTGCCTGGCTCTGGCGGCGCTGTTCGTGAGAGCGGGCCGCCGCCGGGCGCGCGCCGTCGCGCAGCTGGCGGGCGCGAGCGCGGTGACCTCGCTCGGGCCGGGGCGGCGCCGGGTGAAGGAGGCCCTGGTGCTGCTGGGGACCGCGGCGATGTTCCTGGCGCTGGCCCGGCCGCTGGCCGGATTTCGGTGGGAGGAGACGCGGCGACAGGGGCTGGACTTGATGTTCGCGGTCGACACGTCGAAGAGCATGCTGGCGACGGACCTGCGGCCGGATCGCCTGACGCGCGCCAAGCTGGCGGTGCGGGACCTGGTGCGCGCGCTGCCGGGGGAGCGCTTCGGCCTGATCGCGTTTGCGGGCGACGCGTTCGTGCAGGCGCCCATGACCACCGACGAGGCGGTGTTCGAGGAGTCGCTGGACGCGCTCGATACGTCGGTCATTCCGCGGGGCGGAACCGATCTGGCGTCGGCGATCCGGACCGCGACGACGGCGATGTCGTCGGAGGCGGACCGGCGCAAGGTGCTGATCCTGCTCAGCGACGGCGAAGACCTGGCCGGGCAGGCGCGGGCGGCGGCGGTGGAGGCCGGCCGGCGGGGGCTGACGATCTACACGGTGGGGGTCGGCACCGCCGCCGGAGAGCTGCTCGCGGCGCGCGACGAGGCGGGGCAGCCGGTGCGCTCGCGGCTGGACGAGCGGACGCTGGCGGCGGTCGCGCGGGCCACCGGCGGCACGTACGTGGCGCTGGGGCCGTCGGGGCGCGGGCTGCAGACGCTCTACCGCACGGAGCTGGCCAAGCTGCCGCGCACGACGACCGCCGAGCGGTGGCACAAGGTCTACACCGAGCGGTTCCAGATTCCGCTGGCGGTGGCGCTGGGATGCTTGCTGGCGGAGCTGGCCATCGGCGACCGGCGGCGCAGGCGCTGGGGGGCGGTGGCGACTGCCGCGGGGCTGCTGCTGTTCGCGGCGGCCGAGCCGGCGCGCGCCGAGAGCGCGCCGGACGTCGCGGCCTACAACGCCGGCACCGGGGCTTACCGGCAACGGGACTTCGGGGCCGCCCAGCAGCGGTTCCAGGCCGCCACGCGGGCGGGCGATCTGGGTGTGCAAGAGAAGGCGTACTACGACCTCGGGAACGCGCGGTTCCGGGTGGGGCAGGCCAGCGAGAAGAACAAACCGGCGGCGACCATCGACGCCTGGAAGGGGGCGCTGGCCGCATATGACGGGGCGCTGGCGCTGGATCGGGGAGACGCGGACGCGCGTTTCAATCGAGATCTCGTCGCCCGCAAGCTGGCAGCGCTCGAGCAGCAAGAGCAACAAAAGCAACAACAGCGGCAGCAAGGACAGAAGCAGGGGCAAGGACAACAAGGACAGAAGCAGGGGCAAGGACAACAAGGACAGAAGCAGGGGCAAGGACAGAGCCAGCAACAAGGACAACAAGGACAGAAGCAGGCAGAGGGTCAGCAAGGACAGAAGCAGGTACAAGGACAGCAAGGACAGAGCCAGCAACAAGGACGGCAAGGACAGGCACAGGGGCAGCAAGGTCAGCAGGAAAACCAACAGGCACAAGGGCGGCAAGGTCAGCAACAGCAACAGCAGCAATCTCAGCAAAACGCGCAGGAGCAACAGCCAGGTCAGCCGGGCCCGCAGGACTCGAGTCGGCAGCAGGGCGCACCGAAACACCAGCCGGCCGCGCAGGCGGCGCAACCCGACGCGCACCAAGCGCCGCAGCCAGCCCCGGGCGCGCCCGAGCCGGCGCCTCGAAACGCCGCTGCGCCGACGCCCGCGACCGAGGGGCGCCCCGCCGCGTCCGGCAACCGCGCCGCCGACGAACGAAGGCAGCCGGGCACGCTGTCACGCGGCGAGGCGGACCAACTGCTGGATTCCCTCGACGGCCAGATGCAGCGGCTGCCGATCGCCGCCTACGGCAAGCGCCCGACCGCCCCCGACCAGCAACCGACGAAGGATTGGTGACATGACGACCAGCCGAAACCGGACCATCCACATCACCGCCGCGCTGCTGGCGATCCTGGCGGCGCCGGCCGCCGCGCGCGCCGCGCAGCAGGCCCGACCACCGGCACGCGCGACCTTTCGGATGCAACTGGAAGGCGGCACGCGCAGCTTCGTGGTCGGCCAGTCGATCCCGGTCACGATCCGCGCGGATTTCTTGGCCGGCACCGGCGTGACTCTGGACGGCGCGCCGCGCCTGGCGTCCGACGGGTTCACGCTGTCGGGCCTGTCGGACAAGCCCCGCCAGACCGAGGTCCGGCGCGACGGCCTTCCGTTCACCGAGCTGACCTGGACCGGCGCGCTCACGGCCATCCAGGCCGGCGCGCCCGCGCCGGTGGTGGAGTTGCCGGTCGAGCTGAGCTATCGCGAGGCCGCCAGCTCGCCGCCGGCCGGCGGCGACGATGCGGACAGCCCGTTCGCGTCGTTGTTCGCGAACACGCCCTTCGCGTCGGATCCGTTCTTCGCGCAGATGCTGAAGAACGATCCCTTCTCGAACTTCTTTCAGGACCTGGGCGGCGCCGTCCGCCAGCGGCAGGTGACGCTGCGCGACCAGGCGAAGCGCGTGACGGTGGCGGCGACGCCGCAGCCGGCGCCCGCCGGCTACGCCGGCGCCGTTGGAACCTTCCACGCCAGCAGCAGCTTGTCGGCGGCGCCGTTCCGAGTCGGCGAGCCGCTGACGCTGACGGTGCGGGTGGAAGGGCGGGGCAGCTTCGATCGCCTCGCCACCGCGGGCCTGCCGGAAACGGAGGCTCTGTCGGCCTACCCGCCGCGCGCGGCGTTCACGGCCGGCCGCGGCCCGACGGAGGGGACCAAGCTGTTCACGCAGACGCTGGTGCCGCGGCGGCCCGGCGCGCTGGAGGTTCCGTCGGTGACGCTGGTGACCTTCGATCCGCAGCGCCACCGATACGTCACCGAGCGGACGCGGCCGTTCTCGGTGACGGTCGCGCCGGCGCCCGAAGCAGATCCGGCGGTCTCGGGGCTGGCGGCCGGCGCAAGTCCCGCCGCCGCTCCGGAGTCACCACCGGGCCCGGCCCTGGACGCCACGCCGCGGTCGCTGGCGCCCGCCATCCGCCTCCCCTGGTTCTGTTGGACGGCCGGCGCGCGGGCCGTCGCGGCCGCGATCGCGTCGGCGGCCGCCACCCGGAAGTCGCGGCGCGCTGTCGCCCGCGCCTTCGGCCGCCACGAGCGCCGCCGGCTGGTCGCGCGGGCGCGGCGCCGCATGGACGCCGCGGTGGCGGCGGGCGACGCGCCCGGCCTGTTCGGCGCGGCGCGCGAGGGGCTGCAGGCCTGCCTGGCGCGGGCCTGGGCCGTCCCGGCGGAGGCCATCTCGGCCGCCGACGTCTCGAGCCGGCTGGGACCGCGCGGCCGACAGGTGCGCGAGATCTTCGAGCGCGCCGACGGCTGGACCTACGGCGGCGGCCGCCGGCCGCCCGCCGATCTGGAGCACTGGCGGCGCATCGCCGCCGAGGAGCTGGAGGGCTTGCAGGAGGTCGCATGACGAACATCAGACAGGAACCCTGGAAGAATTCCTTGAAGCTCCCGCGACGACTTCGCTGGGCAGAGCCCAGCACCGTCAGCGCGAACCGACGGTTCGGCACGCTCCTCTTGCTGGCGGCCGGCGCCGCCGCGCTGGTGCTGGGGCGGGGGGGGCGCGCGCGGGCCGCCGCGCCGCAAGCGTCGGTGTCCGCGCTGGTGACCCGGGCTGACAGCGAGCTGGCGGCGCATCCGGGCCAGGCGCTGCTCGATTACGAGCGCGCGCGCCTGCTGGCGCCGCGCGTCCCCGAGGTCGCCGCCGGTCTCGCCCGGGCCCGCGCCGCCGCCGGCCTGCCGCCCGCTGCCCCGGGCCCGATCGCGCGCGCGGTCCAATGGTTGAGCCCGGACGAGTGGAGCCGGCTGGCGCTGGCCGCGCTGGCGCTGGCCGCGCTGTCCGCGACGGCGGCCGCCTGGCGCTGGCGGCGGCGATGGACGCTGCCGGCCGCCGCCGGCGCGCTGGGCTTGGCCTTGGCCTCCGGGGGCCTGGCCTGGCGGACGGCCCCGCGGCCGGCCGACGCCGTCGTCGTGGCCGCCAACGCGGTCGCCCGGATCGCGCCGTTCGCGCAAGCGGAGGCGGCGTTCGTCGTGCCCGAAGGCTCGCGCGTGACCATCCAGTCGGCCCATCAGGGGTTTGCCCGGATCGACGGCAGCCGGGGCGTGGGGTGGGTCCCCGACTCGGCCGTCGAACGCATCATCCCGGGGCGGTGAGGCGCCTCAGGCGTGGCTACTCTGATGGGTGGGGATGCGGCTGTTGCTGGTCGAGGACGATGAGAAGATCGGCGCCTTCGTTCGAAAGGGGCTGACGCAGGAAGGGCACGTCCTCGACTGGGTCCGCACGGGCGACGAGGGACTGGCGGCCCTGCGGACCGGCCCGTACGACGTGGCGGTGGTGGATCTGATGCTGCCCGGCCTGAGCGGCCTGGATCTGATTCGCGCTGCCCGCCGCGCCGGGCTCACCACGCCGCTCATCGTCCTGTCCGCGCGCGACGCCGTCGGCGATCGCGTGACCGGCCTCGAAGCCGGCGCTGACGATTACCTGACCAAACCGTTCTCGTTCGCCGAGCTGGTGGCGCGCCTCAACGCGCTGGCCCGCCGCGCGCAAGTCCAGGCGCCGGCCACCAAGCTGTCCTACGGCGGCGTCACCTTGGACTTGCCGTCGCGCCGGGTCGAGCGCGACGGCGTGGTCGTGGCGCTGCAGCCGAAGGAGCTGGCCCTCTTGGAATACTTCCTGCGCAACCCGGGGCGCGTTCTGAGCAAGACGATGATCCTGCAGCACATCTGGGAGTACGCGTTCGACCCGCAGACCAACGTGGTCGACGTGCTGGTGTCTCGCCTCCGCAGCAAGCTGGATCGGGACTTCGGCAAGCCGCTCATCAAGACGCTGAGGGGGGTCGGCTATGTCCTCCGGCAGGACTGACGGCGATCGGCGGGCCTTCCGCCGGCTGACGCTGCGCCTGAATGCCTGGTACGCCGCGGTGGTGCTGGCCGGTCTGGCCGGCTTGAGCGCGCTGGCCGTCGGGACGGTGCGGCGCGCTCAGGCGCAAGACCAGCGTGTCGCCGTCGAGGCGCGGCTGCAGCGGCATCAACTGGTGCTCCAGCGCGTCGGCTTGCCCGCCTACGAACGCGCGGTCTCGGGCGCCGCCGCGCTGGAGGGCGAGGCCGGGCCGGTGCGCGTGCGCGACCGCGACGGCCGGACGCTGTTCCAGCGCGGCGAGGCCACGGCGGAGATGCTCTCGTCGACCACCGGCGACCTGCGCCTCGAGGTGCAAGGCGCGCCCCGGCCGGCGGCGGCGGCGCGCCATCTGGTGCCGGCGCTGGCGATGCTGGTCCTCGGCTGCCTGTTGCTGGCGGTGGGCGGGGGCGTCTGGCTGACGCGCGCCGCGCTGCGCCCGGTGGCCGCGCTGACCGACACCAACCGCCGTCTGGTGCGCGGGATGCGCGAGGCGCTGGACAACGTCGCGCACGACCTGCGCACGCCGCTGTCGCGCCTGCGCGGCGTGGCCGAAGTGGCGCTGGGCAGCCCCGAGCCGGCGACCCTGCGCGAGGCTCTGTCGGACTGCATCGAGGAGTCCGACCGCGTGCTGGTGATGCTGCGGGCCTTGATGGACATCTCCGAGGCGGAAGCCGGGATCATGCGGCTCGATCTTCAGCCGATCGACCTCGGGCGGCTGGCGCGCGAGACGGTCGCCCTTTACGCCGACGTCGCCGAGGAGGCCGGCGTGCGCCTCGCGCTCGGCGGCCCCGAGATTTCCGTGCAGGCGGTCGCGGACGGCGCGCGGTTGCGGCAAGCGGTCGCCAACCTGGTCGACAACGCGGTGAAGTACACCCCGCGGGGCGGGGCGGTGGAGGTCTCGCTGACCGCCACCCCCGAGACGGCGGTCTTCCACGTCCGCGACACCGGGCCCGGCATTCCGCCCGAGGCCGTGCCGCGAATCTGGGAGCGCCTCTATCGCGCCGACCCCAGCCGCTCGCAGCGCGGCCTCGGACTGGGACTGAGCCTGGTGCGCGCGATCGCCCTCGCGCACGGAGGCAGCGCCTCGGTGCAGAGCACGCCCGGGCAGGGGGCGGACTTCTCGCTGGCGATCCCGCGGCACCCGCCGGTCAACAGCAGGGCCTGACGCCGCCCGGCTGGCAGGCCGCGCCGGTGTTCCCGTTTGCCTGCCGGCCCGCCTGAAATGATAGTTCGCCGGTCGAAGGCGGCCGCGGAGATCCGCCATTGAGTCTGCGGTGGCGCGCCGATCTCGACGAACCCACATGAGCTGGTTTTCCCGCATCGCGGACACGAGCGGCTGGCAACAGCTTTGCGCAGCTGCGGTGCCAGCCAAGAGAAGATTGGTCTTGTCGGAATGACTAGAATTCGCCCGGCTCGAGAGCCGGATTTCCAAGGAGAGAAATGAGATACCCACGGCTTGCGTCACTCGGGTTTGCGGCCACGCTGTGCTTTGGCGGCGGGATCGGGTGTTCGTCTGGGAGCGGGGGCGCCGACCACGGCGCGACCGGAGGGGGAACGGGCGGGACCACCACGCCCACCGGTGGGACGACCAGCACGGGCGGAGCGTCCGCCGGCGGCAGCGTGGGCACGGGATCCGGCGGGACGACCGGGGCGGGTGGCTCCATCACGGGCGGCACCACGGGCAGCACCGGCGGCTCGGGCGGAGGGGCGCCCGGAAGCGGCGGCGCGGCCGGCGGCGGTCAGGCCGGCGGCGGTCAGGCCGGCGGCGCGGCCGGCGGCGGCCATGGCGGCGCGACCACC
>JAICYS010000076.1 GCA_025934105.1 Myxococcota bacterium | reverse complement strand
GCCACAAGCGGTGCCGATGTGCGTGGTCGAACAGCCGGCGTCGGGCGCCGACAGCACCGTTGGGCAGGCGTAGCATTTATAGAGCGTGGTGGAGGTCGTCGTGGCGCCGGCGGCCAGGCACGGCACGGCGTAGCAGTTGCCGCCGCCCTGGCACGGCTTGCCGACGTCGGCGGCCGCGCAGGTGATCAGCGAATCTTCGAAGTCACAGGTTGGCGGGACGTCGGCGCGGACGGGCGGCGACCAGGCCAGCATGAGGGTCGGAACCGAAACCACTGCCAGCAGGGCCAGCGCGCGGCCGGCCAGAAGGCGCCCACCAGGCCGGGCTCGCGTCATCAAAGCGTCCATTGCGTCCGAGTATCTCACAAAGGGCCGCCGACCTCATCCAGGCAAGCCCCGACGGTCGAGTCGGGATTCCCAACTCGGGGATCATCACTATATCGTCTCCCGCATCGTGGGAACGGGTCCCACATCAAGGATAAGGAGACTCCATGAATCTCGTTCGCATCGTGTTCGTCGCCCTCGCCGTGTTGCTCCCCGCCTCCTGGACGGTCGCCAAGGCTGCCGATGAGGCCCCGGCGGGCGACACCGCCAAGGCCACCAAGAAGACCAAGAAGTCGAAGAAGAAGAAATCGGACGGCTCGACCGAGACCGAGACCAAGACCGACACCAAGACCGACACCAAGACCGAGAAGTAACCCGGCGCGCCGAACGCCGTCCTCCCGGGCGCGTTCGGCGCTGCTTCCCCTGGATGCGGGATTCGTCAGCGCGGCCCCACCTGCGCTACTTTCGTGCGGCTTGGAATCGCAATCCCGTGGGCGCGCCAGGGGCATCGCCGCCGGGCTCGCCGCCACGGTGGGCCTGGTCGCCCTCGTTCGGATGGGCGCCTGCCGGACAGCGCGCGCACCGGCACCTGCCCCCGCCCCAGCGACGGACGTCCAGCCGGCCGCCCCGCCCCCGCCTGGACCGGAGGTGACCCCGGCGCCCGGTGAAATCAGCGTCGTGACGCTGCTGCGGGAGATGGTCGATCTCGACCACCTGGCCCGTCTGCCGGGGGAGCCGTTCGTGGCCGGTCAGGCGGCCAGCACCGATCGGCGGTCGCGCCGGCCCGAGGACGCCGCCGGCTGGTTCGCCAACGACGACTTCGTCACCGACGCCGAACCGAACCTGGTGCGCATCGAGGACGGGCCCGACGGCACAAAGCGATACGTGTTGCTGGACGTGGCGGGACCCGGCGCGATCGTGCGCATCTGGAGCGCCACGCCGGCCGGCACCCTGCGCGTCTACCTGGACGGCGAGCGCCGCCCGGCCATCGAAGCGCCGTTCGCCGGCCTGCTGAGCGGCCAGGTCGCGCCATTCGTGGCCCCGCTGGCCCACGTCACGGCGCGCGGCTACAACCTCTACTTTCCCATCCCGTACCGCACGCGGTGCGTGGTCACCGTCGACAGCATCGTGTCGGCCGATCCGTTCAGCGGGCGTCCGACGGCGAAGCTCTACGACCAGATCGGATACCGGACCTACCCCTCGACGCTGGCGGGCAGCGTCCGCCCCTACACGGCGGCCGAGGTCGATCGCGCGCGCGGCACGCTGGGCCGCGTGGCGGCCGTGCTCCGCGACGGACCGCCGCCGCCCGCGCCCCGCGCCGGCCGCGCGACCGTGGTCATCCCCACCGCCGCCGTCTCGGCCGGCCATCCGGCGAACGTCGTCATCCCCGCGCCGGCCGGCGGCGGACAGATCACCGAGCTACGCCTCGTCACCAGCGAACGAAAGCCCGAGACGCTGGCGGCCGCCCGCCTCACGATCGTCTTCGACGGCGAACAGACGGTCCGGGCGCCGCTGGTCGTGTTCTTCGGCACGGGCTACGGCTGGAACCCGTACACGTCGCTGCCGATGACGGTGGGCGCCGACGGCGCGCTGACCTGCCGCTTCGTCATGCCGTTCGCCAAGCGCGCGGTGATCACCGTCGCCACCGACGGACCGGGCCTCACCGTCGGCGGAAGCGTGGTCGTCGACGTGCGGCGGTTCGGGGCCGACGCCCTGCTGTTCCACGCCGGCTGGCGGCCGCGGACCGTGCTCGCCACCCGCCCGCCGCGGGACTGGCGCCTCGGCACCATCGAGGGGCGGGGCCAACAGGTCGGAACGGTGCTGGACGTCGAGAACCCGCCGTCGGTGGCCTGGTGGGGCGAGGGCGACGAGAAGATCTTCGTCGACGGCGAGGCCTTCCCCAGCCTGTTCGGCACCGGGACCGAGGACTATTTCGGCTTCGCCTGGTCCACGCCCGAGCCGTTCGCGCACGCCTACCACGCCCAGACCCGCGCCCCGGGCAACGGATTCGCGGGACTGTTCTCGATGAACCGATTCCACGTCCTGGACCCGATCCCGTTCCAGAGGTCGCTGCGCTTCGACCTCGAGATCTGGCACTGGTCCGACACGTCGATCGCCGCCGACGCCCTGCTCTACTGGTACGCGCGACCCGCGGGGCACGACGACTTCCCGCGGTGAGCGCGCGCGCCGTCAGCCGCTCCAGGCCGTGACCGTGTTCCCCTTACGGGCCAGCCGGCCAGGCTGCGCGCGCTGTCCTCGACGATCCGCTTCCGGTCCACCAGCGACGCCATGTAGAACGGGACGACGCAGCCGCAACGGTCGCAGTCGGCCTTGCGGCCCGTCATGCACTTTTGCTTGAGCTCGCCCTGCGGCCCAAACGCGAACGATTTCTTCGCGAACAGGCAGTTGTCGGTCACCGACCGGCTGTTGCGCGGCTTCATCAACTCGGAGGCGCGCTCGGGCAGCACGATGAAGTCTCGATACACCCGTTTGAGCGCGATCAGTTTGTCCAGCATCCGATCGCGCGCGGGAGAGTCCATCCAGAGGTCTTGGTTGATGGTCTCGACGGGCGTGTAGAAGTCGAACGTCATGCGCGTGGCGCCCGGCATCAAATGGGCCGCGCACCGGCTCGATTAATGGTGCTGACGCGCGGGCGCCCCCGGCGTTACATTCGCCGCCGGCGACACCGTCGCGAGGAGGAGGTCACCATGACGCGATTGATGGGAGCGGCGTTCCTGAGCGGAGTTGCGGTGCTGATGGCGGGGCCGGCGGACGCCCGGGCGGCGGCGCGCCGCGTTCCGCAATCCTACGGGACGATTCAGGCCGCCGTCGACGCGGCCCACCGGGGCGACACGATCGAGGTCGCCCCCGGCCGCTACTGCGGCGCCACCCTGGACCGCGCGGTGCATCTGGTCGGGCATGGGCAGCCGGTGATCGTCGGGTGCGCCGACGGCCCCGCGCTGTCGGGCGGCGAGCGCATCGGGTTCTTCCTGCCCGGAACGGCCGGAGACAATCCCGCCAGCGGCAGCAGCATCGAGGGGTTCGTCTTCGACGGGCGCGGCCTCTCGCAAACCGACCTGGAACCGCTGGCGCTGGGCGTTCTGGCGCGCTTCGCGGACCGCGTGCAGGTGTCGCGCAACACCTTCCTCGGCACCATTCAGGCGGTGACCAATACCGCCGGCGACGCCTGGGTCATCGCCGGCAACCGCATCGTCGATCTGACCCTGTTCGACTGCACCGGCGCACTCTGCGAAGGCGGCGACGGAATCGTGCTGGGCATCGCACGCGACGGGCTGGCCACCGCCGGCGGCCCCGGGGATCCCGCCAACCGACCCGAGCGAAACGTCGTGATCGACAACCGGATCTCGGGGGCCATCCCCGACGGGTTCGACACGTTCTCGATGGCCGGCATCTTCGTGCTGGCCGGCGACGGCACCCTGATCGCGCGAAACGAGGTCAGCGTGCCGGACAACCCGGGCGCCGACGCTTCGGGCGACGGCATCCTCGTCACCAACAGCTGCTGTGGCGAGGCGCCCATCGTTCCGGGCGCGCGCAACACCGCCGTCCTGGCCAACGACGGCCGGGGCAGTCAATTCGCCGTCGTCGTCGAAGGCAGCGGCGGCGCAAACACCGGCGGCCTGGTCCTGGTGGGCAACGCCGGAACCGTCCAGGTCGAGGGGACGGTGGTCGCCCGCGACGGCGGGCGCCGCCTGACGCGCTTCGACCGCGGGCTGCGCCACCTGGTCTTCTGAGGCGGCCGTCGCCCGACGCGCTTCGACCGCGGGTTGCGCCACCTGGTCTTCTGAGGCGGCCGCCGCCCGACGCGCTTCGACCGCGGGTTGCGCCACCTGGTCTTCTGAGGCGGCCGCCGCCCGCGGTCAGGCGCGGCCGAAGCGGGCGGCCGAGCGGGCCTTGGCGCGGGCCGCCTCGACGGTGCGGTCGCGCGGTGCCGACGTCGTGACCAGGTCGTCGACCAGATGGCGCGCGACGTGGAACACCTGCTCGACCGCGCGGTCGAAGGCCGGCTGGTTCGCCTTGGAGGGCGCGGTGAACCCCGACAGCTTGCGCACGAATTGCAACGAGGCGGCCCGGATCTCTTCGTCCGTGGCCGGCGGTTCGAAGTTGAACAGCGTCTTGATGCTGCGGCACATGCCCCGATCCCTAGCACAACCGGGCCACCGCGTCGTTCACGCGTGGCGCACCTTGGCGGCCGGCCCTGGGTGCCTAGGTTGGGTTCTGATGGCCACCCACGTCTCCGAATCGGAAAAGCGCGAACACGTCCGCAAGCTCATCAGCGGGTTCGACACCGCCATGCTGGTCACCCGCACCCTGGACGGCTCCATGCGGGCGCGCCCGTTGAGCATCGCCGAGAAGAACGGCAACGGGACCATGTATTTCTCGACCGCCGTCGAGTCGGGCAAGGTGCACGAGCTGGAACACGATTCGCACGTGGCCGTGGTCCTGCAGGGCGGCGGCAAGTACGTCTCGCTGACCGGCGAAGCGCGCATCGAGAGAGACCGGACGTTGATCGAGCAGCTCTGGTCGGAGAGCTGGCGGGTCTGGTTCCCCAAGGGACCGACCGATCCCTCGCTGTGCCTGCTGGTCTTCGAGCCGCAGGAGGCCGACTACTGGGACGCCGCCGGCGCCACCGGGCTCAAGTACTTCTTCGAAATGGCCAAGGCCTACGTGACCAACGCCAAGCCCGCGTCCGACGACGACGAACGCCACACCGGCCACGTCAAGCTTTGAGTAGTATCGGCCCGCGTGCGCCCTGACGAACGTCCGCGGGTTCTGGTCAACTTCGCCACGTCGATCGACGGCAAGATCAACCCCGCGCCGGGCCTGCGCCACGGCAAGTTCATGATGTCGCGCGCGCGCGAGGACTTCCACCGGATGGTGGCCCTGCGCGCGACGGCCGACGCCATCTTGATCGGGGCGTCCAACCTGCGCGCCGACAACCCCGACCTGGCCATCCCCGCCGACGAGCGCGACCGCCGCCGCGCGGCCGGCCTCGCCGAGCCGCTGCGGATCGTGCTCACCAGCACCGGCGCCGGCATCACGCCGGACATGCGCATGTTCGATCCGGCGCGCGGCGGCCGGTCGATCGTGGTGCACGCCAAGGCGATGCCCGCCATCGAGCGGCAACGACTGGGCGCCGTCGCCGAGCTGGCCGAACTGGGCGGCGAACGCGTGGCCGTCGAGGACCTGCTGACGTGGCTCTCGAAACGCGGGGTCGCGACTCTGTTGTGCGAAGGCGGCGGCAACCTGTGCGCCCAGCTCTTCGCCGCCCGCGCCGTCGACCAGCTCTGCGTGACGCTGGTCCCCCGCATCCTGGGCGGCGCCCGCGCGCCGACCTTGGCGGACGGCCCCGGGTTCGCCCCCGACGCCGTCCCCGACGCCACCCTCGCCTCTTTAGAGCGCCTCGGCGACGAGCTGTACCTGCGCTACGACTTCACCTGGCCCGTTTGACGCCCAAGCGATCCGCGCCCAGGGCGCTCGCCAAAATTCAGGCCGCGGTCCGTTCGATGCAGTTTCGGTGGCCGGACAGCCGATAGCCCGGCGGCGCCGCGAGGGGCGCCGGCCGGGGCCGTCGCTGATTATTGAGGCGGTTACTTGACGGCGATGTCGAAACCCGTGCTCGTCAGGCCGGCGGCATCGCTGCCGGTCCAGATCTCGAATCCGGCGAATACGTCGGTCAAGTACCAGGTGTTCGAGAACGTCTGGCTGATCCCGTTCGCGGAATCCTTGGCAGTCACCGCATCGTCGATGAAGTTCTTCAGGTCGAACGACAAGCTGGTCACGGCGGGATTGGCGACGTACGAGATGACCGGCCGGCCCGAACCGTCGGTCCCGGTGGAGGTGGTGTTCCGCGGGCCGGCCCAAACGTCGAACGTGTGGCCGCCGATGGTGGCGGTCCGGACCTTGGTGCCGATCGGCTGGTTGTTGGCGGGCTTGTAGAGCCACACCATGATGAAGCCTGAAATGGCGTCGTTATACGAGCCAGCGGTGGGCGGCGACTTCGCGAACCACACGTCGTAAGTCACGTTGAAGTTCTTGCCGCCGGTGCCGCCGGAGTAACCGAACGACGTCATCGCGCTGGTCATCGAGCTGATCTGCTTTGGCAGTCCGGTGTCGGACCACGTGTTGTAAGTACCGCCCGCGACGTCACCGTTGGCGCCAACGTAGGTCGACGGGAAGGAGGCCGGAGCACCGCTCCCGCTTCCGCTGCTGCTCTGAACGGTAAATCCCGTCCCGGTGTAGTTGATGAGCTGGGTGCTTCCGGTCGGATTTCCCCAGTTGTTGTTCTGCACGATGTACTTCTTGCAGTCCTTGCCGGTCACGGCAGCGCGCTGGTAAGAAGCCGCCATCGACGCAGTCGTCGAGCCGAGCGTTCCCATTGTGGTACCGCAGGCGACCGCGCCACCGGGCGCATCCTTGGCGCTGGTCCCCGGGGCAAACCCCACGATGGTGAAATCATACGGCGCCAGCTTGGCGACGGTCCCCGGCACCAAGAACACGACCGCGTCGATCGCGTCGCCCGCGTATTGCGTGCCGGTGCTCATGGTGGTGCCGACGTTCCAGCACTGCGTGTAAAAGCTGGTGAACGGAACGAAGCTCGGGCCGGAAGCATCGGTGATCGTCGCGCACCAGCGATGGTTGGCGTTCGTCGCGCCGTCCGTACCCTGAATCTGAATGCGGAAGGAAGTGGGAGGAGCGACCTTTGCGGTCCAGTTCACCGCGATACCAGTCGCGGAGCTGGGCACCGTCGCGGCGGGCGGACCGGCCTGGGTGGCGGCTGCCGCGTTGTATTTGCACTGCTGGCTGTTGCCCGTGGCAGCCTCATTGAGGTTGAACCCCAGCATCGCCACGGCGTTGTAGTCGTTGTAGACGGTACCGCTGACTTCGTATGGGCCGCCTTCTTTGGTGGCGGCCGTGAAGTCCTGCGGCATGACCGTGGTCGTGCTGCCGGTGACCGTGCTGTCCTTGCCGGTCCAGACGCAACCGTGCCAATCGACGCTGCTCACGTTCCAGTCGGTCGTCGACGAGTAGTAGCCCGGCGGATTCGCGCCCGTGAAGGCGCCGCCTGCGCCACCGCTGCCGGGGTTCGAGCCGCCGGCGCCGGTCGGGTTCGAGCCGCCCGCGCCGGTCGGGTTCGACCCGCCGGCGCCGGTAGTCCCGCCGGTATGGGAACCGCCCGCACCGCTGGTCACTGAGCCGCCGCTGCCGGTGTTCGAGCCGCCGCTGCCCGGGGTCCCCCCCCCCCGTGCCGGTGTTCGAGCCGCCCGAGCCGGTGGAGCCACCGTGACCGGTGCTGCCACCGCTGTTGTTGCTGCCGCCCTGGCCGGAGCCGCTGCCGCCGCTGCCGCCGTTGTTCGACGACGGGGACGCACAGGCGAGAAGGCCGGTCGCCGAGAGGACCACGAGGGACAAAAAGCGCGAACGGAAACGGACATAAGCTTGCCCAGTCATACGGCTGCTCCTTTTGCTGCGAGGTTTACGCGGGCTTAGTCACGCGGAAGGGGGTGCAGTGCGGCCCCTTATACCTCAAGAAGGACCTCCCCCAAGCAAAAACGGCGCGCCCGCCCGCCCCCCAAAATTTCCCGGCGGCGCGCATCTTCCTTGGCATCTCTACGGCCGACGCGGTAGTCCATTGTCCTGCCGAAGATGGGCTCGCTGGGTGCGGCGCTGGTGGTGTGCCTCCTGCAGGCGCAGGCGCTGGCTGGCGCGCCCGATGCTGGAGTGGCGGCCACGGCGGACGCCGGGACGCCGGGGTCGCCCGACGCGGCGGCGCAACAGGCGGTGGTTCCGCCGGCGCTGGTCCACTTCGTCCCCGCCGTCTACCCGCCGGACGCCGAAGCCGCCGGGATCACGGGCGCCGTCACCCTGTCGATCGTCATCGACGAAAACGGGAAGGTCGGGGCCATCAAGGTCCTGGATCCGGGCCCGCACCCGAAGTTCGCCGCCGCCGCCGAGGCGGCGGTCAAGCAGTTCCAGTTTTCGCCGGCCATCATCAACGGCAAACCGACCGCGGTCGAGATCGAATACCGCTACCAGTTCGTGCTGCACAAGGCGCCGCTTCCGCCGCCGCCGAGCGAAAAGCCGGTCTCGCTGATCGGGCGGGTGGTCGAGCGCGGCACCCGATCGCCGGTGGTCGCCGCAAGCATCGAGGCGGCCGGCGCCACCGCCGAAACAGACACCGACGGGCGGTTCACGTTGCGCGGGCTGCCGATCGGCCCGGTCAAGGTGCACCTGGTCTCGTCGGCCCACCACAACCTCACGGTCGACGAGGTCATCGAGCCGGGCAAGGTCAAGGAGGTCGAGTACCGGATGAACCGCCGCCGCTACGGCCAGTTCGAGGCGGTGGTGCGCGGGCAGCGCGAACGCAAGGAGGTCGCGGTTCACGAGGTCACGGCGCAGGAGATCGCGACGGTCCCCGGAACGCAGGGCGACGTGCTGAAGGTCTTGCAGGACTTCCCCGGCGTGGCGCGCGCCCCGTTCGGGCTGGGGCTGCTCATCGTCCGCGGGTCGGCGCCGCAGGACACCAAGGTCTATCTCGACGGCGTGGAGATTCCGCTGGTGTTTCACTTCGGCGCGCTGACCGCGGTCGTGAACACGGACGTCATCTCGGGCCTGGACTTCTACCCCGGCAATTTCGCCGCGAACTACGGCAACGCGATGGGCGGCACCATCGACGTTCGGACGCGCGACCCCAAGCACGAATGGCATGGCGCCGGTCACGTCGATCTCTACGACGGCGCCGCCATGGTGGAGGGACCGGTCGGCAGCGGCAGCTTCTTCGTCTCGGTCCGGCGGAGCTGGGTCGACGAGGTGCTCAGGCTGGCGCTTCCGAGCGGCCTGTCGGTGGCGCCGGTTTTCTGGGACTACCAGGCGAAGTACGTCCATCGGCTTTGGGGCGGCCAGGGCCAGATCTTCGTCTACGGCTCCAGCGACGCGCTGGACATCCTCGACGAGAACACGGCCCGCAAGATCTCGTTCGACAGCGAGATTCAATTTCACCGGCTCGCGGCGCGCTGGCAGCGCGGCTTCGCCTCGAACTGGCGGAACGACACCATTGTCTCCCTGGGCTACACCGAGACCGCCAACCAGGTGGTCAACGCCGTCAAGCTCGAGGGAACGCTCTGGACGGTCAGCCTGCGCGACACGCTGAACTGGCACCATTCGGACCAGCTCTCGCTGGAGATGGGCACCGACTCGTCGCTTCGCTACCTGATTTACAACCTGGATTTGCCGCAGCTGACGCAGGCGCAGGCGAACAGCTCGTTCGGCACCGGCGGCCTGAACGGCAACCCGTCGGTGAACAGCTCGGCCTCGACCAAGTGGGCGCAGCCGGGCCTGTTCGCGACGCTGACCTGGGTGCCGACGCCGCGGCTGCGCCTGCAACCGGGGTTGCGCTTCGATTCCAGCAGCAACATCCAGAACGGTTACTCCTGGTGGTTCGATCCGCGCCTGTCCGCGTTCCTCACGCTCACGCCCACCACCGTGCTGAAAGGCGGCGTGGGCCTTTACTCGCAGGGACCGCAGCCGCAAGACCTGCTCCCGGCGCTGTTCGGCAATCCGAACCTGACCTACCAGCGGTCGTTCCAGTACAGCGTCGGCGTCGACCAGAAGCTGCCGCACGAATGGAACCTGGGCGTCACCCTCTACGACAAGTACATGTGGCAGCTGGAGACGGCCACCCGTTTGACGGACTCCATGGGCGTTCCGCTCAATCTGTCGAACTTCGGCAAGGGGCGCTCTTACGGCCTCGAGCTGCTGCTGCGCCGCCAGATCATGAAGGGTTTTTACGGCTGGATCGCGTACACCTTATCTCGGAGCACGCGGCTCGACGATCCGTCCGAGCCGACCTATCAGTCCGGCTGGCACCTCTACGACTTCGACCAGACGCACATCTTGACCTTGATTGCCTCGTATCAAACCGAGCACAACTGGACGTTCGGCACGCGGGTCCGCTACGTCAGCGGCGATCCGTTCACGCCCTTCGTGAAGGGCATCTTCAACGCCAACAGCGGGCAGTACGTTTGTGTTGCCGGCGACCCGGACACCGGGCGCGCGCCGGCGTTCTTCCAGGCCGACGTGCGGGTGGACCGGCGCTGGGTCTACGACAACTGGACGTTCACCGGCTACCTGGACATTCAGAACGTCACCAACCGGCAGAACCCGGAGGCGATCTTCGCCAATTACAATTGCAACGGGTACGCCACGCTCACCGGGCTGCCGATCTTTCCGACCATCGGCCTGCGGGCGGAGTTCTGATGAGGCGGCAGGCGCTTCCCCTGGTGATCGCCGCGGCCGGCCTGGTCGGCTGCACGTCGGGGTTCGACCGCAACGACCAGATCGTCAACAGCTTGCGCATCCTGGGCGTGAGCGCCCACGTCGACGACACCACCGGGATGGGGATCGACTGGGGCGACGCCGACGTGGGCGACACGGTCCACCTGAAGGCCCTGGTGGTCAATCCGGCCGGCCTGGCCACGGTGACGGTGACCTGGCTGGCTTGCCTGCCGATCGCCGGCCAGACCCAGCCCTGTACGGACGAAAAGTACCTGCGCGAACCGGCGGACATCATCGGGCTGGCGGACGATCCGTCGACCGGCGTGCTGAAGCTGGGCACCGGCCTCGACGTCGACGTCCAGGTCCCGGATGCGATCGACCTGCAGTCGCTGATCGATCGCGCCAAGCAGCACCCGAACGCCGAATGCGCGATTTACACGCAGATCCCGTTGCTGGTGATCGCGCAGGACGACCCGCCGAACGGTCCCGTGTTCGCGGCGGTGAAGAACTTGCGGCTCTCCCCATGGAAGGACCTGACCGCGCCGCCAGACCCGACCGGGTACTACGTCCGCAACCAGAACCCGACCATCACGGCCTTCAACATCTCGCCGAGCAGCGCCGCCAGTTGCGACGGCCAGCCGCTGGCCGCCCCCTGCAAGACGGATGCGGACTGCGCCGCGGGGGCGGCCTGCGGCGACGACGGCTTCTGCTCGGGCGGAGGCGGCGTGTTCCCCGACGGCGACCAGACCATCTGCCTCGCGACCGGGCAACCGCAGTCCTATTACACCTGCGGGCTGGACGGTCCCCAGATCGACGACCCGGGCGATCCGCCCAACGTCCCCGAGCAGCCCAGCGTCACCTGGTACATGACCGGCGGGTCGCTGTCGGGCTACGCGGCGCCCGCGAACCTCTCCGGCGGCAGCGTGGCCAGCCGCACGTACACCCACTTCAGCCGCCCGCCCGGACCATTCACGATTTACGGCGTCGTGCGCGACGGCCGCGACGGACAGAACTGGATCGCGCAGGATTTTCAGTGAGCGAAAGGAACGGAACCCGATGATCGTCCAGAAGCTGCTCGCCATCGTCAACCTGGGCGCCGCGTGGGTGCTGTGGCTGTTGATTGGGCTGTCGGTCATCTCGGTCGGCATCATGATCGAGCGGGCCACCTTCTACCTGGGCCGCCGCCTGCCCGGCCGCGACAAGCTGGCCCGGGCGCTGCTCGGCGGCGACCTGACCGAAGCCCGTGGCGCGGTGGCCGACCGCGACGGCATCGAGGCCGAGGTGATCCGCTCCGCGCTGGAGCAGGCCGACCGCGGGGCCGACACGGTGGCCAAGGTGGTCGACGCCGAGATCAAGCGGGTCCGGCTGCAGTACGAGGCGCGGCTGGCCTTCCTGGCGACGCTGGGGAACAACGCCCCCTTCATCGGCCTGTTCGGGACCGTCCTCGGCATCATCCAGGCGTTCGGCGACCTGGCCCGCAACCCCAGCGCGGCCGGCGCCAGCTCGGTCATGTCCGGCATCTCGGAGGCGCTGATCGCGACGGCGGTCGGCCTGCTGGTCGCGCTGCCGGCCGTCGTGGCTTACAACGTCTTCCAGCGGGCGCTGCGGCGGGCGTCGCAGCGGGCCACCTACTTTGGCGACCTGCTGGAAGCGCGGCTGCGGGCGCGCGTCGGCGGTGGAGCGGCCTGATGGCGGGGATGTCCGAAGACGAGGGCGGCGACGACGACGGCGGGGGGATGATCAGCGGCATCAACGTCACACCGCTGGTCGACATCACGCTGGTGCTGCTGATCATCTTCATGGTCACGGCCACCTACATCGTCCGGCAGGCCATCCACGTCGACCTGCCGCGTGCCGCCAACGCCGGTGAATCGACCGGGATCACGCTGGCCATCATCTTGACCAAGGACGGCGACATCTACGTCGACGGCAAGAAGCGCGACGAGACCGGCCTGCGGGACGCCGCCCGCGAGGCGCTGGCCAAGGACAAGGACACCCGCGCCATCATCAGCGCCGACAAGAACGCGCTGCACGGCGCGGTCGTGCGGGTGCTGGACTTGATCAAGGGCGAAGGCATTTCCAAGTTCGCCATCAGCATCGAAAAGGAGCGATGAAGCGAATCTCACCGCCCGTCGCCTACGCGCTGTCGGCGGTGGTCCACGTCGGGATCTTCGTCTGGGCCTGGAAGTTGCCGGCCCGGCCGCGGCATTCCGAACGGGTCGACGTGCAGATCGTCGAGGCGGAGAAGCCCAAGCCGGTCGAGCCGAAGCCCCCGGAGCCGGAGCCGCCCAAGCCGGCCGCCCCGCCGGTCAAGATGCGCCCCTCGCGGCGCGTGGCGGTGACGCGACCGCCGCCCGAGACGCCGCCCCCCGAGACGCCGCCGCCCGAGACGCCGCCGCCGACCAACACCCCGGCCGCCACACCCGGGCCGGTCAAGCTGGGGCTGTCGCTGTCGTCGACGAGCGTGGGCGGCGCCTTCGCGGCGCCGGTCGGCAACAGCCTGGCCGGCAAGCCGGGGCCGCGCGCGCCGGCGCCGGCCGCCGACGACATCGGTCCCGTCGCGCACGCCGCCTTGCTGACCGTCCAGCCCGAACCGCTGGAGGTCGAAATCCCGCAGTCCGAGTATCCGAAAGCGGCGCTGGACGCCGGGTTCGAGGGGAGCGTCACGCTCAAGATCGTGATCGACGCCAGCGGGCGGGTGCGCCGCGCGGTGGTGCTGAAGGATCCGGGCTACGGGCTGGGCGCGGCGGCCGCCAAGAGCGCCCTGCGCCATTTCAAGTTCAAGCCGGGCGAGGTCAACGGCAAGCCAACCGCCGTCGAGTGGACCTTCACGGTCACCTACGAGCTGCCCTGAGCGGCCCGCGACGGGTTCGCCCGCACGGGGGCAGCTGCCTCGCGTCGACAAAGCTGGCCTTCGCCCGGCGACGTCGTCGCGGGAGGTCCAACGAACCCTTCCAGGGGTTCCTGGCTGACGGACGCGCTCAGAGCCGCAGCCGTTGCAGCCGAAGCGCATTGCCGATGACCGACACCGAGCTGGCCGCCATGGCCGCCGCCGCCAGCTCGGGCGAGGGCTGCCACCCGAACAGCGGGTAGAGCGCGCCGGCCGCGATCGGCACGCCCAGCGCATTGTAGACGAACGCAAAGAACAGGTTCTGCTTGACGTTGGCCAGCGTGGCGCGCGACAGCCGCCGCGCGCGCAGGATGCCGGATAGATCGCCGTGCAGCAGCGTGACGCCCGCGCTCTCCAGCGCCACGTCGGCGCCGGTGCCCATCGCGATTCCGACGTCGGCCTTGGCCAGCGCCGGCGCGTCGTTCAGGCCGTCGCCGGCCATCGCCACCTTGTGCCCGGCGGCCTGCAGGCGCGCCACGGCCGCGGCCTTGTCCTCGGGAAGGACCTCGGCGATCACCTCGTCGACGCCGACGGCCTGTCCGACGGCCTCGGCGGTGGCGCGCGCATCGCCGGTCAGCATCACGACCCGCAGCCCCTCGGCGCGGAGGGCGGCGATGACCTGCGGCGCGCCCGGCTTCACGGCGTCGGCCACGGCCAGCGCCCCGGCCAGCACGCCCCCCGCCGCGACGAAGGCCACCGTCTCGCCCTCTTGCCGGCGCAAAGCGAGCTGGGCGGCGCCGTCGGCCCTCACGTTCAGTTCGTCCAGAAGGCGCCGGTTGCCGACCGCCACCACCTGACCGCCCACCTGGCCGCGCACGCCCCGTCCACCGAGCGCGCGCACCTCGGCGGCCGGCGCCAGCGCCAGGCCCTGGGCCTGGGCGGCGCTCACGATGGCGGCGGCCAGCGGGTGCTCGCTGGCCCGCTCGACGGAGGCCGCCAGACGCAGCACGTCCGCCTCGTCGTGCCCCGGCGCCGCCGCCACCCAGACCAGCCGCGGCCGCCCCTCGGTCAGCGTGCCGGTCTTGTCGACCAGCAGCGTGTCCACGGCGTGCAGGGTCTGCAGCGCCTCGGCGTCCCGGAACAGCACGCCGGCCCGCGCCCCGCGCCCGCTGGCCACCATGATCGACATCGGCGTCGCCAGCCCCAGCGCGCACGGGCAGGCGATGATCAGCACCGACACCGCCGCGATCAGCGCGTGCGGCAAGCGCGGCGGCGCGCCGGCGGCCGCCCAGATCGCGAACGCCAGCGCCGCCACGGCCACCACCGACGGCACGAACCAGCCCGCCACCACGTCGGCCAGGCGCTGGATCGGGGCCCGGCTGCGCTGCGCCTCGGCCACCAGCTTGACGATGCGGGCCAGGACCGTGTCGCGGCCGACGCGCTCGGCCGTCATCAACAGCGCGCCGGTCCCGTTGACGGTCCCCCCCACCAGGCGGTCGCCGGGCCCCTTCGCGACCGGCATCGGCTCGCCGGTCAGCATGGATTCGTCGACGGCGCTGTCGCCCTCGACCACGCGCCCGTCGACCGGAACCTTCTCACCGGGCCGGACGCGCAGCCGATCGCCCGGATGGACCTCGGCCAGCGCCACCTCCTGTTCGCCGCCCGCGCCGACCCTCAACGCGCGCGGCGGCGCCAGGTTCAACAGTGCGCGGATGGCGGCCCCGGTCCGCTGCCGCGCCCGCAGCTCCAGGACCTGCCCCAGGGCCACCAGCGTGACGATCACGGCCGCGGGTTCGAAGTAGAGCGGCACGCGCCCGCGCGCGTCGCGCAGCGACGGCGGGAACGCGCCCGGGGCCAGCAGCGCCACCAGGCTGAAGAGGTACGAGACCGCCACGCCCAGGCCGATCAGCGTGAACATGTTGGCGTGACGGTTCGCGATCGACGCCACCGCCCGCGCGAAAAACGGGCGCCCGCCCCAGAGCACCACGGGCGTGGCCAGCGCGAACGCCAGCCAGGGTCCGGCGGCGCTCAGCGGCACCATCCCCAGCGCCATCAGCGGCGCCGACAGGGCGGCGCCGATCCAGAAGCGCCGGGTCATGTCGGCCAGCTCGGGGTTGGGCGCGGATTCGGCCGGCGCCGGGTGGCGGGGCTCCAGCGCCATCCCGCACAGCGGGCAGGCGCCCGGGCGATCGCGCACCACCTCCGGGTGCATCGGACAAGTCCACTCGCCCGACGCGCCGGCGGGCGCCTTCGGCGGGGGCGGCGCCCCCGACAGATAGGCGCGCGGGTCCTTCTCGAACTTGGCGCGGCATCCGCCGCAGCAGAAGACGAAGGTCTGTCCGTCGAACACGGCGCGCTCGGGCGCGTCGGCGGAGACCGCCATCCCGCAGACCGGATCCTTGGCCGCGGCGGCGCCGACGACCTTCAGCCGGCGCGGGGCGGCCGGCGGTGCTCCGGGGGGATGCGTGTCCAAGCCGGCTCAACATAGCAAAAGCCCCTCCCGCGGGCCGCGGGAGGGGCTTCGGTCCGTCAAACCGGCGTGGGCCCGCTCAGAACTCGAACCCGATCTGCCCGCCGACGTTCCAGTTGTTGAGGTCGCCGCCGTTCTGCCCGAACAGGTTGTTGTAGTAGGTCTCGCGGTAGGTGAAGCGCGCGTCGGCCAGGAAGCCGTGGTGCGCGTACTCCAACCCGCCGCCGAACGGCAGCGTCAATACGTCGTCACTTCCGACGACGTCCGACAGGACGTTGTTGTTGTTGGTGATCTGGTAGTGCTGCCAGCCGACGCCGACGAACCCGAACGGCTCGACCAGCGAGTAGCCGCGCATCACCGGCACGTTGAGGCGCAGCACGCCCTCCACCCCGTTCGAGACCAGCCGCGCGTTGTTGGAGAAGCCGAGCCCGGTCAGCCCGCGCGCGTCGCCCACGTAGGCCGCCTCGAACCCGATGAATTCACGCGTGCCCATCACGGCGCGCACGTTCCAGTAGCCGCCCTCGCCCGTCTGGTTCCGGATGCCGCTGTTCGTGAACTGCTGGTAGCCGCCGCCCAGCAGCAGCCCCACGCCGACGTGCGACGGGACCGGCCCGGCCACGTAGCCGGTGTCGCGGTTGTCGATCGGCTGAACCGGCGGCGGGACGGCCATGTGGGACGGCGACTCGGCCGGCACCGGCTCGACGCCCGTCGCGCCGACGCCGGCCGTCGTATCCGGCACGGCCATGTCCTGCGCGGTGCTCGCCGGCGGCGCGGCCGGCGCGGTGGCCGGAGTGCCGTTGTCGTAGGTCACCGGCGGCGGCGTGGTGGTCTCGGCGCCGCTCGGCGTCGTGACCGCCCCGTTCGTTTCCGGGGCCGTCCCCACATCGGCGCGGGCCGCGGCCGCGCTCCACAGCAAGACGCCCGACGCTCCAATCACCCTCAGCAGCTTCATGATGTCCTCCTCCTTCCCAGCCGAACCCCGACCGTACCGTTCGGGCTGCTCGGTGGTGAGCCCTTCCCGTTTGATACAGGTAGATATGGTCATCGAGCCGTGGGCCACAAGGCGGCCGGCCGCGTCGCCGGCCGAGCCGCGCTAGTGCACCGCCGTCGAAATCGCGTCACGTTCGGCCCACGATCCGCGCCGGACGCTTCGTTGCTTCTCCTCACAATACCTACGGGTGTTCCTCGTCGTCGCGCCTCGCGTCCAGCGCGGCTTCCCGGCCTCGGCGTTGACGCTATTTCGACGGCGGTGCTCTAGGAGGGCGTTGCCGTAAGGCAACGGTGAGCGGGAGCGAACCAAGCCCGACGACGTGCCGCCCGGAGGCGGCCTAGGCGGCGGTTTCTTCTGGATCAGCTGCGCATTCCGGTGCGGCGCCGATTGCCGTTCATCTATGATGGAAGGCTCTGCAGCACCGCAGGTCCAGCTTCATCCGGATCGCGTTCCTGCTGGCGGCGTTTGCCGCCGGCTGCGGCGACGGCTCGGCCGCGAGCGGCCCCGTCCTGACGTTCGACGCCTGCGCGCCGCTGGCGCTGCTGGCCGATCCGGCCTCGGCGTCCGCCCAAGTCGACGGCTTGGCGGCGGCCGTCGCCTCCTGGAACGCCACGGCGGCCACCCGCCTGTCGGTGGGTGGGCCCGCGCCGTCGGCGTCCATTCCGGTTCACTTCCAGGCGGCGGCGGCGCCCGACCACGGTCTTTACGACGGACAGCTCGGCGCGATCTTCGTGAACGACGATCTGAGCGGGCCGTCGCTGGCCGTGGTGGTCGCGCACGAGATCGGCCACGCGTTGGGCCTGGTGCACGTCACCGACCGCGCGTCGGTCATGAACCCGGGGAACCTGTCGACCCCGCCCACCCCCGGCGACGCCGCCCGCGTGGCCGCGCTTTGGGGGGCGTGCCCGCCGGCCTCGCAATGAATTGACGGAGACGGGCGCGCCGGCGCAGCCTTGCGCCGTATACTGCGGCCCGTGTCGCGCGGGAGCCTCTCATGAACCTGCGGCCCCAGGCGGTGCGCATGGTCCTGGCCCACGGCCTGCCGGTCGTGGTCGAAGTCACGACCGACAGCATGACGCCCTCGCTCGAGCGCGGGACCAAGATCAAGGTCGAGCCGGCGCCCGGCGAGATCCTGCCGGGTGAGATCGCGCTCATCCTGACCGACGACGGCGGCGCGACGCTGCTGCACCGTGTGATGCACGTCTTTTCCAGCGGCGGCCAGCAGTTCGTGATCCACCAGGGCGATGCGCCCACGTCGGCGTTCGCCACCTGTCCGCGCGACGCGGTGATCGGACGCGCCGCCGCCTACGCGATGGCGCCCTCGCGGCCGCTCCCCATCCCGGAGCCCGTCGAGAGCGAGGCGCGCCTGCGCTTCCACCGGCGGCGCCGCGCCTGCGCGCTGTTCGCGCTCGGGCGCCGCGTGGCCTCGTCGCTGAACGTCGGGCAGGGGCCGGTCACTCGCCGGCTGGCCCGCGCCTACCGCGACGTGGCGCGCCGTTACGGGAGCTGATCGCCGCCCCAATCGTGGCTTGACCGCCGCGGGAAGGGGGGATACACGCAACCCCACCAGCCTCGACATGAACCGGCGACTGCCACTCGCGACCTGCGCGGGACTGCTCTGGGTTGCGCAGGTCCTGGCCGGCTCCGCGGCCTGGGCGCAAGCGGCGCATCCAGCGGCCCACGAGGAGACCGCGTTCGACGTCATGAACCTGATGGCCGACCATGGGCTGCACGACCTCGACGACGAGAGCTGGAACCTCTACGGCCAGTTCACGTACATCTCGAGCTGGAAGCTGCCGTTATCGGCGAGGTACACCAACCCGAACGTCTTCTCGCTGTCCCCCGACGCCGAACGGAGCTTCACCGGCAGCTTCACCCTGTTCTTCGGGCTGCGCCTCTGGCGGGGCGCCGAGCTCTACGCGGTGCCGGAGGTGATCTCCGAGCAGCCGCTGTCCGGGCTGCACGGCATCGGCGGCGCCATCCAGAACTTCGAGCTGCAAAAGCAGGGGTCGACGACGCCGCGGCTCTACCGATCGCGGACCATGCTGCGCCAGACCGTCGCGCTGGGCGGGGCGCCGCTGGCCAAAGAGTCCGACCCCCTGCAGCTCGGCAAGACCGTGACCAGCCGGCGCCTGGTCATCACCCTCGGGAACTTCAGCATCCTCGACGTCTTCGACCGGAACGGCGTCACCGGCGATCCACGCCAGACGTTCCTGAACATGGCGTTCATGACCCACGCGTCGTGGGATTTCCCGTCGGACGCGCGCGGGTATTCGTGGGGCGGGACCGCCGAGCTCTACTGGGACGACTGGGCGCTGCGCGTCGGGCGCATCACGCCGCCCCAGCACCCGAACGAACTGGCGATCGACTTTCACATCTGGCGCACCTACGGCGACCAGCTCGAGCTCGAGCACGATCACGTCATCGGCGAGGCGCCGGGCGCCGTCCGCCTGCTGGTGTACCGCAACCGGGTGAACACCGGCAGCTTCGACGACGCGGTGTCCGCCTTCGAACAGGACAGCAGCCGCAACGCGGCCGGCTGCGAGGACGCCGGCCTCTACAATTACTTCGGCAAGGACGACGCCAAGGTGGCCAGCACGACGGCGCCGGACCTGTGCTGGGTGCGGCGGCCCCACACGAAGGTGGGCGTCGGGATCGACCTCGAACAGACCCTGACGGCCGGCTTCGGCGCCTTCTTCCGCGGAATGTACTCGGACGGCCGAACCGAGGTGGACGCGTACAACCCCGCCGACCGATCGATCTCGACGGGCGTGGTGGGAAGAGGCATCCGCTGGAGGCGGCCGTTCGATCTGGTCGGAGCCGCCTTCGGCATGAGCTGGATCTCCGCCGCCCACGCCCGCTATCTGGCGTTGGGCGGCGTCGACGGATTCATCGGTGACGGCGCGCTCCGCCAGGCGCCCGAAGGGATCGCCGAGATCTTCTACAGCTTCAACTTCGCCCGCGCGATCTGGCTGTCGGCGGACTTCCAGCACCTGTGGAATCCGGCCTTCAACGCCGATCGCGGCCCGGTGGAGATCGTCGGCACGAGGGTGCATGCCGAGTTCTAGCCGGGTGCGAGCCGCCCTCTGCCTGGCCGCGCTGGCGCTGCCGGCCAGCGCGGCGGCGCAGCAAGCGGCGGCGGGCTTCGCGCTGGAGAGGCTGACGCCGGCCCCGCCCGGCGCCGGGTGGTTCACGCTGGACAACCTCGACATGCGCGGGCCGCTCGGCGGCGCGCTGGCCATGACCGGCAGCTTCGCGGCCGACCCGCTGCGCGTCGGGTCGGGCGGCGAGCGGGTGGCGGTGGTCTCGCGCCAGGCGTTCGCCGAGATCGCGGCGGCCGCGACCTACGGGCGGTGGCGGGCCTGGCTGGCCCTCGACGCGCCGCTGTCCCTGACCGGCCATGACGGCAGCAGCGGCGGTTACACGTACACCGCGCCGCGGGTCGATCTGGGCAACCACCCCGACACGCTCGATGACCCCCGGCTGGGGCTGGCGGCGCGCCTCGCCGGCCAGGCCGGCGCGCCGCTTCGGTTCGGCGTGGCCGCCGAGCTGATCGCCCCCAGTGGCGACCGCGCCGATTACCTGACGGACGGCACCTTTCGGGGCATCGTGCGCGCGCTGGCGGCCGGCGAGCGGGGCCGCTTCGAGTACGCCGCCGACCTCGGCACGCACCTGCGCTGGCGGGACCAGCCGGCCCCGGGCGGCCCGCGCGGCAGCGAGCTGCTGTTCGGCGCCGGCCTGGGCGCGCGCATCGATCCGCGGGGCGCGCCGGCGGTCCGGGTCGTGCTTGGCGCGGAGCTGTTCGGCGAAACCGCCTGGCGTTCCGCCTTCTCCTGGGATACGACGGGTCTGGAAGCCATGGCCACCGGGCGGATCCAGTGGACGACGCCGACGCGCCGGATTCGCGCCAAGCTGGGCGCGGGCGGCGGCATCGATCCCCATTTCGGCGCGCCGGCGTTCCGGACCGCGCTGTCGATCGAAGTGGAGGGCGGTGGATGAGCGCGCCGGGAAAGACCAAGGCTCTTTTGGCTTGGAGCAGCGGCAAGGACAGCGCCTGGTCGCTGCAGGTGCTGCGCGCCGAGGCCCAGGTCGAGGTGGTGGCCCTCTTGACCACCATCAACCAGGCGTTCGATCGGGTGGCCATGCACGCGGTGCGGACCCAGCTCCTGCGCGCGCAGGCCGACGCCGCCGGGCTGCCGCTGTGGCCGGTGCCGATCCCCTGGCCCTGCAGCAACGCCGAGTACGAGGCGGCCATGGGCGTCGCGATGGCCCGCGCCCGGCGCGAGGGGATCGGCGCGGTGGCCTTCGGCGATCTGTTTCTGGAGGACATCCGGCGCTACCGCGAGGAGCGGCTGGCGCCCACCGGCATCGTGCCGCTGTTCCCGCTGTGGGGCCGGCCGACCGAGCCGCTGGCGCGCGAGATGATCGCGGGCGGGTTGCGGGCGCGCCTGACCTGCGTCGACCCGCGGGTTCTCGACGCGCGCCTCGCCGGGCGGGACTTCGACGGCGAGCTGCTGGCCGAGCTGCCGGCCGGCGTCGATCCCTGCGGCGAGCGCGGCGAATTTCACACCTTCGCCTACGAGGGCCCCATGTTCAGCCGCCCGATTTCGATCCGCTCGGGCGAGGTCGTCACCCGCGACGGCTTCGTGTTCGCCGACCTGGTGCCCGCGTGACGCCGCCGCCGCCGCCGCGCATCGTCTCGCTGCTGGCCTCGGCGACCGAGCTGGTGGTCGCGCTGGGCCTGGGCGACCAGCTGGTGGGCCGATCGCACGAGTGCGATCACCCGGCCTGGGTCAAGCGGCTGCCGGTGCTGAGCCGCCCGACCTTCGAGGTGGACGGCACCAGCCTGCAGATCGACCAGCGCGTGCGCGAGAAGCTGTCGGCCGGGCAGCCGCTGTACGCGATCGACGAGCCGGCGCTGGCCGCGCTGGCGCCCGATTTCGTGCTGACGCAGACCCACTGCGAGGTGTGCGCGGTCAGCCCCGCCAACCTGGAAGGCCAGGCCTGCCGGCTGGATCGGCGGCAGGTGGTGGCGCTGGCCAGCGGCAGCGTCGACGGGATCCTGGACGGCTTCGCGCGGGTGGCGGCGGTGCTGGGCGCGCCCGCGGCCGGCCAGGCGTTGATCGCCCGCCTGCGCGCGCGCCTCGAGCAGACCGCCGCGGCCACCGCCGGCCGGCCGCGCCGCCGCGTCGCCTGCCTGGAGTGGATCGATCCGCTGTTCGCGATGGGCAACTGGGG
>JAICYS010000347.1 GCA_025934105.1 Myxococcota bacterium | reverse complement strand
GGCCAGCACCCGATTCCAGAGCTCCATCGCCCGGGCCAGGCGGCGCTCGCGCAGCTCGCGCGCGGCCGAGGCGCTCAGGGCCGCGGCCAGGCGCGGGCGCAGGTCGCGCTCGTAGCCGTCCGGATCGGCGAAGAAGGCGCGCAGCTCGCTCCGGACGTCGGTGAGCCCCGCGTCCGCCAGGTAGGCCGTCAGGTCGTCGGCCAGGGGCGCGACGTCAGGGTACCGATCATCCGGCTGGCGGGCCAGCGCGCGGGCGATGATCCGCGCCAGCCGCTGATCGACGCGGTCGGAGACCGTTCGGGGATCGGCGAATTGCCCCTCCGCGATCCGCCGCAACACTTCGTGCGGGTTTTTCCCGGAGAACGGAAGCTGCCCGGTGGCCAGCAGGTACAGCATGATGCCGACCGAGAAGACGTCCGTGCGAAAGTCGAGCGGCTTGCCTTCGAGGATCTCCGGAGCCATGTAGGCCGGCGACCCGAGGAGCTGCCCGGTGACCGTCATCCGCTGGAAATCGAGGACCTGGGCGATGCCGAAGTCCATCAGCTTGATGAGGCCGTCCTTGCGGATCATGACGTTCTCGGGCTTGACGTCCCGGTGGATGACGCCCAGGCCGTGCGCGTGTGCGAGCGCCCGGCAGACCTCGATCGAGATCAACGCCGCCAGCTCGGCGAAGCGCGGCTGGTGCTTGGCCAGGAACTGCTTCAGCGTCTCGCCGTCGATGAACTCGGTGACGATGAACGAGCTGGCCGACCCCGACCCCGAGTAGTCGAAGATCTCGAGGATGTTCTCGTGGCGCAGCTTGGCGACCGCCTGCGCCTCGCGCTCGAGCCGCGCTTTCGAGTCAGGCTCGCCCGCCAGGTGCTGGTGCAGGATCTTGATGGCGACTTCGCGCTTCAGCGTCTCGTCTTGCGCGCGGTACACGACCGCCATGCCACCTTGGCCCACCTCTTCGATGAGCCGGTACCGTTCCGGAATGCGGGCCTGCTCCACGTGTCCACCCTGACGGACGTGTCATAGGGCCAAGCTGCAGAACGGATATTACGCACCTTTGCGAGTCGCCTTCAAGCGACGCGGCATAGGACTTCCGTGTCAGGGGCCCTGGTGGCCGCTTTCGACGGGGTGAGCCATGAAGAACGGCAGCGCCTCGCTCATGAGGTCGAGGTCGGGGTCCAGCTGCTTGCCGATGCCCTCGGTCACGGCGATGGCGATGTTCACGATGGTGAAGCTGGGGTTCACCCGGACCCGGTGCCGGCGCAGGATCCCCAGCATGTCCAGCAGGACCTTGCCGACCTGCACCTGGCCCAGGCGATACCCCCAGTAGCGGCCGACGAACTCGATGATGGCGGCCCGATAGCGCTCGAACGCCTCGGGATCACGCGGCTTGTTCGCGGTCTCGGACAGGCTGTACATGATGTGGGCCATCGCGTCGCCGTCACGGCGGGCCCAGGCGGCGAAGAACCGGGAAAACGCCTTGCGGTGCGGCTCGTCGAGGACCCCGACCAGGCCCAGGTCCAGCAGCGCCAGCTTGTCGTCGGGGGTGATGAAGATGTTTCCCGGGTGCAGGTCGGCGTGAACGAAGCCGTCCTCGAAGATCATTTTCATGAGGGTGGACAACCCCAGCCGGGCGACCCGCTTGGGATCCGAGCGGGTCACCGGCGTCGACAGCACCTTGGTCCCCTCGATGAAGCTCATGGTCAGGACCCGTTCGCTGGAGAGCGCCTCGACCAGCTCGGGAAACACCACCTCCGGGTGGTTGGCGAAGTTCTGGCGGAAGCGGCGGTTGTTCGAGGCCTCGATGCGAAAGTCGAGCTGGGCGAAGATCGCGCGCCCGAACTCCTCGACGGTGGCCAGCGGCTCCAGCGTCGCGATCGACGGGACGACGCCCAGGAGGCGCGCCCCCTGGCGCATGACGGCCAGGTCGAAGGTGCAGAGCGCGACCACCTCGGGGCGGCGGACCTTGACGGCGACGATGCGGCCGTCGGTGAGCCGCGCCTTGTGCACCTGCGACACGGAGGCCGAGGCCAGCGGGACCGGCGAGAACTCGGCGTAAAGCGACGCCAGGGGCCGGCCGAAGTCCCCCTCGACCGTGCGGACCACCTCTTCGAACGGGAACGGGCCGACGTGATCTTGCAGCTCGGAGAGCGCGATCGACAGGTACTCCGGGATGAGGTCCGGGCGGGTGCTCATGATCTGCCCGACCTTGATGAAGGTGGCGCCCAGCTCGCGGAAGAGGTCGACGACCACGCGGCCCAGCCAGGCCCGGCGGCGGGCGCGGCCGGCGCGGCGCACCCACAGCAGCACCCAGCCGACCCAGAATCGAATCCAGTGCTTGGCGACCCGCGCGCCGATGCCGGCGGCCCGGGAGAAGAGGCGCCATTTGGGCAGGGGGCGCGCCTGGATCGCCGACATTGCCAAAATTCTATACTATCTATGACGATGAGCGCCGCCGGGTCGGTCCCGATCACGCCGCTGTCAGGGACGCAGTCGAATGCGTCGAGGATCGCGGAGCTGAGGAAGAACGAGCCACGCAGCGCCGTCGAGATGTGGAACCGGCGGGTCGCCAAGAGCCCCGGGCGAACCGCGTTCCGCTTTCATGACGGGACCGCCTGGAAGCCCATGACGTACGCCGAGGCGGACCTGGCCGCCCGGGAGATCGCCGCCGGGCTGGTGGCGGCCGGCCTGGGGCCGGGCGACCGGGTCTGTCTCTTGTCGCAGACACGGCTCGAGTGGGCGCTGTGCGACGTGGCCATTCTCCTGGCGGGGGGTGTCACGGTCCCCATCTACGCGTCGAACACCGCGGAGCAGTGCGAGTTCATCGTCCGGGACGCGGGCGCCAAGCTGGTGATCGTCGAGGACGACAGCCAGCGGGACAAAGTCGCGTCGATCCGCCGCCGGCTGCCGACCGTCGCCGCGGTGGTCCAGATCGCGGGCGAGCCGCCGCGGACCGACGCGCAGACGCTGGGCGAGCTGCGGGGCGCGGGGCGCGAGAGGCTGGCCGGCGACGCCACGCTGCTGGCGGCCCGCGGTCAGGCCGAGCCGGAGTCGCTGTTCACGATCGTCTACACGTCGGGGACCACCGGCACGCCGAAGGGCGTGGTGTTGACCCACGACAACCTGGTGGCGTCGATGTGCGCCGGGGGGCGCGCGCTGCAGGTCGGTGACGACGACGAGCAGTATCTGTTTTTGCCCCTGGCCCACATCCTGGGGCGCGAGATGGTGTGGGCCGGCTTCGAGCTGGGCTACACCACGGCGTTTTCGCGCGGGACGGCGCAGATCAAGGACGACCTCTTGGCGGTGCGGCCCACCTTCATGGCCGGTGTGCCGCGCATCTACGAGAAGTTCCACGCAGCGGTCAGCGCGGCGATGAAGCAGGGCTCGCCGGTGAAGCGCCGGCTGGCGGACTGGGCGGTCCAGTCGGGGATGACCCACGCGGCGGCGCTGCGCGGGGGCAAGCGGGGCGGGGGAATCGGGCACTGGCTGGCCGACAAGCTGGTGCTGTCCAAGCTGCGGGCGCGCCTGGGGCTGGATCGCTGCCGCTTCCTGATCTCGGGCGGCGCGCCGCTGGCGCCCGAGATCGCCGAGTTCTTCCACGCCGCGGGGCTGCTGATCCTGGAAGGGTATGGCCTGACCGAGACCACCTCGGCGGTGTTCTTGAACGTGCCCGAGCGGTACCGGTTCGGGACGGTGGGGCCGGCGATGGACGTCGTCGAGGCGCGCATCGCCGAGGACGGGGAGATCCTGGTCAAGGGGCCGCCGGTGTTTCGGCGCTACTACAACAACCCGGAGGCGACCGCCGAGGCCGTCGAGCCCGACGGGTGGTTCCACACCGGCGACATCGGGGTGTTCGAGGACGGCTTCCTGCGCATCACCGACCGCAAGAAGGACTTGATCGTGACGGCGGGCGGCAAGAAGGTCGCGCCGCAACCGCTGGAGAGCGCGCTCAAGGCGGCCACGCCGCTGGTGGCCCAGGTGGTGGTGTACGGCGACAAGCGGCCGTACTGCGTGGCGCTGGTGACGCCTTCCGAGGCGGCCGTGAAGCAGTTTGGCGCGAGCGCGGCGGACTCCGCCGAGCTGAAGGCGGCGGTTCAAAGGGCGGTGGACGGCGTCAACGCCAACCTGGCGTCGTTCGAAACCATCAAGCGCTTCGCCGTCCTGCCGCACGAATTCACGGAGGCCACCGGCGAGCTCACGCCCAAAATGAGCGTCAAGCGCAAAGTCGTGGTCGAAAAATACGGCGCCCAGATCGACCAGCTCTACTCGGGGCCAGCGCCCGCGGAACACTAGTGCACCGCCGTCGAAATAGCGTCAACGTCGAGGCCGACACGCCGCGCTGGACGCGAGGCGCGACGACCAGGAAGACCCGGAGCTATTGTGAGGAGAAGCAACGACGCGACCGGCGCGGATCGTCGGCCGAACGTGACGCGATTTCGACGGCGGTGCGCTAGCGCCGGC
>JAICYS010000334.1 GCA_025934105.1 Myxococcota bacterium | reverse complement strand
GAAGCCGGTCTTCGCGGTCGCCATGGCCTCGACCAGCGAGGTCGCGATGCCGGCCGAGGCGCCGGCCACCGCGACGACGGCCGCCGGACGGCCTGGCGCCGGCGTGGCGGGCGGCCACGGCGCCTCGGGCGGAGCCGGCGCGCCGTCGGACGGAGACGGAGGCGCTTCCGAGGGCGACGTCGCCCGGATGCCCGAAGTCGACGCCGACGCCTGCGGCCGCTCCATCGCGTATCCCGCCGAGGCCGAAGAGGGGGGCATCGAGGGCGACGTCCGCCTGCGCGTCTCGCTCACCGCGGAGGGCCGTGTGGCGGCGGTCCGCGTCCTGGCCGGCCCGGGGCACGGGCTGGATCAGGCCGCGGCGACCGCGCTCAGGACCCGCTGCCGGTTCTCACCCGCCATCGACAGGGGCGGAAAGCCGGTCGCGTTCGTGATCCAGTCCTACACCTTCCACTTCCAGCTGCCCGGTCGGTGATCCGCCAGGTGCAGCCGATCTGGACCGGGTTGCCGGCGCACCGCGCCTTGCAGGGGCTGGCCCGCGCCGTGTCCACGGACCCGCGCTCGGCCACCTCCGTGTCCCATCAGGCCAACGCTCGCACCGCCGTGGGGCAATTCGGGGAGGCAGACGCAGTGTTTCGGCGCTGCCTCGCCATCGCCCCGACGCTGGCCGGGCGCGCACATCGGGCAGGCGCGCTAGGCCGCCTCCGGGCGGCACGTCGTCGGGCATGGTTCGCTGCCGCTCACCGTTGCCTTACGGCAACGCCCTCCTAGCCGGGCTTGGTCCAGGCGGTGCACTGGTACAGCGCCGCCGGGACGGGCGCCGCGGGGGGGAAAGCGGCGCGCGCGACGGGCGACAGGACGCGGGCCAGGGCCTCCGCGATCCGCGCGGGTGGGCTGACGTGGTGGTCGTCGATGCGGTCGTATCCGATGACGGCGAAGGACTTGGTCATGAGGCGGCTCACCATCGGGTAGCCCGTCACCAGGGTTCCGCCGGGCGCCAGCGCGCGGGCCAGGCTGCGGGCCGCGCCGCCGGCGTCGGCGATGTGCTCTAGCACCGAGAAGCAGGCGATGGCGTCGTAATGGTCGGCCGGCAGGTCGCCGTCGCGCAGCAGATCCGCGCGGCGGAACTCGGCGCGGCAGCCGGGGGCGACCAGGCGTTCCAGGTTGGGCGCCAGGGTGAGATCGGTGCCGGTGTACTCGGCGAAGCGCGCGGTCAGGGTGGGGACCAGCACGCCGCTGCCCACGCCGATCTCGAGAATGCGCCGCCCGCGCTCGGGCAAAAAGTCGAGGCCCATCTGCAGGCGGTGGCGATACAGCCACCCGACCCACGGGTGGTAATAGTAGGGGAGCGGATCGTCGCGGTCGTTCGGCGTCAGCGTCCCTGGCGGCGGCAGCTGGAAGCGAATGGCCATGCTCAGCGCTTCTGCGCGACCAGGATCATGAAGCCGCCCAGGTTGCGCAACACCGGCATGTCGCAGGCGGCGCGCTCGGCCCAGGAGAACAGGCGCGCCAGCGGTGCCAGCTTGAAGACGTGCGACGAGGGTGTCACCACCCGCACGCCGCGCACGGCGATCAGCTCGACGCCGGCCGGCAGGTAGCCGCGCGCGCGCACCAGGCTGTCGAAGCGCGTATAGACGTCCTTCTCGGTGGTTCCGTCGGCGGCGATCCGCCCGGGGCCGGCCAGACGCTTGGCCAGGTACCGCAACGACAAGGGGTTGTAGAACTCCAGCAGCAGGTGGCCGCCCGGGCGCACCAGGCGGGCCAGTTCGGCGACGGCGCGCTCGATGGGGGGCACGTGCGCCAGCACCTTCATGCTGTAGACGAGATCGAACGACGCGGACGGCAGCGGCACGTCGGTGAGCGACCCCTGCACGACGCGCAGCCCGCGGTCGCGCGCCGGGCGCAGCATCCCGCGCGACAGGTCCAGCCCGACCGCCGAGCGGGCCACGGCGGCCGTCTCGCGCAGCAGCAGGCCCGTGCCGCACCCGGCCTCGAACACGTCCTTGCCGGCGCCGAACCGGCGGACCAAATCCAGCTCCAGCTCGTCGATCAGGCGGTGATAGCCGCGGTGGCGCTCGGCTTCGTAGCCAGCGGCGAATCGGTCGTAGTAATCCTGCGTGGTGGGCGCGGTGCTCATGGGGGTCAGTGGTAGGAGGGCAGGTGTCGTTGCTTTCGGGCCAAGACCAGGAAGAGGACGCCCGACATGGCGAAGGCGACCATGGCCACCTGCAGCGCCGTTGAAACCGGAACGTGCAGCTTGTCCATGATGCGCCCGATAGCCCAGGGAGCGGGCGTGTTTCCAAAGACATGCAGGCTGAACATCGACACGGCCTGAAGGGTGGCGGCGTACCGGGGGGGCCCAAGCTCGTCGATCACCGCGGCCGCAGGGCCGTTGTAGACCGACAGCAGGAACGCCGACACCGCCGTCAAACTCAGGAAGAGCGGGATCTTCGTGACCGTGAGGGCGACGGCTCCCACCGGCGCCGCCAGGAGCATCGAGATGCCGATGGTCAGCGCGTGGCCGCCGCGATTTCGACGATTTAGCGTGTCGCCCATGTAGCCCCCCACGATCACGCCGCCCGCGCCGCAGAACAGCCCCACGAACGCCATGTAGATGCTGGCGAACGTGGTGCCGACGTGGCGTTGCTCGATGATGAGCGTGCGGATCCAGAAGATCAGCGCGCTGGCGCCGAAGGTCGCGGTCACGCCGCCGAGCACGGCCAGGATGTAGGGCGTGGAGAGCAGAAACGACCGGGCGGGCAGCGTCTTTTCGCGCCGGAGCCGCGCCGGAGCGGCGATGAACGCGGCCAGCAGCGTCAACAACACCGATGGGCCGCCCGCAATCCAGAACACGCCGCGCCAGCCGACGACCGGCGCCAGGATGGTCCCCAGCACCAGGCCGCTGGTCCCGCCCAGCGCCATGCCGATGTTGTAGATCCCCAGCGCCCGGCCGCGTTTTTCCGGGGGGGCGTCGGCGCACAGCAACGTGTTCGCGGACGGGCCGTAGGCGCCTTCGCCGACGCCGACCAGGCCGCGGAAGAACAGCAGCATCGGAAACGACGTCGAGAGCGCCGAGCCGATGGTGGCCGCCGACCAGATCAGGATGCCGGTGAAGATCACCTTGCGCGGGCCGACCCGATCGGCGATCGGTCCCGACAGCAGCGACGAGACCGCGAAGACGAACAGGTTCGCCGAGGCCAGCGAGCCCAGTCGCTCGTAGGAGAGGCTGAACGTCGTCTGGATGTGCGGCGTCATGCCGTACACCACCTGGCGATCCAGATAGTTGAAGAAGTTGATCAGCGTGAGCAGCGGCAGCGCCGGGACGCCGCGCGGGCGCACGCCCGCCGGCTTCGGAACGCCGACCGGAGCAACGGAGGTCAACGCAGGCTTTCGAGACAGGCGACGGCTTCGGGGCGTGACCAGTCGCGCCGATTGATGAAGTAGTAGCGGACGCGGCCGGCGGCGTCGATCAAGAAGCTTTCGGGGTACTTCTCGGTGCCGAACTGCTTCGGCACCTCGTGCGAGGTGTCGAGGAGGACGCCCATCGCGCTCCCCTTGACGAAGAAGCGGCGGATGGCGCCCCAGTCGTCGTCGACGCTGACCGCCAGGAGGCGCAGGTCGGTTCCGTCGATCCGGCGGGCCAGCTCCTCCAGCGAGGGGACCTCGTCGACGCAAGGGGGGCACCAGGTGGCCCAGAAGTTCAACAGCACGGGGTGGCCGCGCTGGCCGCTCAACGAGACGGTGTGTCCGGTGGCGTCGGGGAGCTGAAAGTCGGGCGTGGGCCGGCCGGCCAGGACGGCGGGCAGCGGGTCGGGCTTCAACGCCGAACAGGCGCCGTCGCGCGTGCGCGCCAGCGTCTCGTGCGTGGCCGCCGCGAACCGGACGGCCACGAACGCCACCGCCAGCGCGGTCAGCGCGACGGGGATCAAATGGCGCAGCCGCGACGCCCCGCTGCCTGGCGGACGCGTCGCGGCTGAAGCGTGCTTCATCGGAGGGGTTTTACCCCTTCTTGGCGAGCTTGCCCTGCTTCTTGGCCAGCTCTTCGTCGGCGATCTTCTTGAACGTCTCCCACGGGTAGGCGCCGTTGATCTTGCGCCCGTTGATGAACACGGCCGGGGTGCCGTTCACGCCGACCGCCTGGCCTTCCTTGGTGTCGGACTCGATCTGCGACTTGTACTTCTGGGCGTCCAGGTCGGCCTTGAACTTGGCCAGGTCGAGGCCCAGCTCCTGGGCGTACTTCTCGAGGCTGGGGCGGTCGAGGGCCGTGTTGTTCTCGAACAGCTTGTCGTGCATCTGCCAGAACTTGCCCTGCGCGTTGGCCGCCATGGCCGCCTCGGCCGCCGGCTCGGCGTTCTGGTGGAACGGAAGCGGGTAGTTCTTCCATACCATGTGCATCTTGCTGCCGTACTCCTTCTCCAGCTGGGACAGCGTCGGCTCGACGCGCTTGCAGAACGGGCACTGGAAGTCGGAGAAGATGATGACCTGCAGCGGCGCGTTCTTGTTCCCCTTCGACGGAGCGTTCCCCGCCGCGACCTTGTAGACGGTCTCGTCCTGGTCAGGCGTCTTCTCGCCGCCGTTGTTGGCCTGCGCCGGCGCCGCCGCCACCTCGGTCTTCGCGTCCTTCATCAGCACGTCGTAGACCTTGGCCTTGGGCGTTCCCTTGGCGATCAGCGCGTCGGCGTTCTTCAGCTCCTCGTCGATCTTGGCCTTGAAGACCTCGTAGGGCTGCGCCCCCGACAGGAACTTCCCGTTGACGAAGAAGGCCGGCGTGCCGTGCGCGCCGATCTTCCCGCCAGCCGCCGCGTCGGCCTCGATGGCCTCTTTGCCCTTCTGGGCGTCCAGCGCCGCGTCGAACTTCTTCAGGTTGAGGCCCAGCTCCTGGGCGTACTTGTCGAAGGTCGCGCGGTCCTCGTGCTGCTGGTCGGCGAACAGCTTGTCGTGCATCTCCCAGAACTTCCCCTGCTCGCCGGCGGCGCGGGCCGCG
>JAICYS010000030.1 GCA_025934105.1 Myxococcota bacterium | reverse complement strand
TGTCGTCACGACGGGGGCTGGGTAGCTCTTGAGCAGCAAGGTGAGATCGACGGCGCTCATCGGCTGAAGATCTCCAGAGCGCCTATCACGATCGCCCTCTTGCCTTCCCAGCTCTCGAGACTCCCGTGCTCCTTCCGCTTGGCCTTGGCGAGATACGGCAGCACCTCGGCCTTGTACGCGTCGAAGGTCATGTCCGAAGCTAATTTGAGAGCGTCGCGCGCCTGGTCCTTTGGCGGGTGCAACGTGGTCACCGCTCCGACGTCCGTCACGTAGCGCTCGACGAGCATGGCGAGGTCGAAGAGGTCGCGGGTCTTGTTTCGCTTAGGGTCCGCCAGCGCTGAGATCTTCTGCGAGATGCTCTCGGCCAGATCGTAGTGTGCGGCCGAGAAGGGGCTCGCCCCGTACGCGTCGGCGATCGGTTTGGCGACAGGGTCCAGCTTCGGCTTTGCCTCGGTTTCTCGACGAGAAAACTCGATCTTCGTATGCACGGGGTCGGTCAGACCCTTCACCTTCAGTTCCAGCTTCCACCGCTGCACGGTGTCGGTTTGCTTAGGCATCGAGACCTTCTCGATCTCAATGCCGTAGAGCAGGACCGTCTTTCTGAAATGCGGTGAAGCCAAGATCTTGTTGACCTTGTTCTTCAGCGTTTGGGGCGCCGTGACGGACACGTCCATGTCGAGGTCATCGGAGTGCCGGACGCTCTCGAAGAAGAGCCTGAGGTTTTGGCCCCCTTTGACGACGACCTTGTTCGGGTCCTTCGACAGCTGGGCGAGGAACGCCAGGTGAAAGGCCTCGATGGCCTCGCTCGGGGAGGAAATCATGACTGCTAGATAATGACAGTTATGTCAATAACTAGCAATCATGTTTATTAGACCCTAGCGACTCAGCCGAATCACACGGGTGGCTTGGACCGCATACCCAGCTCCGCAGCAGCGGCGTCGAGCGTGAGGACTCTCTGGGCACCATCGCGCTCGCGCAGAGCCACCTTGGATGCGGCGGCTTCGCGCTTACCCACAATGGCGAGCAAGGGCACGCCGGCATCATGAGCATCGACGATCGCCCGCGACAGCGTCTGGCCTCCCGGTCCCAAAGACGCGCGCAGTCCCTGCCGCTGCAACGTTTCGAGGATCATCCTCGCATAGGGTGCCTGCTCGTCGGAGATGGGGAGCACGCGCACCTGCTCGGGGGCGAGCCAGCCGGGGAGCGCCAGCTGGTGGTGCTCCAGCAGAATCGCGACAAACCGTTCGATCGACCCGAGGATCGCCCGATGAAGCATCGCCGGCCTGGCCTTGCCGCCAAGCGAATCGATGTATGAGAGACCGAAGCGCTCGGCCATCACGAAGTCGAGCTGGACCGTCCCGCACTGCCATGAACGGCCCAGACGGTCCCGCAGCGAGAACTCCAGCTTCGGGCCGTAGAAGGCCCCCTCGCCTCCCTGGATCTCGGGCTCGAGGTTGGCGCTTCGAGCGGCTGCGGCGAGCACGAGCTCGGCCCTGTCCCACAGGTCGTCGTTCCCCACCCGTCGTGCTGGCCGCGTCGAGAGGAAGACCGAGAAGGACGAGAGACCGAACGCGGCGTAGAGCGCGCGGAGCGAGCGACAGAACCGCGCGACCTCCTCTTCAATCTGCTCCTCCTCACAGAAGACGTGTCCGTCGTCCTGCGTGAACTGACGTAGCCTGAAGAGGCCATTCAGCGCACCCTGGTCCTCGTCGCGATGGACAAGGCCGAACTCGGCGATCCGGATAGGGAGGTCGCGGTACGAAGGCGCCAGGCGCTCGACGATCTCGATGTGGCACGGGCAGCTCACGGGCTTCAAGGCCTCCTCGCGACCTTCGTCCCCGAAGGCGAACATGTGGCCCGCGAAGTTCTCCCAGTGCCCGCTCGCTTCCCAGATCGGACGTCGCACGAGCTGTGGGGTTCTCACCTCGACAAACCCGTCCGCGGCGATCTGCCGTCGGATTGCGTCCTCAATGGCGTGAACGAGGACCAAACCGGCGGGATGCCAGAAAACCATTCCAGGCGCCTCCGCCTGGAGGTGGAACAGCCGCAGCTTCTGTCCGATTTGCTTGTGGTCGAGGGAATCCATGGTCGTCTCCTTGTGGTGCCGGAGACGACCTCGAGGCCCGCTCCGGTGATTCGCCGGCGGGGCCTCTGTCGGTTCGTGCTCGCGTCAGAGACGCACGACGACGGCCCCGCCGAGGCGGGTGGTGGTCGTCGTGGTGGTCTTACGCGCGATCACAGAGACCTAAGAGTATCGCGCTGCGCGTATCGGGTCCAGCGCGTGCCGGATCCGGTGTTTCGCCGCGGCCAGCCAGACTCTGGATCTCTTGTGGCCCGCGACGATTGCTCGGAGCCCGTCCCCAATAGACGGATCGCGACCTCACGCACGAGCTCGACCAGCGCGGCGGAAGCGCTCATACCTTCCATTCCATACCCGCGAGGGTACCGGCACCGCGCAGGTCCGTAGCCGTGGCAGAGATCTTCAGGGCAAACGCCGTCGATACCCTCCAGGGAACCGAGGTTCGCTTCCCCCAGGACTTCTATGCGGACATTTAAGCGGACTTTTTGCGCCCGCGATGCCGCATATGTAGCTGTAACCACTAGCTATTCTAGCGATTGCTATGCGGACATCAGTGAGGACATGTGGACGGGCGGTCTCCCGTCGGACGGGCCCCGTGCTCCGGTGCATCTAAACTCTTCTGGATCGGCGACCATCCCGTGAAGGCGAGCACCGCCGGGCGGGATTGTTCGATGGTTGCCCTCTGCAAGAGGCTGGGCGAGTTCGAGCCAGCGCACGCCCTCGGACCGACGGCGGTCGACCGGCCGGCTCCGATTCGCCCGGGCGACCAGCTCTTGGCCTCCTGCGTCGAGCAGCGACGCGCCCTTTATTCGGTCGGGAAGGCCCATCGCACCAAGCTCGCTGAACGCCAGCGCGAGGAGTGGCGCCAACTGGTGGCGCAAGCTCGGCGGACACGGTTCGCGGAAACGATCGGTTCAAGCCCGCCATCGGTAACCGTCGGACGGGCGACGTCGTGATGGGCCGGCGAGCACGGGGTCGTGAGGTAGCGCGGGGGGCCGCGGTCAGCCCGAAGTCGCCATTTGTGAGATCCGAAAAGTAGTTCGGCCAGCCCGTGACTCACGGCTGCTCTGCCCGTTGTCGGGCCTGGTCCAACCGTCGCTCGATCGCACGACTCTCGGGGCTCAGCGACAAGGCGAACTGGTACTCGGCGACAGCGTCGGCGTAACGCCCTTGATTGAAAGCTACGTTTCCGAGATTCAAATGGGCATTCAAGGAGCGCGGGAAAATATCAACGGCGGCGCGTAGGTGCTCCATTCCCTTTTGAATCTGGCCAGCCTGCAAGAACAGCATCCCCAGATTGTTGTGAACCGACGCCACATGCTTGGCACGCGTGCCGCCGGTCGCCGGGATTTTCGCCAAGGTCTCTTTGTAAAGATCGATGGCCCTTGCCTGCTGTCCCTCCTTCGTGAAGACCATGCCCAGCGTCAAAACGGCGTCCAGGTAGTCGGGCTTCTGGGTCAAAGCCCGTTCGAGCCAGACGGTGGCTTCGTCGAGCCGGCCCGACCGCATCAGCTCATCGCCAAGGCAGAAGGCGCTGACGTAGCTGCGGGGATTCACCGTCAATGTGTAGGCGAAAAGCGGTTCCGTCGAGCGCCACCTCCATGCTTGACGCGCGCTCAACACCGCCAAGACCACGAGAGGCGCGGCGGCTACCCGGCGGACGTTCGTCGCGGTTCGGAGCCGCACCAGAACGCCGGCGGCGAAAAGACCGACCCCGAACATGGGGACGTAGAGATAGTGGTCCGCGACCGTGGAAAGATTTTGAAATGCGAAGGGAACGAACCCGAGGACTGGCAGAAGCGACACGACGAATGTCGACAAACCGCACCAGACGAGAGATCGCCCCCTCCCCTGCTGAGTCGTTTCGTGGGCCGGCTGCGCAGAACCGGGCGGCCGAACGACAGCCGTTACCACGACGCCCGCCGCGAGCAGCGACAGCAACGCCGCCACCGCCAACCGGAGGCGCGATGCCTCCCGCAAGACCGCCTGGGGAGTGCGCCCATAGTCGACGGCCAGTGCGTGCGGAAGAACGACCTTGGACACGTAAAAGGCGATCGCGTCAGCCGCAACGACCAGCCGCTGTCCCACCGAGGGAATGAAGTCCTGTTCCGAATCGCGCTGCAGGTGTTTGGTCACAATGGCCAACACCAGCAACGGTGCACCGTAGAGCAACGCAAGCCCGGCGCTCTTTGCGAGCGGCTTTCCACGCACGATTCGATCGATCAGGAAGACGATCGGCGGGAGCACAATCGCGGACGGCTTGGCGAGCATCGCCGTCACGAAGAGCAAGGCGACCACAAGGCGCTTACGCGAGCGACAATGCAGCCACAGCCCCAAGAATCCGAACAGGGCGGCCAACTCGCCCCGCAACTCGGAGATCCACGCGACGGACTCGACTTGAACAGGGTGAAGAGAGAACAAGAGCGCGGAGACCAGGGCGATCGTGTTCTCGAGGAGGTCGTCGGGCGCGGCGTTCGGTCGATCGACGTGTAAGAGCGTCCGGACGATCCTGAAAACCAGCGTCGCGTTCACCAGGTGAATCGCCAAATTGAAGCCATGGAACATCCAGGCCTCGTGAGCGAGGTCGCCAAATGAACGTCCGACGGTGGCCAGCACCCACCAGATCGAGTAGGTAATCGGGATGTACAGGTTGAAATACGGCTTGCTCCAGACTCCAACTGGCGACATTCGGCGCAGTTCGGGGTTCTGGAAGAGGTGGCCGTAATCGTCTAGGCGGATGAAGTCGGCGAACAGCACCGGAGAGAGAGCAACGGCCGTCAACGCCAGGAGGAACAGGATCGCACGCGTGCCGGTCGATGGGACTCGCTGGACTGGCATCGAGGCCTTCCGTCCTCGAACCTTCGGAGCAGGCGACCTCAACGAAAAGGGCGCCCCGCTGCCTGGAACGGAGATGCCACGTACGAGGCAGTGCAACCGAAAGCGCGGCGCCAGGTGCTGCGCGGCACTAACGAGGCGATGTTCGGCGCTCCGGAGAGCGCGCTGGTCACGTCGACAGGGGAAGGCGCCCACACGGCCGCCGACGATCCGCTCCCGACGTAAACGGCGAAAGCCATTGCGCTGGCTGCGGGTTACTTCGGCAGGTAGCCCTTGATGGCGCCGTACCAGAGGGTGGCCATGTCGGCGTATCCCTGGTCGGTTGGGTGGACGTTGCCGTTGCCATGAATGTCGGAGGTCGGCAGCGTGCTCATGTCGACCATGATGACGTGCTGGCCCGAGTGGGCTTTGACGACGTCGGGAATCTTGGCGATGTAGCTGTTGTAGTTGTTATTCGAGTAGCCGAGGGGGACGATCTTCGCGACCACGATGAGCGCATCGGGCGCCGCATTTGCCAGGTTCGTGATCAGCGTCGACAGCTTGTTCGCCGTCATGGTGGGATCGGCATTGCTGGTCATATCGTTGGTCCCGATGTGCAGCAGAACGATGTGCGGCGTGGTGGAGAAGGACATGGCCGGCGGGACGTAGCCGGTGATTTGCGTGACGGTGTACCCGTCATGGCCCTCGTGGTTTCTGGGGAACGTCTTGCCCGACACGGTGGTCGGGCCGTTCGCCAGCGAACCGATGAAGGTCACGTTTTGGTTCGCCGCGACGGTCAGCTTGAACAGCGCCGAGCGATAACCGGCGTCGTCCGTGGACGAGAACCCGTGCGTGATCGAATCGCCGAGCGGCAGGATGACGCAGGGGCTGGCCTTGCACGGGTTGAAGCCGCTGCCGCCGGCGCCTCCGGTCGAGGTGGTCCCGGCCGTTCCGCCACTCTGGCCTCCCCCGGAGCCGCCACCGTTCTTGCCGCCCGCCGCACCGCCCGCCGCGTGGCCGCCGGCGCCGCCCGAACTCGCTTGTCCCCCGCCGGCCCCGGCGGCGCCGCTCCCGGTACTGGAGCTACCGCCCGCCGCGGAGCTGCCGCCGTTTGCCGAACTGCCACCCGACCCCAAGCTGCCACCCGAGCTCGTGCCGCCGCTGCCGGTCGTTCCGCCACTCGACGCGCCGCCGCTCGAGGTGCTCCCGCCGGATGCGCTCCCCCCGGAATTTTGCCCGCCGCTCCCGCCCTCAGGTGGGTTTGCGCTCGACGAACAAGCCAGGACGCCGACGGAAAGGCCAAATGAAAACAAGCAGGCGAGGACGTTACGACTCACGGGGCCTCCGAATGGGTTGGTGGGGGTTTTCGTCACACTCGAGGCTGCCTCGGCCCGAATGATCGAGAACGCCACGTGGGAAGCGAGCGGCATCGTAGCGCACAACGAGGCGGGGGTGGAGCGCCTCATTGGGCGTTCCCGTTCGGCTGGCGCACGCACCTTCCGGGGCGTCTCTCCCAGCTCACATATTCGGCCCCCCGGGTTGGGCGCTCGGTCCGCTGTTCGCTTGGCTATCAGCCCGTCTCGACTGGCCGCGTCGGGTCCGTAGCTGACGCGGCGTCCGGGAAGGTCCCCTGGCAGCGTACGTCGCTGGACCACGGTGGACAGCCGTTCCAGCAGGCGTTCGGTGACCGATCGCTGGCCACCATGGCTTCACGATCAGGCGTCCGGGCCGCTGACGTACATCTCGGCCGGCAGGGGATCCATCGCCAGCCATAGCGCTTCTCGATCCTCGGAGCGTCCGCCGCGACCGTCGGGACGGTGGCTGGCGCGACACAGCAGATGACCGCGCCGCTCGCGATGGATGAAGGCTCTCATGACGCACCGACGCCGGTGAGGCGGACAACGCTGCCCCCACTCGCTGGGCGCCATCCTTGTCCGTGACGCGCGCGTTGCCTGGTCTCGATGAAGATCGTCGCCAGGGTGTTACGCCGCGTTCAAAACGTCGGCCATCCGTGACTCTGCGAGCAGCTCGCCGAGCCTGAAGAACCAACGTCTCGACGGTGCTGGACTACGTGCGCGGTAGTTCCGGCGCCGCCAGCAGATTCGCGAGGCGCGCGGCCTGCACCTGGGGCGATTACATCGTGACCCGCTCAGGGGGCGATGCCCAGGGCGGCGCGCTGGGACGCGCTCAGCACCGGCATCAGCAGCGCCAGGTCGGCGCGCGCGGACTCGGCATCGCGCTCTGCTTTGAAGCGGACCAGAACCGCCGTCAGATCCGCGTCCGTATAGTTCGGCCACAGGACTTCGGCTTGGGCGCGCTCCTCGGCGTCGACGTGGAGGAGATACTCGCCAATCAGCCGCATGGTGGCCCGGTACAGGTCAGACCATCGTCCCCGGTCGACGATCTCCAGCCAGTGACCGAGCAGCGCTTCCAGCTCACGATGCTCGCGTTCGATCTCCTCCGCCGCTCCACCCAACCTCGAAAACAACGGGTGGACGTAGCGCCGCTCGTTCTCGGCGTGGTCGCCGAGCATGGCGACGACGTCGCGGACGGCGCGGGCGAGGCGAGACCGGGTGGCGGGGTCGTCGACGTCGGCGGTTCCAAGCTCGAGCCCGAGAGCAAACAACCGGTGTCTCTGCGCCTTGTGTACGAGCCCGTAAAGATCAGTTCGCATGCCGTTCCATCCTTTCGAAGAACAGGCTACCGGGCGCGCGACAGGCGCGATTGTACGAATCCGACATTGCGACCAGCGCGACGGCGCCGGGCGCGAACGCGATCAGCGCCGCACGCGCCAGGCGCTGGGTGAGGCTCCCGCGAAGGCGCGGAATTCCCGCACGAAGTGAGATTGGTCGTAGTACCCGGCGTGCTGCGCAACGGCCGCCAGCCCGGACGATGACTCCATGAGCGCGACGGCGCGCTGGAACCGCGCCAGGCGTGCGAACCGTTTCGGCATCATCCCCACGGCGCGGACAAACCGCCGCTCGAGCTGCCGCTCGCTGAGCGCGAGCTCTGCGGCGACCGCCGCCAGCGAAGGCATTCCGTTCAAATCGCCGAGGCGTTCGAGAGCGCGGGTCACCACCGGATCGCGCGCGAATGGATGCTCCTGAAGAAACCGTTCGACGGCGGCGACGCGAGAGGCGTCGTCGGGCGCCGCCGCAATGCGCTCGGTCACCTCCCGAACGCGCGCGCCCGGAAGCAGCTGCTCGAGCGGAACGCTGCGGCTGGCCAGCTCCGCTGCGGGAACGCCCAGGCGCCCCACGCCCTGCGGCGTGAAGCGGACGAGCACCGAGCTCGTCACGCCGAGGTACGAATAGATCCGCGCGCGCTCCTGAAGGCCAGTCACTCCAGCCTGCGAGAGCAGCTGCTCCCCCGCACGCACGCGGCCGCGGAATTGGAACCCCAACACGGCGCCGGTCGACGGAAGCACCGAGTTCTCGCCCGCGGCATTCGCCACGACGTCGATGGCGGCCACGCTCGTCCGGAGGCTCGGGTGGGGAGCGAAGGTCGCCACCCGGCGAATATAGCAATCGGGAGTGCCGGTCGCAGCGCCGGGACAGGCTTGGCGGCCTCCTTCCGCTGTTCGCCATCCTTGGTGACGGGCGCCATCGTCCGAAACTGGTCGCGGCATCCGTCGTGGCCGACGTCGCCGGGGTATGCTGGCGTCGGCCCCGCGCGATGGACCTGTCGGCGCTCTACGTTCTCCTCGTGGCATTCGTCGCGACGCTGGTCCGGTCGACGTTCGGGTTCGGCGAGGCGCTGGTCGCGCTGCCGTTGCTGGCGTTCGTCATCCCCGTGACGGTGGCGGCGCCGGTGGTCGTCCTGCTCTCGATCAGCGTCGCGGCCGTGGTGGTGGCGCAGGACTGGCGTCAGATTCACTGGCGAAGCACGGGGTGGCTGCTGGCGCCGACGTTGGTGGGGATTCCGTTCGGTCTCGCGCTTCTGACCAGCCACCACCAGCGGGCCGTCAAGGGGGTGCTGGCCGCCGTCATCCTGGTGTTCTCGACCTACTTCCTGGTCAGTCCCGCTCCCCCGCAGCTGCACAAAGACAGGCGCGCTTGGCTGTTGGGTTGCGGATTTCTCGCCGGGGTGCTCGGCGGCGCGTATGGCCTGAACGGCCCGCCGCTGGTCGTGTACGGTTCGATGCGCCGCTGGTCTCCGCAGCACTTCCGCGCCACCTTGCAGGCCTATTTCCTGCCCGCCAGCGCGGCCGCCCTGGCCGGCTACTGGTATGCCGGACTGTGGGTGCCAATCGCCACCCGTTATTACCTGCTCTCGCTGGGCGCCGCCGTGCCGGCCATCTGGATCGGTCGGGTCCTCAACCGGCGCCTGACCGGGTCTGTCTTCCTGAGGTTCGTCTACGGCGGGCTGGCCATCATCGGACTGATCTTGCTCGTACAGGCGCTCTGCCCAGGGGCAAAGGTGGCCGAGAAGCAGACGGTCGCGCAGGTCGCCGGGAAATTCGAGGCGGCGCTGCTCGCGTCCAGGCCCGCCGCTCCAGGGGTCGCCGTTCAGTGAGCGCGTGGGGCTTCTTCGCGGCGGTGGCCGCGCTGGTCCTGGGCGTCGCCGGCCGGCCGGCTCCGGCGCTGGGCGACCCGCCGCCGTCGGTGGCCGGAACCTGGGAGGTCGAGCAACTCGCGCCGGCCAACCCCGCCGAGACCACGACCTGCGGCGACTTCGATCTCGCATCGTGGGATCGAAGCGTCGCGATGGCCCGGGACGACCTGGCCAAGCAGCTGACGGCGGCCCGGCGCGGAGAAGCTGCGAAAGGCACAGCGGAACGACGTCCGGCGAAGAACTGCCTGCGGCAGCGACGCCACGTGCATCGACAAGCTGCAACAGGAACGGGTCGACGTGCTCCAGCAGCCAAAGAATCTGCCGGAGTCGTCGATCGAATAGACGTCGCGGCCGTTCACCGTCGGTGACTCGCCGTCGTGTAAGTCCCCTGGTCCCGCTGACGGAGGTCTCGTCACGCCAGCAGCGACGACCTGCGTCGCGCGGCCCCAACCGGCGTGGCGCGGTTTTCTCCGAGACTGCGCCGGCCGGCGTGACACCGGCGCGTTCACCCGTGGCGTCCGCCTCTCGACGGTGAGCCGGACGGGTCACCCGGCGCGCGCCAGGCCACCCGGCGTGACGACGACGCGCTCGCCGGGGCGAAAGGGCGAGAACCCGGCGTAGACGAACTCGCCGTAACCGCCGTCGTCGAAGCGGACGACGATCTGGTAGGTGCGCTGCTCGGTCGCGCCGCGGCTCGCCGCCGCGCCCACCGCGGCGCCGGCCGCCACGCCGGCGACCGCGGCCGGACCGCGCCTTCCGCCAAACAGCAGGCCCCCGATCAAGCCGCCGGCCACCGCGCCCGCTCCCGGGTTGCCTTCGGTCCGCTGGACGATCTCCTGCACGGACGAGACCGCGCCGGCTCGTCCGGAGGCGCCGACAGCCGGATCGGTCCAGACCGTTCGCATCGTTGTGGTGGTCGCGCACCCCGCCGACAGCACGACCAACAGGACCAGCGCGAGCTCCGACGCCTTCATGTTCCGCCCTCCACGCTCCCTCGACGGAGCCAACGTGAGGAGCGGCGGCGCGCCGTCAACCCGGCCGTCGAGATCCGCGGGTAGACCTGAACGGACGAAGCCTGAGCTGCGACGCCAGCGAGGCGGACGCGATCCCCAGCAGCGCGCCGGCCACCACGTCGGTCGGCCAATGGACCCGGGCGCGGAGTCGAGCGACCCCGATCGGCGACGGCGTCGGCGTGCTGGATTAGTCGGAGCCGTCGGATCGAAGCTGACGGTAAATGCGGCGCTCGGGCCGGCCCCGGCGTCGACGTGCTGGATCTGGACGAAGAGAGGAAGCGGTTCGAAGGCCGCCAGATTCGAGAGCTGCGGGACGACGAGCCGCAGCGGCAGCGGGCGCGCGCCCGCATCTCTTCTTTGACGGCCGGGCGAGCCCCGAGCGCCGAGCTGGCCGGCGGCCCGGTCGCGATCGCGTCAGCGTCTGACCAAGCCGCGCACCCTCAGCGTGACCGCCCGCGCCTCGACCCGGCGCTTGCGCGCGCGCCGGCACCGCCCGCGCGGCGGCGCGGCGTTCACCACTTGGTCAACTGGGTGATCTGGATCAGGTTGCCGCAGGTGTCGTTCAGCTTGGCGATCCTCGAGCCGGTGACGTCCGCGGGCGGCAGGGTGAATTGCGCGCCGCGCGCCTTCATGCGCTGGTAGTCGGCCTGGACGTCGTCGCTGGAGAACATGGCCGCCGGCGTCCCCTGCTGGAACAGCGCCTGCTGGTAGGCCTTGGCGGCCGGGTTGTCGTTCAGCGCCAGCTGCAGCTGGGCGCCGTCGGGCTCGTCGGGCGACGCCACCGTCAGCCAGCGGTACGGGCCCTGGCTGAAGTCCGCCTTCTTCGTGAAGCCCAGCACCTCCGTGTAAAAGCGCAGCGCCTTTTCTTGATCGTCGACGTACACGCCGGTCAGCTTGATCTTCATCGTTCTCTCCTGTTTGCGTTCCGGTTCGGTTTATCATCCAAGCCTTGCTTCGGACACCGCTCGTCCCCCTGGTCGTGGCCGCCGCCCTCTGGCTGGCCCCGCTCTCCGGCGGCGCCGCCGCGCCCAAGTCCTCGCTCTCGAGCTGGACGAAGGTCAAACGCAGCAAGGCGCCGGCTGCGGCCAAGGCGCCGCCGCGGGCAAAGCGCCGGGCCGAGGCGCCGGGCGTCAGCGGCAAGGTGGCCGTGTTCGGCTTCACCGGCCAGGGCGCCGCCCGGGTGCAGCAGGCGGTCGTCAGCACGCTGCGGACGCGGGGCCTGCAGGTGACCACCACCTTGCGTCCGGTGGACAGCGCCGAGCAGTACCGCGAGATGGCGGCCACGCTGCAGCTCGCCGCCTACATCGACGGCAGCGTCGGGGGCGCCGGCGCGCGCGGGCAGGCGACCGTCCGCGTGCGCAGCGGCGTGACCGGCCGGCGGATCGCGTCGCTTCATTTCTCGGGTGAGCGCACCACGCTGGCCGCCGACGTCGGCAGCAAGCTGTGGCCCCGGACCGGCCCGCAGCTCACCCGCCTGTGCGCGGCGGCTGCCAAGCCGCGCAGGCAGGGGCGGCACGCGCTGCGCATCGACGCCGGAACGCCCCTCGAGAACACCGCCGACGACCGCTCCGACATCCCCGCCCACCTTCGCAACGACCCGCCCGGTCCCGCCAAGGACGATCCGTGGGCCGACGAAGGCACCTGACCGGGCGTGACCGACGGTGTTCGCGCTTGGCCATCTCGGCCTCGGGAAAAGGCTGGCCACCCGGCCGTACCGCCGGTTTTCCCGCTGCGAAAAGCGCGCGTTCTTCCTGGGCGCGCTGCTGCCGGATCTGATCGACAAGCCTCTCTTTTACGGGCACTTCTGGTTGACCGGCCAGCGAACCGGGCTGCTGTCGGGCACGCACCTCTTCGGCCACACCGGCCTCTTCCTGCTGGCGCTGGTCGCCGCCGCGCTGGCCGCGCGATCGCTCGTCCTGCGCGCCCTGGCCATCGGCGTGGCCACCCACCTGGCCCTGGATTTCGCCGGCCTCTCGATGGACCTGGGCACGCTGCTCTGGCCGCTCTTGGGGTGGGCGTTCCCGGCTTATCCGTTCAAGAACCTCGGCCAGCATCTGACCACCGTGTTTCGTCCCGTCACGCTGGCCGGTGAGCTGCTGGGCGGGGCGGTCCTCTGGTGGGACTGGCGCAAGGCCCGCCGGCGCCCGGCGGACGACCGTTCGGGCAAGAACGCTGCGCGCTGACGCGGCGTCGAGGGCAAGGCAGCCCGGATGCCCGCCTCCGTTCCGGCGGTGTAACCTGCGCCGGTGGGCCTCTCGGCGGCGCGCGCGCGCAAGCTGCTCCTGCGTTTCGACGACGCCCGGGAAGTCCCGCACTTCGATCGCGCCGCCTTTCGCACGCCGCGCCGGATCTTCGCGACGCTGGCGGGCGACGGCCGCGATGTGAACTTCATGTTCGACCCGCTGGACCAGGAGACCTTCTGCGAGATGGCGCCCGACGCGCTGGCGCCCGTGGCCGGCGGTTGGGGGCGCATGGGCGCGACCCGCTGCGACCTGAAGAAGGTCGACCAGCCGCTGTTCCTGGCGGCCTCGGAAGCGGCTCACGCGCGCGCGAGTCGGGCGGGAAAGAAACCGGCGGCGAAGCGGCCGTGACGGACGCCGAGACCACGGCGGCTTTCCTGCTGGCGCGCGTTCGCGCGGCGCGCGGCCGCCTGTGGGACGAGGGGAGCGCCCGGGTGCGGCCGGCGGCGCCGCCGTCCGGCCCGGCGCTGCAGACGTTCGCCGAGCGGCGCGTCCGCGGCATTCCCCAGGACGTCGTCGCTGGCCTGTTCGCCTGGGATCGAGGCGAACGGCCGGTCGATCTGCTGTTCGACATCCCGCCGGCCGGCGACGTGCTGGCCCGGCAGGCCCGCGGCCGGCGATGCGTCAGCTTGCTGGACGACGCGCGGGTGGCCAGAGCCCAGCTCCGCCAACAAGATGGGCTGGCGTTCGCGCTCCACGATCTGTGCCACCTGGAAAAGTTCGTGGCGCCCGAGGATCACGCCGGTCAGGTCGGGTTCTTTCGCGCCGTCGAGCACGCGCTCGACCTGCCCGCGATGATCGACCTCCAGCGGCAACTCGACGACACGTGGCGCGCCGATCGCGACTACGTCATCGCCGACATGAACGGCTCGGCCGTCTTCTTGTTCGCCGCGCTGAAAGCGAAGCTGACCCTGGCGGTGCGCCGCTGCCTTCATGCGCAACGGCCCGCGCCCGTCGAGCACGCGCTGGAGGTGCTCTTCGCGGCCATGCGCCTGCCGGAGGACATTCGGGATGACGCCCGCGCCGTGTCACGGCGGCGCGACCGCCCGGCCGCGGCGCGGCGCGTGCTCGACCACTTCGAGGCCCTGGCCGCCGCTGGTTCGACGGCGGCGTCAGCGGCCATGCCACGCTGGCCGCCGCCGATGCGGCGCTGTTGACGGGCGCGCAGAGGCCTCGTCGCGGCCCGCCTACCGCCCGTTCCGCCTGCTCCGCGCCCGGACCCGACCGACTGTCCCCCGAGGCATCCGCGCCAGGCGGCAGTCAGCCGGTCGCGCGGCGGCGCCCACCGCTCTCCATCGACGGTGCCCGCGGACCGGCCACGACCGCCCCCGCGTGCGTTCGCACCGACGCCGGAGGCGCCCGCTGCCCGACGGGAGCGCCGGCTCGGGGGTGGCCTCGACGCCGGCGCCCCTGCGCTCGACAAGCGGGCCCCTCCCCTGCTAAACCGGCTGCCACCATGAGCACCGGCAAAAAACTCTTCGTCGAGGATCTGGATGTCGCGGGCAAGCGCGTGATCGTGCGCGTGGACTTCAACGTCCCGCTCAAGGACGGCAAGGTGGAGAGCGACAAGCGGCTCAAGGAGTCGCTGCCGACGATCGAGTACCTGCGGAAGAAGAACGCGAAGGTGATCTTGATGTCGCACCTCGGCCGGCCGGACGGCAAGCGGGTGGCGGACATGAGCTTGCGTCCGGTGGCGGACGCGCTGTCGGCGCTGCTGGGCGCGCCGGTGGCGTTCGCCGAGGATTGTGTCGGGCCGGCGGCGGAAAAAGCCGTCTCGGCGGTGGCGCCCGGCGGAGTCCTGCTGCTCGAGAACCTTCGCTTCCACGCGGCGGAAGAAGAGAACGATCCCGCCTTCGCCAAGCAGCTGGCGGCGCTGGCCGACGTCTACGTCAACGATGCCTTCGGCAGCGCGCACCGCGCCCATGCCTCGACGGAAGGAATTACCAAGTTCGTGCCGCAGGCGGCCTCGGGCTTCCTGATGAAGAAGGAGCTCGACTATCTGGGCGACGCGCTCGGCAACCCGAAGCGGCCGTTCGTGGCCGTGATCGGCGGCTCCAAGGTCTCGGGGAAGATCGACGTCATCAAGAACCTGCTGCCGCGCGTGGACAAGCTGCTCATCGGCGGCGGGATGACGTACACCTTCCTCAAGGCGCAGGGCCTGGAGATCGGCAAGTCGATCGTCGAGAACGACAAGATCGATCTCGCCAAGCGCCTGCTGGCCGAGGCGGGCGGCAAGCTCGAGCTGGGGACGGACTTCGTCGTCACCGACAAGCTGGACTTCAAGGGGCGCACCGTGGGCGCAACGAAGGTGGTCGCCCGCAACGCCATCCCGGCCGACTGGGAGGCCTGCGACATCGGCCCGGCCACCGTCGAGGCGTTCACGAAGATCCTGCTGGGCGCCAAGACGATCGTCTGGAACGGCCCGGTGGGTGTGTTCGAGATCGATGCCACGGCCAAGGGCACGATCGCGGTCGCCGAGGCGCTGGCCAAGGCGACGGCGGCGGGCGCGACGACCATCATCGGCGGCGGCGATTCGGCCTCGGCGGTGAAGAAGGCCGGCGTCGCCAGCAAGGTGTCCCACGTGTCGACCGGCGGCGGTGCCTCGCTGGAGTTCCTCGAAGGCAAGGTGCTGCCGGGCGTGGCGGCGCTGACCAACAAGTGACCGAGCGCCGCGCCTTTTCGGTGGCGGTGTTTTGCCGAAACGGCGGCGACGTCCTGCTGGTCCGGCACAAGCGGCTCGATCTCTGGCTGCCGGTGGGCGGCGAGATCGAGCCGGGCGAGACGCCGCTCGACGCCGCTCGCCGCGAGCTCCGCGAGGAGACCGGCCTCGAGGGGAGCTTCCCGGCCGGGCTCGGCGTGGACGGCACGCCGCCCGGGCTCATCGGGTACGAAGAGCACCCGGCCGGCAGCAAGGGGCTGCACATGAACTTCGCGTTCGTCGCTGATGTCCGGACGCGCGAGCTGGCGGCCTGCGACGAGTACACGGCCGTGCGCTGGGTGCGCGACCCGGTCTCCGTCGAGTGCCCGCTGAACGTCCGCCAACTCGTTCGGCTGGCCCTGGCCGCTTAGCGCCGTTCACTTCGCGGCCCACTCGACCGCCGGCCTGATGTCGGCCCTCGACGGATGCGGCCAAGCGGCCTCCAGTTCTCGAGCGCAGGTTTCGGACCGCCGGAGCCGCCGCTGCGCCGGTTGATTCACTCGGGCGCGGCTGCTTCCGCGCCAGTGTTCGTACATGACGGGCGGCGGCTCCGGCGACGGCCATCATCTGGTCGAGGACTCGACGCGGGCCGCGGACTTCAGAATTGACGCGCGCCGCTGCCGGCGCGAATCTCCCCCTCCGCTGGTCGGGCAGTTCCCGCCACTCGTTCCGGAGGGTCTGATGTCGAAGAGGGTCGCGGTCGTCCTGGTGTGGTGCGTGGTCGGGTGCGGCGAATCCCCGCCACGCGCCGTTCAAAATGCGCTGCCCGCCAGCGCGGCGTTCGCGTCCAGCGCCGAGGCCGCCCGCCCGGGGTCGGTGGACCGCTCGGGACCGCTCCGCCGGGGCAGGCCCGGCTCCGCCGACGCGCAGGCGAGCCGCCGGCCGGTCCGGCCGCCGCGCCGCTTCGAGCCGCGCGGCGTGGGCGCCGGCGGCGCGCTGTTCGGGCCCACCATCAGCCCGCTGGATCCCGACGAGCTGTACGTCGGAACGGACATGAGCGACCTCTATCATTCGTCGGACTTCGGAACGCACTGGGAGACGATCCCCTTCACCGTGGTCCAGGGCGACAGCTTCACCAGCACCCAGTTCACCGCCGATCCGTCGCTGCTCTACGCGCTGACGAACGACGCGTCCGACGCGCCCGTCCTGGTCAAGTCCGCCGACCACGGCAGAAGCTGGACCCTGCTCCTCGGCGGCGCCAACGTCAACTACGTCTCGGCCGATCCCGACGGTGTCCGCCGCCTGCTGGCCCTCGACGCCAACCACCTCTATTTCTCGGCCGACGCCGGCGCGACCTTCTCGGTGGTCTACACCAGCGCGGCCGACAACGGGCTGGTCCTGGGCGGCGTCTCGTGGCAGGGCTCCGAGATCTTCGTGGGGACCAGCGACGGCCTCCTGGTTTCCCGCGACGGCGGGCGCCGCTTCGCGCTGGCCCCGGTGCGCGGCATCCCCGACGGTGAAGGGATCGTGTCCTTCGCCGGCGCGCACCACGGGCGGACCACCCGGTTTTACGCGATCACCTCCAGCATTCCGTACGCCGGGATGACCGGCGGCGACGTCGGCGGATACGCGCACGCCTACCGCCTGACCGACGGCGAGCCGGCCTGGCGGCCCATGGAAATGGGGCTGGCCGCCGACGAGGGCCTCAGCTTCGTCGCGTCGTCGCTGGACGACGTGAACGTGGCCTATGCCGCCGGCGGCAACATCGACACCGACCTCGACGTCGTCCTCGCCACCCACGACGGCGGCGCCAGCTGGCAGCGGTGCCTCCTGACCGAACGCAACCGCAACATCGCCACCGGCTGGGCCGGCGACGGCGGCTGGGCGGGCCTGGACTGGACCGGCAACACCCTGGGCCTGGCGGTCGCGCCGCACGACGCCGGCCGCGTGGTGCTGTCCGACTACGGCGCCGTCCACGTCAGCAGCGACGGGGCGCGACAATGGCGGGCCGCCTACGTGAAGCCGCAGTTCCTGACCCCGCCCGGCCAGCTCACGCCGCTGGCCAAGCCGGTCCAGACCAGCGGCCTCGACAACACCAGCGTCTGGTGGCTGACCTGGGCGAACGCCCGCACCATCTTCACGTCGGTGACCGACATCCGCAGCGAATGGAGCAGCGACGGCGGCCGCACCTGGATCCGCCCCGGCGACGCGGGCCTGGATCTGAACACCACCTATCACGCCGTGCGCGACCCGGCCTCCGGCCGCATGTTCGCCGGCACCTCGACGCGCCACGACCTTTACCAGAGCACCACGCTCACCGACGATCGCATCGACGACACGACCGGCCAGATCCTGATGTCCACCGACGACGGCCGCCATTTCCATCTTCTGGAAGACGTCGGCCATCCGGTGATCTTCCTGGCCCTCGATCCGCACCACCCGAACCTGCTCTACGCCAGCGTCGTTCACAGCCAGGTGGGCGGCATCTACCGCAAGGATCTGAACGCGCCCGGCACGCCCGCCGTCCGGCTGGCCGCCCCGCCGCGCACCAGCGGCCATCCGTTCAACATCTGGGTGCTCGACGACGGCTGCCTGGTCGCCAGCTACAGCGCGCACCGCACCGGGACCGCGCCCCGCGAGCAGCGCGGGCCGTTCACCGCCAGCTCGGGCGTGTTCCTCAGCGCCGACGGCGGGGCGACCTGGAGCGACCGCAGCGATCCCAACATGCGGTACTGGACCAAGGACGTGGTCATCGACCCCAGCGACCCCGCGCAGAACACCTGGTACGCCGGCGTGTTCAACCACGAGGGCGACACCCAGAGCGGAGGCCTCTATCGCACGACCGACCGCGGCCTCACCTGGACGCGCCTGGCCGGCCCCTTCAACGTCGAATCGTTGAGCGTCGATCCGCGCCACCCGGACGTGGCCTACTATTCGACCGAGAGGCGCGGTCTGTGGTTCACCGCCAACATCCACGAGGCCCGGCCGACCTTCACGCTGGTCGACAGCTACCCGTTCCGCCAGCCGCTGCGCATCTTCTTCAACCCCTACGACCCGGACGAGATCTGGGTGACCAGCTTCGGCGGCGGCATGCGGGTCGGGCGCACGGAGTGACCTTTCGGCCGATTTCGACCCACCGCCACTCGTGCGATGATGCCGGCTGCCAATGATCGATCGGCCGCGCATTCTGGACGATCTGCCGGTGGGAGTCTGGGTGGGCCAGGCGCCGGGCGGCGCGGTCGCCTACGCAAACCGCGCGTTCGAGGAGATCCTGGGGCGCAAGGCGGTGCCCGGCATCCCGATCGGCGACGCGCCGGCTGCCTACGCGCTGCTGGACCGGTCGGGGCGCCCCTACCCGGCCGACCGGCTGCCCTTCGCGCGGGTGCTGGCCAGCGGCAAGGCGACCGTCGTCGACGACCTGGTCACGCGGCGGCCGGAAGGCGACGTCAACATCCGCGCGTTCGGCTCGCCGATCTTCGACGCCGCCGGCCGGCTGACGCACGTCATCGTCGCCTTCATCGACATCACGCGCGAGGTCGCGGCCGAGACGGAGCGCCGCCTGGTCGAGGCGCGCCTGCAGTTCGTCTGCGGCCACGCGCCGATCGTCATCTGGCTGGCCGACAAGCAGGGCAACATCCTGCTGTCGGAAGGCGCCGGGCTGGCCTCGCTGGGCGTCCACTCAGGCGAGCTGGTCGGCCGCAACGTGTTCGACATCTACGCCGCCCATCCCACCATCCCCGGCTACATCCGGCGCGCGCTGGCCGGCGAATCGCTCTGGTACACGGTGGCGGTCGGTGAGGCGGTCTACGACACCTGGGTCTCGCCGGTGTTCGGTCCGGCCAGCGAGCCGATGGGGTTCCTGGCGCTTTCGCACGACGTCAGCGAGCTGCGCAAGTTGCAAAAGGCCGCCATCCAGAACGATCGCGTGATGGCGCTGGGGACGCTGGCTGCGTCGGTCGCGCACGAGATCAACAACCCGCTCACGTACGTGCTGGCCGAGAGCGAGGCGGCCGGCCGCGAGGTCGACGCACTGGACCAGCTGCTGGCGCGATCGCCGTCCGCCGCCGCCTCGGAGATCCGCGCCCGCCTGGCGCGCGTGCGCGACCACCTGGCCCCCATCCGCGCCGGCACCACCCGCATCGCGGACATCACGCGCGACCTCAAGACGTTCAGCCGCGCCGACGAAAGCACGCTGGCGCCCGTCAACCTGCGCGCCGTCGTCGAGTCGGTGCTGAAGTTGGTGGCCAAGGAGGTCGAGGCGCGGGCCCGCCTGGTGCTGGACCTGCGCGACACGGCGCCGGTGGTCGGAAACGAGGCGCGCCTCACGCAGGTGGTGCTGAACCTGATCGTGAACGCCTTCCAGGCGGTCCCGGCCGGCGCCCCGGCCCAGAACCAGGTGAAGCTGGCCACCCGGACCGACGAGCAACGGGTGATCGTCGAGGTCTCGGACTCGGGGCCCGGCGTGCCGGCGCAGGACCGCGACCGGATCTTCGAACCGTTCTTCACCACCAAGGCCATCGGCATCGGAACCGGCCTGGGTCTGTTCGTGTGCCGCAACGTGGTCCGCGGCTTTTCCGGCGAGGTGGAGGTGCACGACGCGCCGGGGGGCGGCGCCCTGTTCCGGGTGGTGCTCCCGGCCGCGCCGCCGGCCGCGGCGCCGCCCCAGCCGCCATCGGAAGCCGGCACACCCGCCGCCGCGGGCGCGCACATCGTCCTCATCGAGGACGATCGGATGGTCGCCCGCGCCTTCATGCTGCGGCTGCGGGAGGCGGGCTATCGCGTGACCGTCTTCAACGAGGGGCGGTCCGCGATCGAGGCGCTGCTGGGCCTGCGCGACGCCGACGTCGACCTCATCTTTTGCGACCTCATGATGACCGGCATGACCGGGATGGACGTCGCGAAAGAGCTGGCCGCCCGCGCGCCCGCCAAGGCCTCCAAGCTGGTGCTGATGACCGGCGGCGCCTTCTCGCCCGAGGCCGGCGAATTCGTGGCCCGCCACCAGGACCGGATCGTCGACAAGCCGTTCGACGTCATCGAGGAGGTCGAGCGCCGGCTGGGCGCCGCCGCTAGGACGCCGACCCTTTGACGCCGACGCCGGCCGTGCTCAGTTCCGGCGATCGCGGGCGGACATGATTGGGCGGACATGATCCTGGGCGTCATCTCGGACACGCACGGCCTGCTCCGGCCCGAAGCCCTGGCCGCGCTGCGCGGCGTGGATCGCATCATCCACGCGGGCGACATCGGCGGCCCCGACATTCTGGATGCCCTGGCGGCGCTGGCCCCGGTGGTGGCGGTGCGCGGGAACAACGACCACGGTCCCTGGGCCGACGCCCTGCCCGAAACCGCGGTGGTGCGGGCCGAGGGAGCCGTCCTTTACGTCATCCACGACGCCGGCGCGCTGGATCTGGATCCGGCCGCGGCGGGCTTCGCCGCCGTCGTGGCCGGCCATTCACACCGGCCGGGGCAACAGGTTCGAGACGGTGTCCTCTGGTTCAACCCGGGCAGCGCCGGCCCGCGCCGCTTCAAGCTGCCGATCGCCGCCGGCCGCCTGATCGTCACGGGCGGCGGCGTGCGCGGCGAGATCCTGACCTTGGCGGCCTGAGCGCGGCGGCCTGAACGTTGCGCGGGCCGGCCGGCCGCGACAGGCTTGGCGGATCCCCTCCGCCCCTGACGTCCTGCACGCGTTTCAGCCGGCGACCCGACGCTGGTTCGAGGCGACGTTTGCCCGGCCCACGCCGGTGCAGGCCGCCGGGTGGGAGGCGATCGCGGGAGGCGCGCACGCGCTGCTGCTGGCGCCGACCGGCAGCGGAAAGACGCTGGCGGCGTTTCTCTGGTGCCTGGACCGGCTGGGCCACGAGGCCGGCGCTGCCGGCGGCGTCCGCGCGCTTTACGTGTCGCCGCTGAAGGCGCTGGCCTATGACATCGAGCGCAACCTGCGCGCGCCGCTGGCCGGCATCGCCCGGGCGGCCGAGGCGCTGGGCCAGCCGTTTCGCGCGCCCCGCATCGCCGTGCGCACCGGCGACACCCCGGCCCGGGAGCGGCGCGAGATGCTGCGCGACCCCGCCGACATCCTGATCACCACGCCCGAGTCGCTGTACCTGATGCTGGGCTCGTCGGCGCGCGAGACGCTGCGCGCCTGCCGCACGGTGATCGTCGACGAGATCCATGCGCTGGCCCCGACCAAGCGCGGCGCGCACCTGGCGCTCTCGCTGGAACGGCTGGCGGCCATCACCGCCGGCGATCCCCAGCGCATCGGGCTGTCGGCCACCCAGCGGCCGCTGGACGAGATCGGACGCTTCCTGGGCGGCGACCGGCCGGTGGCGCTCATCGACACGTCGGAGCCGCCGCGGCTGGACCTGACCATCGAGGTGCCCGTCGAAGAGATGGAGGCCGTCCGCAGCGAGCGCGCCATCGAGCACGCCGAAGGCCACCAGAGCGGAGCGACGGGGATCTGGGCCGCCATCCACCCGCGGCTGGTCGAGCTGATCCGCGGTCACAAGAGCACGATCGTGTTCGCGAACAGCCGGCGGCTCTGCGAGCGGCTGGCGCAGGGGATCAACGAGCTGGCGGGCGAATCGCTGGTGCGGGCCCACCACGGCAGCGTGTCGCGGCCGCAGCGCGAAGAGATCGAGGAGATGTTGAAGGCCGGCACGCTGCGCGGGCTGGTGGCCACCAGCTCGCTCGAGCTGGGGATCGACATGGCCGCCGTCGATCTGGTGGTCCAGATCGAGTCGCCCGGCAGCGTGGCGCGGGGCCTGCAGCGCATCGGCCGCGCCGGGCACCAGGTCGGCGCGCGCAGCGTGGGCCGCATCTTTCCCAAGCACCGCGCCGACCTGCTGGAGGCGACGGTGGTGGCCCGCCGGATGACCGAGGGCGCCGTCGAGCCGACCCGGGTGCCGCGCAACGCGCTGGACGTGCTGGCGCAGCAGATCGTGGCCCTGGTCGCCAGCGCGCCCGAAGGGGGCCTCGACCCGACCGGGCGCGGCGGCGGCGACGAGCAGGCGGCCGGGCTGCAGGTCACGCGGGTGGAGGCGCTGGTCAAGCGCGCCTATCCGTACGCGACGCTGTCCCGGGACGTGCTGGCGTCGGTGCTGGACATGCTGGCCGGGCGATACCCCTCCGACGAGTTCGCCGATCTGCGCCCGCGCCTCACCTGGGACCGGGCCACCGATCGGCTGACGCCCCGCCGCGACGCGCGCCTGGTGTCGATCCTCAGCGGCGGCACCATCGCCGACCGGGGCCTTTACGCCGTGCACCTGGGCCCGAACGGCCCCCGCATCGGCGAGCTCGACGAGGAGATGGTGTACGAATCGCGCGTCGGGGAGACGTTCCTGCTGGGCGCGACCACCTGGCGCATCGCGGAGATCACGCGCGACCGGGTCATCGTCACGCCGGCGCCGGGCGAGCCGGGCAAGATGCCGTTCTGGCGCGGCGAAGGGCCGGGACGCCCGCTGGAGCTGGGGCGCGCGCTGGGGGCGTTCGTGCGCGAGCTCGGCGACAAGAGCCAGCGCGCCGCCGAGACCTGGTTGACGCAGACCGCGCCGGTCGAGCGGCGCGCGGCGCGTAACCTGTGGCGCTATGTCGCCGACCAGCGGGAGGCGACCGGCACGCTGCCCACCGACCGCGACATCACCGTCGAGCGGTTCCGCGACGAGCTGGGTGACTTCCGGATCTGCATCCTGTCGCCGTTCGGCGCCCGCGTGCACGCGCCCTGGGCCCTGGCGCTGGAGGCGCGCCTGGGCGGGCCGGCCCCGTTCGCCGAGGCAGGAAACGTGGAAGGGCCGCGGGAACCTGCCGCGGCGGCTCCGCTCGACGACGGGCAGCTCTGGCAACGCGAGGTCCAAACCATCTGGAGCGACGACGGCATCGTGCTGCGGTTCGCGGGGCTCGACGATCCGCCGGATCTGCGCACGCTCATCCCCGACCCCGACGAGATCGAAGAGCTGGTGCTGGGGCAGCTCACCCACTCGCCGCTGTTCGCCACCCACTTCCGCGAGAACGCGGCCCGGGCGTTGCTGCTGCCGCGGCGCCGGCCCAACGCCCGCTCGCCGCTCTGGGCGCAGCGGCTGAAGGCGCAGAACCTGATGGCGGCGGCGCTGCGGTACCCGAGCTTCCCCATCGTGCTCGAGACCGTGCGCGAGTGCCTGCAGGACGTGTTCGATCTGCCGGCGCTCAAAGAGCTGCTGGAGGGGATCCGCCGGCGCGAGGTGCGGGTGGTGGAGGTCGAGACCGGGTCGGCGTCGCCCTTCGCGCGCTCGCTGGCCTTCGCCTACGTCGCGGCGTACATGTACGAAGGCGACGCGCCGCTGGCCGAGCGGCGCGCGCAGGCGCTCACGCTGGATCGCCAGCTTCTGCGCGAGCTCTTGGGCCAAGAAGAGCTGGCGGCCCTGCTGGATCCGGCGGCGCTGCAGGACGTGGAAGCCGAGCTGCAGGCGACCGACCCCGAGCGGCAGATCCGACATGCCGACGCCGCCCACGACCTGCTGCGCCGGATCGGCGATCTGTCGGCGGACGAGCTGGCGGCGCGAACGGAGCCGCCCGCCGCCCGCCAGGTCGGAGGCTGGCTGCGCGGCCTGGCCGAGACACATCAAGCGGCGGCGGTGCGCATCGCCGGCGAGGACCGCTGGATCGCCGCCGAGGACATCGCCCGCTACCGCGACGCGCTGGGCGTCCAGCCGCCGGCCGGCACGCCGCTGGCGCTGCTGGCGCCGGCCGACAAACCGCTCGAGGGGCTGGTCGCGCGCTGGGCCCGCACCCACGCCCCGTTCATGGCCCGGCGGCTGGCGGCGCGCTTCGGCCTGGCGCGCGGGCAGATCGAGCCGATCTTGGACGCGCTGGTCGCGTCGGGGCGGCTGGTGCGGGGCCAGTTCCGTCCCGGCGGCGACGCCGAGTTCTGCGACGCCGAGGTCCTGCGCGTGATCCGGCGGCGCACGCTGGCGCGGCTGCGCTCCCAGGTGGCGCCCGTCGAGGCCGACGTGCTGGCGCGCTTCCTGCCGCGCTGGCACGGCGTCGGGCTGGCGCGCGGCGGGACGGCCCGCCTGCGCGAGGTCATCGAGCAGCTCGAAGGCGTCTACCTGCCGTTTTCGGATCTGGAACGCGCCGTCCTGCCGGCGCGGGTGCGGGATTTTTCGCCCGGCATGCTGGACGAGCTGGGGGCGCTGGGCGAGGTGGTCTGGGTGGGGGGCGGCGCGCTGGGCGGCGACGACGGCCGGGTGGCGCTGTTCCGGCGCGATCGGGCCCGCACGCTGCTGGACGCGCGGGAGGTCCCGGAGGCGCTGGCGGATCGGCATCGGGCGCTGCTGTCCGCGCTGGAGGCGCAGGGGGCCAGCTTCTTCGCGCAGCTCTCGGCGGCGCTGCCCGACGCCACCACGCGCGAAGTCGTCGACGCCTTGTGGGATCTGGTGTGGGCCGGCCTGGTCACCAACGACACCTTCCAGCCGCTGCGCGCGCTGACCGCGCCGCGCCGGCTTCGCAACACCGCCCACAACCTGATCGCCCAGGCCGCCGGGCGGTGGTCGGCGGTGGCGGCGCTGCTGCGGCCCCCGGCGGCGCCCACGGAGCTCGCCCACGCCCGCGCGCTGGCGCTGCTGGAGCGTTACGGCGTGGTCAGCCGCGAGGCGGCCGGCGTCGAGGGGCTGCCGGGCGGCTTCGCGTCGTTGTCGCCGGTCTTTCGCGCGCTGGAGGACGCGGGCAAGATCCGGCGCGGCCACTTCGTCGAGGGGCTGAGCGGCGCGCAGTTCGCGCACGCCGGCGCCGTCGATCGGCTGCGCGCGGCGCGCGACGGCGACGACGTCGTGGTCCTGGCCGCTCTCGACCCTGCCAATCCGTACGGAGCGCTCATCCCCTGGCCCGCCGACGGCGATTCCGCGCCGCCCCGCCGCGCCGCCGAGGCGCGCGTGGTGCTGGTGCGGGGGGCGCCGGTTCTCTATCTGGAGCGCGGCGGCCGGCGGCTGCGCGTGTTCACCGCAGACGAGAAGCTGCTGCAGGCGGCCGTCGACGCGCTCCGCGGCAGCATCGGCGCCGGCCGGCGCCGGCCGCTGCGCGTCGAGACCGTCAACGGCGCGCCGGCGTTGAAGAGCGCGCTGGGGGCGCCCCTGCGCCGGACCGGCTTCCGCGTCGAGCCGAACGCGCTGGTGCTGGACGCGGGCGCGGCCTCAAAGCTGCCCGACGCTCGGAGCGGGTAGCGTGATGGCGACGGTGCCCGAGCCCGGGAAATCGAACGACGCCTGGACGCAGACCGGCGGGCCGGCCGACACGCACGCCGGCAGGCCGGCGTCCTGCGAGACCACCGACCCCGGCGTGGCGCACAGATGCGCGACGTAACGGCCCGCCGGGGCGTACGTCCTGTCGGAGCACGCCACGTGCGATGCGCCGCAGGTCGCGCCGGCCAGGTACGAGCCGTCCCACGTCCAGGTGCCCCCGGTGTACGGGATGCCCTGGGGCGCCGGGCACAACACGGCCAATTCGGGGCAGAGCAGGGGCGCGCAGCTGTCGCAATCGGTCGTCCCGCACAGCGTCTGGGTGATGTTGACGGTGGAGCCGTCGGGCCGCGTGATCGACAGGTGCGGGACGCTGCCGAACTGGCAGGAGATCTGGTCGCAGTAGGAACCAGGCGGTGGGGCGCTGAGGACGAACTTCACCGACCCGGGCGAGCCCGCGGCCCCTCCCGCGCCGATCGCGCCTCCGGTGCCGGTGCCGCCGCCTGTCGCGCCGGTGCCCCCTGCGCCGAGGCTGCCGCCCGTGGCCGGCGTGCCGCCGGTCCCACCCTCGGTGCCTCCCGACCCCGTCGAGGGCATGAGCGGGGACGACCCACAGGCGCCCACTTGCAGGGCGCCGATCAGCAAGAAGAAACGGAGCCGCATCATGGCCGCGAAAACAGCAATGCTCGTGCCAGGCGGCCCGACGGTCCAAGGCCGCGAAACCTCGTCGAGCAGGGCAGACATGGCGCGGTGCGAACCTCAGATTCTTGAGAAGAGGCGGCGCCGTGCCCGAGGGTGACAACATCCACCGCCACGCGACCGAGCTGCAGGCCCGGCTGGTCGGCCGAACGGTCACGGCGTTTTGGGCGCGCGGCGTCGCCTATCGCCGCCTGGTCGGTGAACGGGTGAAGCAGGTCGAAGCGCGCGGCAAACACCTGCTGGTCGACGTGGGGCCGGCGCGCGTGCACGTACACCTGGGCATGCAGGGCCGGCTGCGGGTGGGGCCGCCCGGGCCGCTGGCGGCCTCGACCGGCGCGCGCGCCAGCCTGGCCATCGCCACCGACGGAGCCACCGCCCTGTGGTGGCGGGCGCCCAAGGTGGAGGTGCTGCGCGCGGCGTTCGCGCACGCGCACCCGGCGCTGGCGTCGCTGGGCCCGGACCTGCTGGCGCCCGACTTCGATCCGGCCGCCGCCGTTCGCCGCGCCCGGGCGCAGCCGCCCGAGACGGCGGTTGGTCCACTGCTGCTGGATCAGCGGGTCGCCGCCGGCCTGGGCAACGTCTACAAGAGCGAGGTCCTGTTTCTCGAGCGACTGGATCCGTTCGCGCCGGTCAGCTCCATCGGCGACGACGTCCTGGCGCGCCTCTACGCGCGGGCCCAGCAGCTCATGAAGCAGAACCTGGGCCCCTGGTCGCGCACCACCACCCGGGACATGACGCGCGGCGGACCCGCCCCGCGCGGCGAGGCCCGGCTGCATGTCTATCGCCGGGCTGGGCGCCCCTGCCGGCTCTGCGGCACGCCCATCCGCGTGGCCCCGCAAGGGCAGCCGCCGCGCAGCACCTACTGGTGCCCGGCCTGTCAGTGATGCTCGCCGGGCGCGTGGACGTGCCCGTGCGAGATCTCTTCCTCGGTCGCGTCGCGCACCTCGACCACCTGCAGCTCGAAGCGCAGCGTCTTGCCGGCCAGCGGATGGTTCAGATCGAGGGTGGCATAGTCGCCTTTCACCGCTTTCACCACCGCGACGACGGGGCCGTGGTTGGTGTTGAGCTGGACGGTGGCGCCCGGCTGGAGGCGCCCGGCCGGAAGCTTGCGCACCGGCACGTTGCGCACGTTGCCGTCCTCGCGCTTGCCGTACCCCTTCTCGGGCGGCACGGTCACCGTCACCTCGTCGCCCGGAGACTTGCCCTGCAGCGCCTCTTCGACGCCCGGCACCAGGTTGTCGGCGCCGTGCAGATAGGTCAGCGGATCGCGCCCGTCGGTGCTGTCCAGCACCGCGCCTTCCTCGTCGCGCAGGGTGTACTTGATCGTGACGGCTTTCTTCTCGGCCACTTGCATGGGGCGCACATCCTAATACCGGCTCACGTCCAGCGGAACAGGCGGACCGCGAAGAAAGAGGTCAACACGGTCCAAGCCACCAGCACCGCCAGCGGGAAGCCCTGCGAGAAGATCGACGCCCCGTCGTTGACCACCGCCCGGAGCGCGTCGTTGAAGGCGGTGAGCGGCAGCAGCCGGATGGCCGGCTGCAAGAACCCCGGGAACCGCGCCGACGAGAAGAAGACGCCAGAGAACACCATCATCGGCAGCGTCACCAGGTTGATGAGCCCGTTGGCGGTCTCGCTGTTCTGCGCGCGCGAGGCGCAGAGCAGGCCCAGGCCGGCGAACGCCCAGGACCCCAGCAGGGACAGCCCCAGAACCGCCAGCGCCGAGCCCTGGATGACGACCCCGAAGGTCAGGCGCGCGAACACGAACAGCACCAGCGCCTGCAGCGGCACGAACAGCAGCCCCGACACGCGGTACGACAGCAGGTAGTGGGCGCGGCGCATGGGCGTGGCCGCCAGGCGCTTGAGCAGCTTGCGCTGGCGGGCGTTGACGATGTTGAAGGCGGCCCCCCACATCGCGCCGTTGAGGAGCTGCAGGCCCAGCAGGCCCGGCACCAGCCAGTCGACGTAACGGCCACCCCGCGCCACCGCGGTCTGGTCGCGGGTGGGGACCAGGTCGCGCCGGCCGGCGTGGACCTGCAAGAGATCGTCGACCTGCCGGCGCGCGGCCTGCGCCTCGGGGCGGCTGGGGTCGTACGTGAACACCAGCGGCGCGCCAGGCGCCGGAGACTCCACCGCCAGCGCGATGGCGCCCGTGCGCAGCTCGCGCGTGGCCTCGGCGGCGTCGACCACCCGGGCGGTCACCGCCGGCTGGCCGGCCAGCGCGGCGGCCAGCCGGGAGGCGCCCGGCCCGGCCACGATCGCCACCGGCGTCTGGGTCTGCCCCTGGTTGCGGAAGGCCACGCCCAGCGCCACGGTCACCAGCAACGGGAACCCGAAGGTCCAGAACAGGGAGCCCGGCTCCCGGAAAAACAGCTTCAACCGGACGGCGCTCAGCGCCCACAAGGATCTCGTCGCCATCGTCTGTCCTCTCAGTCCTCTCGCAGGCTGCGGCCGGTCAGGGTCAGGAACACGTCGTCCAGCGTCGCCGTGCGCGACACCAGGCGCGTCGGTTGCGCGCGCCGCTCGGCCAGACGCGCGATCAACGCCGGCAGCGCGACGTGCGGCTCGTCGATCGACAGCGCCAGGCCGTCTCCGACCACGCGGGCGTTGCGCACGCCGCGCACGTCGGCCACGGCCTCGGGCGGCAGCGGCGGATCGGTCGTGACCTCGACCAGGTGCGCCCCGCCGATGTCGTCGATCAGCTCCCCCGGCGTCCCCAGCGCGATGCGCTTGCCGCGGTCGACGATGGCGATCCGGTCGCACAGCCGCTCGGCTTCGTCCATGTAGTGGGTGGTCAGCACGACGGTCTTGCCGCGCTCGCGCAGCGACGCGATCGTGTCCCACAGCGCGCGCCGCGACTGCGGGTCCAGCCCGGTCGTCGGCTCGTCGAGGAACAGCACCTCGGGGTCGCCGACCAGCCCCAGCGCGACCGCCAGCCGCTGCCGCTGCCCGCCGGAGAGCTTCATGACCCAGGTGGAACGCTTCTCTTCCAGCTGCATCTCGGCCAGCAGCGTCTCGACCGGCAGCGTGCGGCCGGAATAGAAGCTGACGAACGTCCGCAGCGTCTCTTCGACCGTCAGCCGGTCGAACAGCTTCGTTTCCTGCAACGCCACGCCGATGCGGGCCCGCAGCTCGTCCGGCTGCCGCGTCCAGGTTCGCCCCAGCACCTCGACCCGGCCGGAGGTCGGATCGTTCAAGCCCTCCAGGATCTCGACCGTCGTGGTCTTGCCGGCGCCGTTCGGCCCCAGCAGTCCGAAGCACTCGCCGCGCCGGACGTCCAGGTCCAGCCCGTCGACGGCCGTCAGGTCCCCGTACCGCTTGACCAGCCCTTCAATCAGGATCGCCGCGTCCATGAGCGCGGCGAACTATATGCGCTGGGGGCCGATTTGACGACGCCGGCGACGACCGCCGAGCGCCGTGCCTGCCCGCGGGCCGCCATCGGGGGCGCGCTGGAGCCGTGCCCGAGCGCCACCGCCCCGGCTCCCCGCCTGACGGCGATCCAGCGAGTCCAGCCGCCCCGAACGCCGCGCCGGCGGACGCCGGCCGGCGTTTGCATCAGGAACCCGGCGCCGCGCGCGCCGGGAGGTCCAGCGCCTCGGCCAGCTCGCCCGCCGTCGACACCACGACCGGCGCGCCGGCCGCGCGCAGCCGATCGGGCGCCACGTAGCCCCACCCGACCGCCACCAGCCGCGCCCCCAGCGCCTGCGCCATCTGAACGTCGGGGAGCCCGTCGCCCACCACCACCGCCCGGGCGGCGCCGACCTGGGCCCTCTCCAGCACCGCGCGGGCCCCGCCGGGATCCGGCTTGCGCGGGAACCCGTCGCCCTCGCCCAGGATGGCCGTGAACGCGCCGGCCACGCCCAGCCGCGCCAGCAACGGACGCGCGAGGCCGCCCGGCTTGTTGGTGACCACCGCGGCCGGAACGCCGGCGGCCCGAAGCTGGTCCAGCACCTCGGCGACGCCTTCGTAGAGGCGCGACTCGACGCAGAGCCCGTCCGCGTAGTGCACCAAGAACCGCGCCAGCAGCCGGTCCGGATCGCCGTTCGCGCCGCGCGCCGCCAGGGCGCGCACGATGAGCGCCCGCGCCCCGTCGCCCACCATCGCCTTGACGCGGTCGAGCGGCGGCGGCTCGACGCCGGCTTCGCGCAGCGTGACCGCCGCGGCCTGTGCGATGTCGGGCGCGCTGTCGACCAGCGTCCCGTCCAGATCGAAGATCACCAGCTCCGGTCGGCTCATGTCCGGCGACTCCTCGGGGGCGTTGGCCGCCGGCGGCGCGCGCGGCGCCAGGCCGCCGGCGACTCCCCCACGGCGCGTCGAAACGCGCGCGAGAAGGCGGTCTCGTTTTCGTACCCGACCTGCAGCGCGATCTCGATGACCTTGGCGTCGCTGTCGCGAAGCCATCCGGCGGCGACCTGCATGCGCCACCGCGTGAGGTATTGCATGGGCGGCTGCCCCAGGAAGTGAACGAACCGTTCGTGAAACGCGGACCGGGACAGCGCCACCGCCTCGGCCAAGCGTTCCAGCGTCCAGGGCTCGGCGGGCTGCTGGTGAATCAGGCTCAGGGCGTGCCCGACGGCGGAGTCGCGCATGCCCGCCAACCAACCGCCCGCGTCCGGCGGCAGTGTCGCCGCGTAGGTGCGCAGCGCCTCCACGAACAGCATTTCGCTCATCCGTTCCAGCACCGCCTCGCCGCCCGGCTGCTTGCGATTCGACTCCTCGACGGCGGAGCGAATGAACCCGCCAATCCAGGACCGCCCTTCGCGGGCCAGCCCGGGCAGGCGCAGGACGCGCGGCATCGACGCCAGCAACGGGTTGAACGGGCGCGCGTCGAAGCCCAGGAACCCACAAACCACGGTGGCCGTCCGCTCGCCGCCGCCGTCCAGCCGCGCCGTGGCCGCCCCCTCCTGGGAGAGGCTGATCGAAAACGGCAGCTGGGGCGGCTTGGGCGCGAAGAAGAACGAGCGGTCGCCGTTCCCGCGCAGCCCGGGCGCGCTGGACACGACGTGGTGGTCGCCCTGCGGGAACATCACCACGTCTCCCTCGTCCAGCGCGACCGGCGGCTCGCCGGCCAGGCCCGCCCAGCAGCTCCCCCGCGCCACCACGTGGAACTCCAGCATGTGGTCCACGCCGGGCAGGATGGCCGGCAGGATCTCCTGCGAGCGCGGCGTCTCGGCCACCCAGGGATCGGTCCCCTCGACGTAGAAGAAGAGGGCGCCGCGCAGGCGGACGGCGCGCAGCAGGTCGGAGAGGGTGTCGGCGCTCATGCGTCGGCCGAATCCATGGGCCAGAGGCTGACCCGATCGGCGCCGGACGAACAGCACAATTTTGCAGACGCACGGCACGGCGGCTTTTGCGTCGCGGCGTCATGTTCCGGGGGCAATTCGAGCAAGCGGAACGCTCACCACCGGAGGGCCATGACATGAAAACCCCAGATGCCGTCGACGTCGATGCCTTGCGCGCCAGCTTTTCCGGCCAGGTCCTGGTGCCGGGCACCGACCGCTACGAGCAGGCTCGCCGGATCTGGAACGCCCTGATCGACCGTCGGCCGGCCGTCATCGCGCGCGGCCAAACGACCGCCGACGTCGTCCGCGCCGTCGAATTCGGGCGCGAGCGGCGGCTGCCGCTGGCCATCCGGGGCGGGGGCCACAACATCGCCGGCAGCGCGCTGGTGAACGACGGCCTGGTGGTCGACCTCTCCGCCATGAGGCGGGTGACCGTCGACGCCGGCGCGCGGCGCGCGTCCGTGGAGCCGGGCGCGTTGCTGGCCGACGTCGACGCCGCCACCCAGGCGCACGACCTGGCCGTGCCCGTCGGCCTCAACTCGACCACCGGCATCGCCGGCCTGACGCTGGGCGGAGGGTTCGGGTGGTTGAGCCGCAAGCACGGCATGACCGTCGACAGCCTGGAATCGGCGGAGGTGGTCACGGCCGCCGGCCAGGTGCTGGAGGCGGACGCCACCCGGCACGCGGATCTGTTCTGGGCATTGCGCGGCGGGGGCGGCAACTTCGGCGTGGTCACCCGCTTCGGGTTCCGGCTGTACCCGGTCGGCCCGAACCTGCTGAGCGGCCTGATCGTGTTCGACGCACGCGACGCGCGGAAGGTGCTGGAGGGCTACCGGGCCTTCATCGCCAGCGCTCCCGACGAGCTGTCCGTCTGGGGTATCCTGCGCCAGGCGCCCCCGTTGCCCTTCCTGCCCGCCCCGGTGCACGGCCGGCCGGTCCTGGCGCTGGCGGTGCTGCACGCCGGAGAACCGGCCGAGGGCCAGCGGCTCATCGCCCCGCTGCTCGAGCTGGCCACCCCGCTGGGCACGCACCTCGGCGTGCAGCCGTTCGTCAAGTGGCAGCAAGCCTTCGATCCGCTGCTGGCGCCCGGGGTCCGAAACTATTGGAAGTCGCACAACCTGACGCAGCTCGAGGACGGGCTCTTCGACGCCGCGCTGGAGGCGCTGGAACGGATGCCGGCGCCCGGCTGTGAGATCTTCCTGGCCGCCCTCGGCGGGGCCACGCTGCGTCCGGCGCCCGACGCCACCGCCTATCCCCACCGCGACACGCGATTCGTCATCAACGTGCACGCGCGCTGGCAGGACCCCGGCGACGACGCGCGCTGTATCGCCTGGGCGCGGTCGTTCTTCGAGGCCGCGGCCCGGTTCGCGACCGGCAGCGTGTACGTGAACTTCCTGACCGACGACGAGCGAGATCGCGTCCAGGCCGCCTACGGCCCCAACTACCGCCGCCTGGCCGCCATCAAACGGACGTACGACCCGGCCAACCTGTTCCGCAGCAACCAGAACATCCAGCCGGCCTGAGCGCCCGCCGGCGCGCCGCGCTCGTCCGGCGAGCGCCGTCCGGCGGTCACATCGTCAGATCGCGCAGCAGCCCCGTCATCATCTGCAGGGAGAGCGCGGTCCAGGACTCCTGGTAATAGGTGCTGCCGGCCAGATCGCCCAGCGTCGCGACGCTGGTGTAGGCGTCATCCCGGAGCTGGGCATAGGTCGATCCGGTGGCCATCGCTCCCACGCCGGCGGCGCCGACGAACGAGGCGGCGCGTGGGCCGCCGGCGGTCACTGACTGCGGGTGCGGGGTGCCGTTGAGGTCGTACCCGTCGACCATGTTCGCGACGGTCACCATGGAATAAAAGCTGCTGATTTTTTGCAGGTAGCTCAGCGCGCGCGGCTCGGCGTTCCAGCAGTAGTCCTCGCCGATGCGGAACGGCGTGCGGCACGAGTCGAGCTGGTGATAGGTCGGGTCGCTGGTCCCGGCCGGCGCCATCGGCGTGCCGGACGGCGTCGACCAGGCGGGCACCAGGCCGTTGCCGGCGTTTCCGTTCTGCGCCGTCAGCGTCGCGGCCAGGACCGTGTATGTCGTGTCCACCGTCTGATTCCAGCCGGTGTTGCCGGAGACCTTGGCGAAGACGCGGTAATAGGCCGGCGCGAAGTACGAGATGTTGATGACCGACCCGTCGGCGAACTGATCGCCCGCCATCAACACGTCGTTTCGGCCGTGGTCCACCTCGTGCTGCCAGATGGCGTCGATCAGCTTCTTGGCTGCGGCCGCGTACGTCGTCGACAGGCTCCCCTGCCCGCCCCAGCGCTTGTCGGCCATGACCAGCGCGAACGCCATGTCCTCGTCGCCGTCGCTGGCGGCGCCGGTGCCCAGCACCTGCGTGCCGGCCGCGTTGATGTACCAGTTCATGAGGCCGTTGCCGTCCAGCCACATCTGCTCGTACTTCCAGAACTTGTCGAACGCGTCCTGGTCGTTGGCGTACACCGCCAGCAACATCGCGTAGCCGATCCCCTCGGAGACCGTCGAGTTCACCTCGGCGCCCGACGAGTTGGGGCGCTTGACGCGCAGCCCGCCGTTGGCGCCGTCGCTGGTGACGAGGTCGGCCTTCCACTTCGTGTAGGCCGCCTGCGCGTCGGCGGCGTCGGCCGCGGCCGGCGGCGTGCAATGTCCCGCGCCGGGGATGCTGACCGCCGCCGTGCTTCCCCCGCCGCCGCCCGCGCCCGGGTTCCCGCCGCTGCC
>JAICYS010000275.1 GCA_025934105.1 Myxococcota bacterium | reverse complement strand
GTCGAGATGGCCGGGTTCCACAAGCAGGTCACCGTCGGCGGCCTGGCCGCCATCTTGACCCTGGCGCGCGCGCTGGTGCCGGCGCTGGCCGACGCGCCGGTCACCGGTTCCTGGTCCAACTTCCGCCCGTACACCGAAGACCACCTGCCGGTGCTGGGGAAGACCGCCGTCGACGGGCTGGTGCTGGCGACCGGTCATTACCGCAACGGGATCCTGCTGGCCCCCATCACCGCCCAGGTCATCGCCGAGCTGGTCGCCACCGGCCGCTCGCCGCTGGACCTGGCGCCGTTCAACGTTCAGCGCTTCGGGGCCGCGTGACCGGCTCGGTTCGCGCCGCCGGCTGGGCGGTGGCGGCGGCGGCGCTGATCGGTTGCGCGTCCAGCAAGCCGTCGGCGGCGCGGGCGCCGCAGTCGCTGGAGATCCCGGCCGACCTCCAGCAGGCGGTGCGCCTGTCGCAGGCGCTGGGCCATCAGCTTTACGTCCTCGACAAGGTCTCGGCGATCGCGACCGACGAGCTGCTTCGCCATGTCCCCGACCCCCGGAGCAAGAACATCGCCGGCTACATCCCGGCGCAAGAGGCGGACGACGGCGACCATCCGCGCGACAGCTACGCGGTCACCTTCTTCACGCGCGACGAGCCGCCGCGCCTGGCCTACCTGGTGCGGGTGCGGCCGAACCTGCCGCCCGTGCTGGAGACCTACGAGCCGCCGCGGCCGGCCACCGATTCGCTGGCGCGCCTGGTCGCCGCCCGCCAGGCGGCGCTGCGGGCGGCTCCCCCGCGCGGGCAGCCCCTCAACCCCGTCCTGCTGCCCGGTGAGAGCCCGGGCGTGCACGGCGTGCTGGTCTACCTGCTGGCCGGCACCAAGCGGCCGGACACCGCGGTGTTCGGGCAGCACTTTCGGGTGCTGGTTCGCGACGACGGCTCGGCGCCCGAGGTGACGCCGCTGTCGAAGTCGGTCCTGGAGCTTCCGGTCCGTTCACCCAAAGGCGGCCGGTCCCAGGCGTTGATGGTGACGCACCTCGTGACCGAGTACCCGCTGGAGACCCACGTCCTCGTCAGCCTGCAATGGCGCCTGCCGGTCTACGTCGCGACGTCGCGCGGTCTGTGGCGGGTCGAGCCGGACCGCGTGGCGTTCCTGGGCGCCTTGCATCCCGACGCCGCGAAGTAGCCCGGCCGCGGGCGACCCGGCTCAGCCCTTCGGTCGGGCCAGGTCCCCCGGGGGCGGCGCGCGCCGGCCCGGGTCGTCGCGCTCGCCGGCCGCGATGTCGCCGGTCGTGATGGCGGCGCCTCCGAACCGCGAGGTGATGGCGTCGAGCGCGCGGTTCAGCCGGTCGGCGGGCGTGGGCGGCGGCGCGAACAGGCCCAGCTGCGGCGCCTCCGACGGGACCAGGTTCTGCGCGGAGACGCCGGTCAGGCGGGTGGGGGCAGGGGGCTCGCGCTCCAGCAGCCCGGCCGCCGCGCGGTAGATCGCCCGTCCGTCGTCGGTGGGCGCCTCCAGCGTCGTCCGGCGGGTCACCAGCGTGAAGTCGGCGCGCTTCAACTTCAGCTGCACCGTGCGCGCGCGGAGGCCGGCGCGGCGAAGCCGCTGCGCCACCCGCAGCGCCTGCGCGTGCACGCGCGGGCGCAGGTCCTCGACGCGCGCCAGGTCTTCGTCGAAGGTGTCCTCGGCGCCGATGCTCTTGGCGTCGCGGTCGGGGACCACCGGGCGCGGGTCGATGCCGCGCGCGCGGTCCCACAGCTCGCGCCCGCCCGGACCGAGGCGCCGTTCCAGAAAGGCCGGGTCTTGCGCGGCCAGCTCGCCCACCCTCGTGATTCCCAGCGCCTGCAGCTGGCGCGCGCTCTTCGGGCCCACGCCCGGAAGGCGGCCGACGGGCAGGGGGGCCAGGAACGCCTGCCCCCCGTCGGCCGGCACCTCGAGCTGGCCGTCGGGCTTGGCCAGGTCCGAGGCGATCTTCGCGACCAGCTTGCACGCGGCGATGCCCGCCGAGGAGGGCAGCCCCAGCTCGCCCGCGATCCGCGCGCGCAGGGCGCGCGCCATCTCGGCTGGCGCCCCGAACAGGCTGCGGGAGCTCGTGACGTCCAGGAACGCCTCGTCCAGCGAGAGCGGCTCGTAAAGCGGCGTGACGGTCTGCAGGATGTCGAACACGCGACTGCTGGCGTCGGCGTAGACGTCGAACCGGGGCGGCACCACCACCGCGTCGGGCGCCAGGCGCAGCGCCCGCGCCATCGGCATGGCGCTGTGAACGCCGAAGCGGCGCACCTCGTACGAGGCCGCCAGCACGACCCCGCGCCGGGCGTGGCCGCCGACGATCACCGGGCGGCCCTTCAGCGAGGGATCGTCGCGCTGCTCGACGGACGCGTAGAACGCGTCCATGTCCAGATGGATGATCGCCGGGCTAGAACCAATGCCGTTCACGTTGCGGTCCGCTCGACGGCCGGCCGACCAGCCGGCCCGCCGAGCCTGCGCTTGCTGTGCTCATCGGCCCCGAGTCGACTCCGGTTCGGTTCTGGGCCCGGCTCCGCCGTCCGGCCGGCGCGCTGGCCGCCGTCCGCGAACCGGACGGCCATGGGGTGCTACAGCTCGTCGCCGCCACCTGACTTCTTGCCGCCGCTGTCCCCGTCGTCCGAGCCGCTGCTCGAGTCGTTGCCGCTGTCGTCGGTCTTGGACTTGTCGGCCTTGCTGTTGGCGGGCGCCGGCGCCGCTTCCGCCTCGGCGTGCGAGGAGCCGCCCAGCGTCAGCACCAGCGACGCGCTGAACAGGAAGGACTGGTCGACCGCGCCGCCGACCAGGAACGTGTCGTTGGCGCGGACGTGGAAGTCGTACCAGTAGCGCCGCCAGTCGATTCCGGCCCGCAGCGCGTAGATGTCGCTGAAGGCGTAGGTGAGGGCGACGTTGGCGTCCGCACCGGCCACGGTCAGGCGGGGAAAGAACGCCCCGCTGATCTGCGGCCCGGCCTTGTTGGTGATGTAGCGATAGCCGGCGCCCAGGTCCAGCGACAGCGACGGGTCGATGGCCCACCGCAGCCCCAGGCCGCCGCGCGCATAGCGGTAGATGGTGTCCGGCGTGCGCAGCGCCGAGCGCATGGCGCCCGTGAAGGTGAACGCGTCCTCGCCGTAGCGGGCCGAGATGTGGATGGCGTTGGCGTCGCCGAACGGAAAGCGGTAGCGGATGCCGCCCGAATAGTCGTGCACCGTGCTGGTGTACGAGCTGGAGCTGTTGCTGAACTTCGAGCTCACCCCGAACCCTTGCATCCCTTGAAATTCGGCGCCCAGGTTGCCGAGCGCGTCGCTGAACGGCTGCAGATAGAACACGGCGGACGCGACCCCGACCGGCCAGAACGGCAGCGAGTAGGGGTTCAGTCGATTGCCGGCCGGATCGGCGTCCTGGTGGAAGCTGAGATTGCGGTTCATCCCCGCCACCCCGATGGAGATCTCCAGCCAGGGGAGTCCCGACGGCGCGCTCGGCTCTTCGCCGGCCGCCGTGCCTTCGACTTTCACTCTCGTCCGCTTGGGCGCGGGCGCGGCCTCCTCGCCGCCGCTGGGCGCGGACTCTGCCTCGGGCGCCGGCTTCGACTCGCTGGGTTCCGCCGCCTCGCCGGCGCCTCCGCCCGACGGCTCACTCGACTCCTCGGTCTCCTCGCCGGTATCGGGCGCGGCCGCCTTCGAGTGCTTCCCGGCGCTGGACGGCGCGTGTTTCCTGTGATGGTGCTTTTTCTTCGCCGCCTGCGCGGGATGGCCCGCGCCGAACGAGATCGAAAAGACGACCGCCATGAGGGCGGAGAGCAATGAACGTTGCGACCTGGGAGCAGTCATCCGGCCACCGATTCGTAACACGGATTCTCGTCGGACAAGGCAAGGGACGCGGCGGCCCATCACGGACTGGTTCCCGTGGTGAGGCCCGTCGCCCACTGCCGGATGCACTCGAATTGTGTGGCGGTGAGGGTCGCGCCCTGCGGCATCGGCGTGCCGCAGCACTCGGAGTTCTGCATGCAGCCGGGATTCATGTTGATCTTGTCGATCAAGAGACCCGTCGCGGGATTCGAATTGGCGTTCAGGTACGGGGTGTTGTTGCCGCCGCACATCGAGCTGGGCCCGCCGGCCGACTTCATCCCGACCAGCCGCGCCTTGATCGACGAATCCACCGTCAGATCGAGACTCCCGCCCACGACGGCGTCGGCGCCGGGGTTGTGGCAAACCGCGGCGCACGTGCTCATGATGATCTGGTCACCCGCGTTGCTGCCCGAGCAGTCGACATTCGTGGACCCGCCGCTCCCGGTGCTCCCGCCCGATCCGCTGCTGCCACCGGTCCCGGTCTGCTGCTCCACGATCGAGGGGTCGAGCGATCCCGGGCAGCCGGAGAGGGCGCCGGCCGCCAAGAGCCAGCCGGCGGCGACGACGACGAGACTGCAACGCGAGGACCGCGGAAATGCTAGGCGCGGCATGTGGTTCCTTTCTCTTGCTCTGAAAGAGGGACTTTTGTCGCCCTTTTGTACTTAAGGGGGGCGGGTTGCGAAACTAAATGGTCGCGGCGGCGCCCGATCTTCGCGAATTCGGCGACGAGTCAGGCGCCGGTCATGCTGCGCGCGTCCAGGAGCCGCTGCAGCTCGTCGGCCGGCAGCACGTTCTTCTCGAGGCAGAGTTCGCGCACGGTCTTGCCGGTCTTGACCGATTCCTTGGCCAGGGCGGCCGCCGCGTCATAGCCGATGCGCGGGTTCAGCGCCGTCACCATCGCCAGGCTCTGCTCGATGAGCTCGTTGCAGCGCTTCTCGTTGGCCTCGAGGCCCTCGACGCAGCGGGAGGCGAACAGCCGGCAGCCGTTGGTGAGAATGCCGACCGAGTGCAGCAGGTTGTACGCCATCACCGGAATCATGACGTTCAGCTCGAAGTTCCCGGCCGCGCCGCCCCACCCGACGGTGGCGTCGTTGCCGATGACCTGCGCGCAGATCATGAGCAGCATCTCGGACATGACCGGGTTCACCTTGCCCGGCATGATCGAGCTGCCCGGCTGCAGGTCGGGCAGGTGGATCTCGCCGATGCCGCAGCGCGGGCCCGATCCCAGCCAGCGCACGTCGTTGGCGATCTTGGTCAGGCTGACCGCCGTCGAGCGCAGCGCGCCCGACGCTTCGACCAGCCCGTCGCGCGCCGACAGCGCCTCGAACAGGTTGGGCGCCTGTTTGAGATGGATGCCGATCTCCTTGGCGATGATCGAGATGACCTTGGGCGCGAAGTCCGGCGCCGAGCCCAGGCCGGTGCCCACGGCCGTGCCGCCCAGCGCCAGATCCGCCACGTGGGTGGCGGCCGTCCGGACGCGGCGGATGCTGTTGGTCACCATCTGCGTGTAGCCCGAGAACTCTTGCCCCAGGCGGACCGGCACCGCGTCCATCAGGTGCGTGCGGCCGATCTTGACGATGTGGTCGAACGCCTTGGCCTTCGACGCCAGCGCGCCCTCCAGCGCCTCCAGCGCCGGGACCAGGTCGCGTTCCATCGCCTCGGCGGCGGCGATGTGCACCGCCGTCGGGAAGACGTCGTTCGACGACTGCCCCATGTTGACGTGGTCGTTCGGGTGGACCGGCCGCTTGCTGCCGATCTCGCCCCCCAGCAGCTGGATGGCGCGGTTGGCGATCACCTCGTTGGTGTTCATGTTGCTGGAGGTGCCCGAGCCGGTCTGGAAGATGTCGACGACGAACTCGTGATCGTGCTTGCCGCCGGCCACTTCGTGCGCGGCCTCGATGATGGCGCCGGCCAGCTTGGGATCCAGCTTGCCGGTGTCGCGGTTCACCTCGGCGGCGGCCTTCTTGATGAGCGCCAGCGCGCGGATCACCCGGCGCGGGAGGCGCAGGCCGCTGACGGGGAAATTCTGGGAGGCCCGGTGCGTCTGCGCGCCGTAGAGCGCATGGGCGGGGACCTGGACGGGACCGAGCGAGTCGGTTTCGGTGCGGCACTGGTCGGACATGGTTGGACTTTACCCCTCGAACAGAACGTCGGCGGTCAGATCCTCGGCCCCCGCCTCCAACCGCGCCCCGGACAATTCCGCCGTAGTCTTGCGCAACCGCTCGGCCAGCACCTGGGTGAATGCCCACAGGAGCTTCGTCGAAAGCTGCGGCTCTTTGCGGATGATCTCATAGAAGTCGCGCCGGCTCAGGATCAGCACCCGCGAGCGTTCCTCGGCGGTGGCGCTGGCCGACCGCGGCTGGCGCTGGTCGATGAGCGCCATCTCGCCGATGTGCGAGCCCGGCTCGAGGTGCGTGATGAACGCGTCGTTCTTGTGCAGGCGGATCTTGCCCCGCAAGAGCACGAACATCTCGTCGCCGGTGGTCCCTTCCTTGATGATCTCTTCGCCGGGCGCGTACTCGCGGACCTGCGTGACGTTGAGGACGCGCAGGATCTCTTTATAGATGAGGTGGCGGAAGAGCGGCATCTTCCGGAGGACGTCGACCTTGCGCGCCAGCTCGGCGGCGCGGTCCTCGGCGGCGGCGTGCGCGCCCTCGACGCGGACCACGACGGCCGTGATGTTGTCGTGCCCGCCGCCGGCGTTGGCCAGGTCGATGAACTTCTTGGGCAGCGCCTTGACGTCGTCGCCCTTCAGCGAGTCGACGATGCGCTGGTCGTTCAGGTAGGCGTGCAGGCCGTCCGAGCAGAGCAGGAACTGGTCGCCGGGGAGGATCTCGAAGTCGAACGTGTCGCCCTGGACCGTCTCGTAGACCCCGACCGCCCGGGTGACCGCGTTCTTGTAAGCCTTGTAGGGCGACGTGTCGAAGCCCTCTTTGGTGACCCGGCCCCGGCGGATCAGCTCGTTGACCAGCGAGTGGTCTTCGGTGAGCTGGATCACCTGGCCGGCCCGCAGCAGGTAGATGCGGCTGTCGCCCACGTGGGCGATGAAGCCGCGGTCGCCCGCGATGAGCAGCGCCGACGTGGTGGTCCCCATGCCGCGCTTTTCGGGCTCGGCCTGCCCCGTGAGATAGATGGCCTGGCAGGCCGACTGGACCGCGTGC
>JAICYS010000313.1 GCA_025934105.1 Myxococcota bacterium | reverse complement strand
TGGCCGCGCTGCAGGCCGCGCTGGCGTCGCTGGGCCCGGCCGCCGGGAACGCCGACGCCGATCTGAAGACGCTGGCGCGCCTCGCGGCGCCTGCCGGCCGCGCGGCTGCGGAGGACGGCGCCGCCGACGGCGACGCCCTGTCGTCCTACGTGGCGGGGCTGCGGGCCGATCTGGCCGGCGACCCGCAGCGGGCGGCCGAGCGGCTGGCGCACGCCCTGGCCGGCCACGGCGACGCCTGCCGCGCCGCCGGCGAATACGTCAGCGCGCTGCGCGCCCTCAAGGTCCGCCCGCCCGCCGAGATCTTCGCGCCGCTGCGGGCCGAGAACGGCGGCTGCGTGAACTTGCCCCGGCGCTGAGCGGTCACAGATCGCCGGCCAGGTCGAACGACTCGGCGTGCTCGGGCCCGTGCTCGGTCCCCTCGCCGTCCTGGCGGTTGTGGCCGTAGTCGGTCCAGCGGCTGCGCTCGTCGCGCACGTCGACGTGGACGAACCCGGAGACCGGGTAGTAGCCGATCCCGCCGACCCCCATGGATTCGGCCAGGTCCCGCACCATCATCGGCGTCATCCCCGGGATGCGGATGTCCGCCGCCATCCCGCGCGTGTGGTAGCTGAGCGTCGCCAGCGAGAACATCGGCGCGCGGAAGCCCGACACCAGCTGGATCTTCTGGTGCGTGCGCTGCGAGATTCGATACAGCAGGTCCAAGAGCCGCGGGTCGATGGGCGTCTCGGCGCCCGTGCGCAAGCAGCGCATCAGATGGCGCAGCCGCCGGTAGGTGTCGGCGTCGGCCTCGCCGGTGGCCAGGTTGATCGCGACCTCCATGGTCTCGCCGTTGTTGACGGACTCGACGGTGAAGCGTCCCACCGGGCCCGACGGCGGCCGCACCGCGCCGGCCGGCAGCACGAGGCCCGCCCCCAGCGCGCCCGTGCCTGGCGCGCCGCCCGGCGCCAGCGCCACGCTGTCGGCGGCCTGCATCATCGCGTGCACCCGATGTTCCAGCGCGCCCAGCGCGCCGTTCAGCTTCCACGACCCGCAGGCCAGGATCACCGTCGCCACCACCAGCACCGCACCGGCCGCCGCCAGCACGCGCGGCAGCGACCGTGGCAGCGTCAGCGTCCGCACCGGCCGATCCGGATCGCTGGCGATCATGATCCGCAGCGGCGCCCGGCGGGGCTTGGGCTTTTGCTGCTGCTCTTTGCGGATCCGTTCGAGCGCGGCGACGGATGGATCGTCCACCGGCCTGCGCGCCATGGGCTACGCGGCCGGGCTGAACGCGCCTTCTGGAATGGCCCCCTCGGGCGAGCTCTCGGCCGCGCCGCTGCCCGCCCGCTGCTGCCCCATCCGGCTGGTGCCGCAGAACACGCCGCCGGTCTCGATGCGCATGCTCTGCGCCTCGATGTCTCCCTCGACCCGCCCCTTGGCCAGGATCTCCAGGTGCCCGGGGCAGACGATGTCGCCCAGCACCTGCCCGGCGATCACCACGTCGCAACCCGACACGCCGCCTCGCACCACGCCGCTCTCGCCGACCACCACCGCGCCCCTCGACGAGACCGAGCCTTCGACGGTGCCGTCGATCCGGATGGCGCCCTCGGCGCTGACGTCGCCGCGGACGGTGCAAGATCGGCCGAGCATGTTTTCGATCGTGTCCCGCGCGGGCGGTGGGCTGCTGCTGCTGGTGGTGGTGGGGGTGGATCGCCAGGCCATGCGGTACCTCCGCACCTTCATCGGCGGATCCGTGACGAACTGAAGCCGAGGGCCGGCGCCGGGTGATGCTCCGGGTCATCACCCGGCGCGGTCCACCTGGTGCGTGCTGCCGTGGAGCTCGACCACCAGCCGGCGCGCCGCCGGGCATCGCGACCGCGCCCCATCGGGGATGGCGATCGCCGGCCAGCCCCATCGAGAGCGCGGCCGCGAGCCTCTTGCGTTCCCGGATGTCTCCAGACGGAGGTCTTAGGCTGTCGAGCCGATGATCCCGCGGCCGGACCGGGATGGTTAACATCGAATCCGGAGGCCGGGCATGAAGGATCGGGAGCTGCAAGGCAAGGTGGCGGTCGTGACGGGGGCATCGAGCGGCGTGGGGCGCGCCATCGCGCGCGCCTTCGCGGAAGCCGGAGCGAACGTGGGCCTCATCGCGCGAAACGCCGAGGCGCTGGACAATGCGGCGCGCGAGGTCCGCGCCTGTGGCGGCGACGCGCTGGCGCTGCCGCTGGACGTGGCCGACGCGGCGGCCGTCGACGGGGCGGCGGCGCAGGTGGTCGAGCGCTGGGGCCACATCGACATCTGGGTGAACGACGCGATGGTGTCGGTGTTCTCCCCCATCCGCGAGATGCAAGCCGACGAATTCCGACGCGTCACCGAGGTCAATTACCTGGGCTACGTGTACGGCACGCTGGCGGCGCTGCGCCACATGCGGCCGCGGAACCAGGGGGTGATCGTCCAGATCGGCTCGGCGCTGGCCTACCGGTCGATCCCGCTGCAGAGCGCCTACTGCGCGTCGAAGGCCGCCATCCGCGGGTTCACCGATTCGCTGCGCAGCGAGCTGATCCGCGACCGCAGCCAGATCCAGGTGACGATGCTGCAGCTCCCGGCCGTCAACACGCCGCAGTTCGAGGTGGTGCGCAACCGCCTGCCCGAGCATCCGCAGCCGGTGCCGCCCATCTACCAGCCGGAGGTGATCGCGCGGGCCGCCGTGCGCGCCGTGCTGAAACCGCGGCGCGAGGTCTGGATCGGGTGGAGCGCGGTCAAGGCCATCATCGGACAGCGGCTGATCCCGGGCTTCCTCGACCGCTACCTGGCCAAGCACGCCTGGGAGAGCCAGGAGACGCTGCGGCTTCCGCCGGGGCATCCGCGCCGCCACGACCTGGACAACGTCGACGCGCCGCTGCCGGGCGACCGCGGCGCGCACGGTCCGTTCGACGCGCGGGCGAGGTCGTTCAGCACCGAGCCGGCGCTGCGTCGATCGGCGGGGTGGCTGGCGCTGGGCGGGGTCGGGGCGCTGGTCATCGGCTGGGCCGCCCGGCGCCGCTGAGCTGGCGGGCCAGCTGCGGGACCACCGAGGCGGCGGTCCCCCTCAGGAACTGGCCGGCCGGCGTCGAGCGGGCCCGCTCGGAAAAGACGGTCGGCTCGACGTCGACGACGATCAGCGGCGCGCCGCGCGCGGCCACCACGTCGCACATGCGCGACGGCAGCGTGGTCGCGCCGCTGGTGCCGACCACCACCAGCGCGGCCGCCGCCTGCGCCGCGCGCAGCGTGCTGATGTACCGGTAGAGCGGCTCGTCGTAGGACTCGTCGAACCACAGGACGTGCGGCCGCAACCGATCGCCGCAGGCGCAGCGCAGCGCCGCGCGGACGGTGTCGTCGAGCGGGCGGTCCTTCGACCAGGCGGCCGGGATCGCGTCGGGCAGCGGGCGCACGGCCGGCGCGCACCCGCGCATGCAGCGGCACAGATCGATGTTGCCGTGGATCTGGTAGACGCGGGCCGGGTCGTTCCCGGCGCGCAGGTGCAGACCGTCGACATTCTGGGTGACCAGCCGGAACCGCTCGCCCAGACCGCGATCGAGCTCGGCCAGAGCGCGATGGGCGGCGTTGGGCACGGCGGCCCGGCAGACGGCGCGCCGGAACAGGTACCACCGCCAGACCTCGTCGGGCATGGCGGCGAAGGCGGTGGCGGTGGCCATCTCCGTCGGCTGGTAGTGGCGCGAGCCGACGCGCCAGTAGCCTTCGGGGCCGCGGAAAGTCGGGATGCCGCTCTCGGCGGAGATGCCGGCCCCGGTCAGGAAGACGATCGGGCCGCCGCCGTCGCGGATGCGGCCGACCAGGTCGGCGGAGAGCAGATCCGGCACGCGCCTGTTTACCGCAGAAACAGCCGGTAGGCCGGATTGTCGCTCTCGTCCCAGTGGCGGTAGCCCAGCGCCTCGACGAACCGGCGCAGGTCGGGGCGGGCCCGGGCCGGCACCTGCAGGCCGACCAGCACCCGCCCGTAGTCGGCGCCCTGATTGCGGTAGTGAAACAGCGAGATGTTCCAGCCCGACGGCATCGTCGACAGGAACCGCATCAGCGCGCCCGGGCGCTCCGGGAACTCGAACCGGAACAGCCGCTCGCCCGACGCCAGCGGCGACCGGCCGCCCACCAGGTGGCGCAGGTGCAGCTTGGCCAGCTCGTCGTGCGTCAGATCCAGCGCGGGAAATCCGGCCCGCTGGAAGGCGCGCGCCAGGCCGGGGGCCTGGTCGCCGCGCGCCAGCTGAACGCCCACGAACACGTGCGCGGCGCTCCCGTCGGCGATCCGGTAGTTGAATTCGGTCACGTTGCGGGCGCCCACCACCCGGCACAGGCGCCGGAAGCTGCCGCGCCGTTCGGGGATGGTGACCGCGAAGACCGCCTCGCGGCGCTCGCCCAGCTCGGCGCGTTCGGCGACGAAACGGAGCCGATCGAAGTTCATGTTGGCGCCGCAGGTCACGGCCACCAGGCTCTGATGGCCGAGGTGCGGGCGGCGTTCGGCGTAGGCCTTGGCCCCGGCCACGCCCAGCGCGCCGGCCGGCTCGAGGATCGAACGCGTCTCCTGAAACACGTCCTTGATGGCGGCGCAGAGCGCGTCGTTGTCGACGGTCAGGATCTCATCGACGTGGAGGCGGCAGAGGCGAAACGTCTCGCGCCCGACGCGCCGGACCGCCGTGCCGTCGGAGAACAGCCCCACCTCCGGCAGCGCGACCCGCTTTCCGGCCGCCAGCGACCGCGCCATCGCGTCGGAGTCGACGGTCTGGACGCCGATGACCTTCACGTCGGGGCGCACCGCCTTCACGTACGCGCCGACGCCGGCCGCCAGCCCGCCGCCGCCGATGGCCACGAAGATGGCGTGCAGCCGGCCGTGCTCTTGCGCGTGGTGCTGGCGCAGGATCTCCATGCCCACCGTGCCCTGCCCGGCGATGACGTCGGGATCGTCGAAGGGATGGACGAAGGTGAGGCGGCGGCGGCGTCCCCAGGCGATCGCGTACTCGTACGCGTCGGAGTAGGAGTCGCCGTGCAGGTGGACCTCGGCGCCCAGCGCGCGCACGGCCGACACCTTCACCTCCGGGGTGGTGACCGGCATGACGATCACCGCCCGGGCGCCCAGCTTGCCGGCCGCCAGCGCCACCCCCTGCGCGTGGTTGCCGGCGCTGGCGGCGATCACGCCGCGCCGGAGCGCCGCCGGCGGCAGGTGCACCATCTTGTTGTAGGCGCCGCGCAGCTTGAAGCTGAAGACGGGCTGCAGGTCCTCGCGCTTGAGCAGCAGGACCGTGCCCAGGCGGGCGGTGAGCGCCGGCGCCCGCTCGAGCGGCGTCTCCTGCGCCACGTCGTAGACGCGCGCGTTCAGGATGCGCCGGAGATAGTCGCGATGGCCGCCAGCGGACACGGGGTTAAGCAGACACCTGCCGCGGCAGCTCCGCGACGAACACCGAGCCACGGCCGACGGCGCTGCGGACGGAAACGCGACCGCGCATCGCCTCGACCAGCACCTTGACGATCCACAGGCCCAGCCCGAAGCCGCCGTAGTGTTCGGGCGAGGCGACGCGGGCGAACCGCTTGAACAGGCGCTCTTGATCGGCCGGCGAGATCCCGATCCCCTGGTCCTCGACCTCGAGGATGGCGTTCGCGTCGGTGGTGGAGGCGCGAATCTGGATGGGCTTTCCAGCCCCGTACTTGATGGCGTTGGACAGGAAGTTCGTCACGATCTCGTCCAGGCGCAGCCTATCCCATCGACCGACGATCGGGCCCTTCTGTCCGGAGG
>JAICYS010000333.1 GCA_025934105.1 Myxococcota bacterium | reverse complement strand
TCGGGGCGGGCGCAGCTGGCGTATCTGACGGCCGCGACCGACGCCGCGCTGGCCGGCGAGGTGGCCGCGCTGGTGACCGCGCCCATCTCGAAGGAATGGATCGCCCGGGCGGGCTTTTCCTTCCCGGGCCACACGGAATACCTGGCGGCGCGGGCGGGCGTGCGCGAATTCGCGATGATGCTGGCCGGTCCTGTCCTGCGCGTCACCGTCGCCACCACCCACGTCCCCTTGAGAGACGTGCCGCGGCTGCTGAGTGCCGACGGGATCGCGTCCACCATCTGGCTGACCGCCGACGGGCTGGCGCGGCGGTTCGGGGTCGCCAAGCCGCGCGTCGCCGTGGCCGGTTTGAACCCACACGCCGGCGAAGCAGGCCGCTTCGGCGACGAAGAGGAGCGCCTGGTACGCCCGGCCATCGAACGCGCGCGCGCGCGCATCGCCGCCGCCGGCCTGCCCGCCACCGTCGAGGGACCCCTGGTCCCGGACTCCGTGTTTCGGCAGGCGGCCGGCGGGCAGTTCGACGCTGTGGTGGCCCTCTACCACGACCAGGGGTTGATCCCGCTGAAGCTGCTGCACTTCGACGACGGCGTGAACGTCACCCTGGGCTTGCCCTTCGTCCGCACCTCGCCCGACCACGGCACCGCCTACGACATCGCCGGCACCGGCAAGGCGCGCCCGCAAAGCTTCCTCGCCGCCCTGGATCTCGCCGTCGCGTCGTCGCGCCACTAGGCCGCCTCCGGGCGGCACGTCATCGGCGCCCAGGTGCTGGGACTGGCGCCGGGGCGCGTGCTGGCCGAGTCCGCGCCGCCTCCGCTGTGGCGGCTCACCTGTCGGCCGCGCCGTCCCGCCCGCCGTCGCCGACGCCCTCTTCGGCGCGATCGGCGGCGGCCTGAGCATCGCGGCCCGGGTGTTCGAGTGTGGGCGCGCCGTCGGGGCGCCGTGACTCGCCCGTCGCCCACCGCGCGTCGGCGCGCGCCGGCCAGCCGGTCGGCCGCGCGCGGCCGAGTGGTCGCCGCGGCGTTTCAAGGGCGCCGCTCCAGTCGAATGGCGCGCTCTGGACAGGCCGTCACGCACAACCCGCAGACGCGGCACTGGTCGAGGCCTGGCGTGTATGCCGTCCGCCGCCCGTGAGCCCGGCTCTTCATCCGGCCCGCCCACGACAGCCGCGCGAAGTCGCCGTCCTCGATCCGCCGCACCTCGAACACGTGAAACGGACAGACCGCGACGCACTCGCGCTTCCCTTCGCACCGACTGTGGTCCACGACCGGCCGCGGCTTGGCTTCCATGGACGCAACGGTAGGGCGGGTCTGTTAAGCGCTCGCGGGCGGCATTGTGAAGAAGTGTTGCGGCCGGGTCACGCTATCCTGCGGCATGGCTGCTCGCGTTCGGCTCCCGTTGGTCGTTTTGGTTTCGGCCCTCATCGGCTGCTCTTCAGGCCCCGCAGTTCTTTGCCCCTGCCCGGCCGGCGGCGCGGAAGTTTCACTGAACGGCCTTCCGGCCGCGGTGGCGACCGTGTCCACGGATTCGCCGTGCTCGGCCGCGAACACCGGCAACGCGGTGCTCGTGACCAGCCCACGCGCCGGAACCTGCCGGATTCACCTCCGCCTCACCAACGGCGATGCATACACGTCGTCCGTATCGTTCAAGGCAGCGGGCGGCTGCTGCCCGTATACGTACTTCGGGACGTCGAGCAGTCTCGAACGGACGGACGCCGGGACAGACTGAGCGTGAGGCGCCGCCACGCCGTCACTCGGACGGCTGCGGCCCCGCCGGTCCTGGAGCGTCCGGTCGCCGGTACGGACTGGATTTTGCGACCAGCTCGGCCTCCTGCCATTTGCCCATGCTGCGCAAGTACATCTCGAAGCGCTCGCGCCACTCGGGTTCGCTGAGGGTGATTCCCAGCAGGTCATGCATCTCGCGAACGCGCTGCTCGGCGGGCATTGAACGCTCTGCTTCGACCGCCGGGTGAGACCAAGCGTACGGAAAGGCATGCCGGCCCTTGGTCAAGACGGCGTACTGCCAGACGGCCTCCGCGGTCTGCCCCTGGCTGGAGAGATATTCCGCGTATCGGAAATGATTGTGGAGCGAATTGGGGCAGGCCCGGACTGCGTGCGCCCACAGGGTCCCCTCGTCGTGCCAGGTGCGGGCCTGGAGATTCGACATGACCGCCTGGACACCCAGCACGATCACCAACAAGAGCTGGCAGCCGCGGTTCCTGGCCGCGAATGACGACAGCAACGGTCCCAGAGCAAGACAGAGGAAGAGGGACGGCAGCAGGAGGAACCTGTCCGCCATGCTTTCGGGCATCGGGAAGACCAAGCCGGTCACCAGGCACCAGGCGACGAATGCGGCCGGGACGAACGGAAATCCGCCCTTCCGATAGGATCGCCATGAACCGTACGCGGCCAGGCCGCACAGGCTGGCCCCCACCACCATGGTGAGCGAGACAGACGCAGGCCGGAACACCTCGGCATATTTTCGGCCGGTACACAAACTGACGGGCGCCACCACCAGCCCCGCATAGCGGGCCAGCAGTTCCAGCCCATAGCCTGCCTGCTCCCAGAAGCTCGCGCCGACCAGCACGTCATCGTCGCTCACGAAGGAAAACGTCCCGGGTTGCAGCCACAGACGGATGGCCGCGTAAAGGCCGAGGAGGGCGAACATGACCAGCGACGGCAGATGCGCCCGGAGAACCGGAAGCGGGGCCTCGGCGCGCCGCCGCCGGTATTCCACGAACAGCGCCACGATCAACGGCAGTACGGCCGCGTTTTCCTTGGACAGGAGGCCGGCCAGAAAGGCCGCCGCTGCCAGCGCGAGGCGCGTGGCCGTGATCGGTTTGCCGTCCACGATGGCCGGGCCGAGGGCCAGCAGAGCGAGAAGGATGAAGAGCACGCTCAAGGTGTCGGCCCTGCCCACGAGGCTGGAGACATTCTCGACGTGAACCGGCATCACCACGAAGAAAGCCGCGGCCAGGAGAGCCGCCAGCGGAGACATGCATCGTCTGGCGAACGCCCAGGCCGCCAACGTCAAGCCGACGTACCAGAGCAACGACGACAGATGAAAAGCCAGCGCCGATTCACCAAACAGCCGGTGGTCCAGCACGAACGAGAGCGTGGCCAAAGGACGATAGGACGGCGGATTGGCGTCCAATGCTTCGCCCCAGAAATTCAAACTGAACGCGTCGAGCGGAGAGGCCGTCCCCTGCACCGCAGGGTGGCCGACGATCGCCCGGTGATCGTCGAGCACGAAACCCCCGTTGAGCCCCGCCGCGAACGTCCCCAGGCAGAGCAGCCCCAGCAGGACCGCCTGCATCCGGGTCGAAAGAGTGTGCATGAGGAGGCTTCGGCCGGTCAGCCTACGTCGTCGTGAAGAGAGTGACAATGGCGGCCTCGAATCCCACTGCCGAGCGGCTGTGGTTTGCTCGGTTGCGCTCGCCTCGACACAATTGCGACGCCGGCGGCGTCCTTTCGCCGGCCGCGGCAGGCGTTCTGACGCCGTGCCGAGGTGAAGCGCTGCTCGACGCCGTCAATCCAGCAGCGCGGCCTTGATCTCCGGGATCCAGCGCCCGGTGATGCCCAGGTCCGCGTAGGCCGCGAAGTTGCGGCAAAAGTCCCAGTAGCCCCAGCCGAAGCCTCGCTTTTCGGCCTCCTGGCGGGCGAGGCGGGTCCAGCGGGCGCGAGAGTCGAGGTCGGCGTTGATGCCGGCCCCGAACTCGCCCAGGTAGACGCGCAGGCCGGTGCGGTCGGCGAAGGCCTTGGCGATGTCGAGCTGTTCGATGATGGCGGCGGGCCCGCCCGGGTTGGTGATGGCCGGCTCGCTGTTGTAGCGCTGGAACCAGGCGTGGCTCTCGGGGTCGAGGTCGGCCGCCGCGACGGGAACGACCGGCCTCGGCGGCGGCCCCGGGAAGGTCACGCCGCGCGTCTGATAGCGCGGCTCCATCCAGCCGAAGCCTTGATGCGTGAAGTACATCGGCGCGTACATGTGAAAGCTGGCGATGATGTTCGGGTCGCCCGCGGGCACCTGCAACGTGTCGCGCAGGTCCTGGGCGGACGCCCAGTGGGCGCCCTCGACGACGATCAACCGGTCGGGGTCGATTTCGCGGATCGCCGCGACGGCGCGGGCCAGGATCGGGTTCCAGATCTCGGCGGTCAGCTTCTTTTGCGGCTCGTTCAGGATCTCGTAGACGACCGCGCGCGGCATGCCTTTGTAGCGGGTGGCGATCTGCCGCCACAGCCCGACCAGCCGGTCGGCGTGCGCCTTGGGCGCGTCCATCATCGACGTGTAGTGATGAAGGTCGATGATGATGCCCAGGTCGTTCGAGAGGGCCTGGTCGACGGCCCAGTCCATCCGGTGCAGGAACCGCTTGTCGATCCGGTACGGCGGCGACGGGTCGCAGTGGGAGGCGATGCGCATCGGCACCCGGACGTGGTCGAAGCCGGCTTCCCGGACGGCCTTGAACGCCGAGGTGGACAACGACCAGCCCCAATCGCCCTCGTTCGGCGCGTCCATCGCGTCGCCGAAGTTGATGCCGCGCTTGAGCTCGCTGGTGGCGCGGGTCTGGCGAGCGCCGGTCTTGTAGGCCTCGATTCGCTGAGCAGAGCTGGCGCAACCTGCCGCCGTCACAAACACGGCCAGGAAGCCGACCGCCAGCCTCGGTGTCACCGGCATGTCGCGCAGTTTAACAGACGGAGCCGGGCCACCTGGGCGGTGAAACGGGCCGTGGGCCCGTGATAGGGTGTAACGGCTGGGATCTGACTTGTGTCCGCCTTCGGCATCTGAAGGGGCGCTTTTCTGAACCGGCCGAGCCGAGCAGTCCAATGCCGAAGATCGTCATCAAGGGGGCGCGCGAGCACAACCTCAAGAACATCGACGTCGAGATCCCGCGCGACAAGCTGGTCGTCATCACGGGGCTCTCGGGGTCGGGCAAGTCCTCGCTGGCGTTCGACACGATTTACGCCGAAGGGCAGCGCCGGTACGTCGAGTCGCTGTCGGCTTACGCGCGGCAGTTCCTGGACCAGATGCACAAGCCCGACGTCGACTCCATCGAGGGGCTGTCGCCGGCCATCTCGATCGAGCAGAAGACCGGGTCGCGCAACCCGCGCTCGACGGTGGGCACGGCCACCGAGATTTACGACTACCTGCGCCTGCT
>JAICYS010000451.1 GCA_025934105.1 Myxococcota bacterium | reverse complement strand
GAGATCCGCGGCCACCGCCGCACCTACGTGGGGGCGCTGCCCGGCCGGCTGATCCAGGCCATGAAGCAGGCCGGCACCAACAACCCGGTGCTGCTGCTGGACGAGGTCGACAAGTTGGGGGCCGACGTGCGCGGCGATCCGTCGGCGGCGCTGCTGGAGGTCCTGGACCCCGAGCAGAACCACAACTTCCGCGACCACTACCTGGGCGTGTCGTTCGACCTGTCCAAGGTGATGTTCATCGCCACCGCCAACCTGCCCGAGACCATCCCGCCGCCCCTGCGCGATCGCATGGAGACGCTGCATCTGTCGGGCTACGCGGAAGAAGAAAAGCTGGCCATCGCCGAGCGCTACATCATCCCAAAGCAGATCACCGAGGCGGGGCTGACGGCGAACGAGATCGTGATCGGCCGCGACGTGACGCGGCGGATCATCAGCGAGTACACGCGCGAGTCGGGGCTGCGCGGCCTGGAGAAGCTGATCGCGCACCTGGCCCGCCGGGTGGCGCGGCGGGTGGTCGAGGACGGCGCGCGGGCGGCCGCCAACGGCACGCCGGCGCCGGCCCGCGGCCCGGTGATCGGCCCCGACGAGATTCCGAGCTATCTGGGGCCGCCCCGCTTCCTGCCCGAGGAGCGTCACCGCGCGCCCGAGGTCGGGACGGTGAACGGCCTGGCCTGGACGCCTTACGGGGGCGAGGTGCTGCTGGTCGAGGCCCAGACCATGGCCGGCAAGGGGTCGCTGATCCTGACCGGGCAGCTCGGCGACGTGATGAAAGAATCGGCGCAGGCGGCGCTGTCGTTCGCGCGCGCGCAGGCACTGGCGCTGGGCCTGAACAGCGAGTTCTATTCGGGCCGCGAGATCCACATCCACGTCCCGGCGGGCGGCGTGCCCAAGGACGGACCCTCGGCGGGCGTGACCATGGCCTGCGCGCTGGTGTCGCTCCTGTCCGGGACGCCGGTGCGGCACGACGTCGCGATGACCGGCGAGCTCACGCTGCGCGGGAAGGTGCTGCCGATCGGCGGCCTCAAGGAGAAGCTGCTGGCGGCGGCGCGCGCCGGGATGGGCACCGTCATCATCCCGGCGGCCAACGCGCCGGAGCTGGCGGAGATCCCGGCCTACGTCACGGCCAAGCTGAGCATCCGACCGGTGCGCACGATGGACGAGGTGCTCGAGATCGCCCTCGAACGGCCGGTGGGCAAGAAGGCGGCCACGCCGGCGAAGGGCAAGGGGGAACGCGCGCTCACGAGGACGGGTCGGGAGACCGGCGGCCGAGCGTGACCAGCGGCGGCGGGGTCCCGATGTCGGGCTGCTCCGCCGGCCGCGGGTAGAGGTGCGACGGCACCACGTTTCCCATCGCCGCCAGCATGGTCTGCCGCAGCGTGGGGTGCTTGCGCTCGAGGTCGGCCAGCAGCGCCTTCATCTGCTTGCGTTGCGCGTCGTCCTGCGAGCCGCACAGCATGCACGGGAGGATGGGAAACCCGCGCTCGGCGGCCAGCGCCGCCAGGTCCGCTTCGGCCACGTACGCCAGCGGCCGGATGACCACCAGGCGCCCGTCGTCGGTGGTCAGCCGCGGCGGCATGGACGCCAGCTTGCCGCCGAAGAACAGGTTGAGGAGCAGCGTCTCCAGCGCGTCGTCGCGGTGATGGCCGAGCGCGATCTTGTTGCAGCCCAGCTCGGCGGCCGCGCGGTAGAGGATCCCCCGCCGCAGCCGCGAGCAGAGCGAGCAGTAGGTTTTCCCCTCGGGGATCTTGTCGGTGACGATGGCGTAAGTGTTCTCGTGTAGGACCTTGTGCGGGACGCCCTCGGCTTCCAGCCAGCGCCGCAGCGGCGCGCCGTCGTAGCCGGGCTGCCCCTGGTCCAGGTGAACGGCCACCAGTTGAAACGCGACCGGCGCGCGCGCCTGCATGGCGCGCAGCAGCACCAGCAGGCCGTAGCTATCTTTGCCTCCAGACATGGCCACCAAAATCCGATCTCCATCCTCGATGAGGCGGTGATCGCCGATGGCGCGACCCACGTC
>JAICYS010000271.1 GCA_025934105.1 Myxococcota bacterium | reverse complement strand
GACGGGAGCGATCGGCGCGGTCGCGGGCGCCCCGGCGGCGATGGGCGCGGCGATGGGCGCCACGGGCGCGGGCGGCGGGGCGGGTCGCGCCAGCAGCCAGGCGCCGATGGCCGTGATTGCGACCAGCGCCCCCAGCCCGCCGAAGGTCCACAGGCGGTCGCGGTTGCTGGGCGGCTCGACACCCGAGATCCCCGACGGCGACGTCGGCAGCGCCGCCGGCTGGCTGTGGCTGCCGGCGTGGCTGTGGACGCCCGGGTGGCTGCTGCGGCCCCCGTGGCTCGAAATGGTGGCGTTTCGCGTCCCCAGGCCCGACGGTAGGCCGGAGGCCGACAGGCTGGGGCGCAACGCCATGGTCGGCCCTTGCGTCATCGGCTCGGCGCCAGGCGGCTCGACGCGCGGGTGTTGCGGCTCGTTCCGGTCGACCTCCATGTCCAGCGCCGCCGTCGCCGTCTTGCGCCACTGCAGGAACTCGGACGCGAACAGCCCCTTCATGTACGTGGCCAGCTGCACCGGGCTGAACCCGTCCTGGCTGAAGGCGTACCGCTCCAGCGCCTGCGCCATCTCGTGCGCGCTCGAGAATCGCCCCTCGCGCTTCTTGCGCAGCGCGCGCATGACGACGGCCTCGAGCGCGGGCGGCACGTCGGCCACCTCGGACGGGCGCGGGATGGGATCGTCCAGGATGGCGCGCATCGTCGCCAGCTCGGTCTCGCGCCGGTAGAGGCGGCGGCCGGTCAGGACCTCCCACAGCACGATGCCCAGCGCGAACACGTCGGCGCGGTGGTCGACGTCCTCGGCCGACGCCTGCTCGGGCGACATGTACTCGATCTTGCCTTTGAGGCCGCCCGGGCTGGTGTGCGCGACGCGCCCGTAGGCGCGCGCCACGCCGAAGTCGATCAACTTCACCGCGCCCTCGAACGACACCAGCACGTTTTGCGGCGAGACGTCGCGGTGCACGACGCCCAGCGGCCGCCCGTCGCCGTCGGTCAGCGCGTGGGCGTAGCCGAGCCCGCTGGCCGCCTGCGCCATGATGTAGGCGGCCAGCGCCGGATGGGGCGGCTTCTTCTCGCGCGCCGCCTTGCGCAGCACCGCCGACAGCGGCTTGCCCTGCACCAGCTCCATGGCCAGGAAGTACTCCTCGCCGTCGTGGCCGACCTCGATGATGCGGACCACGTTCGGGTGATCCAGCAGCGCCGCCAGCCGGGCCTCGTCCAGGAACATGCCGATGAACTGCCGGTTCTGCGCCAGGTGCGGCAGGATCCGCTTGACGACGATCAGCGTGCGAAAGCCCGGCAGCTCGCCCGAGAGCGCCAGGTACACCTCCGCCATGCCACCGGTGGCCAGACGACCGATGATCTGAAATCGCCCGAGCCGCCGGACACCGTCTTCCATCCTGCCTGGGCGACCTGGCCGACCCGGCGCGGATTGGGACGACCGCGCGCCCTGGCGGAGGTCGGAGGGCGTAGCACCGGTCATCTTGTCATTTCACTCCAGCAGCTTCATCGGCGGGAATCAAGCCGCGCTGGGCAGCTCGCGCCATTTTGGGCGGATAACCGGCGGGGCGCCCCCACATGCGCGCGAAAGCGGCGCTATGTGTGTGGAAAGCCGCGGCAAAACCCACCGCGCCGGCGCTCTGGCGCGGACCAGCCGGGCGGGTATAATCGCGTTTCTTTTTCTGGAGCGGCAACCATGATCAGAGCTTATGGACGCATCGGACACCTGCTTGCATGCGCCGTTTTTGTGACGGTCGGCGGGTGCGCCGGCGTCAAGCAGAAGCCGAATCAGACCGGCAACGGCGGCTCCGGCAGCGGCGCCACGGGCGGTAACACCGGGAGCGGCGGGTCCAGCTCGGGGGCGGGCGGGACCACCATCACGCCCACCGGGTGCAGCGGCCAGTGCACCGACTTCGAGCCGACGGCCTCCAACCCCAACCCGGTGTTCGACGAGGGCGTCAACCCCAGCGTGACCTCCAAGTTCGGAAATCCGGGCAGCGGCGCGGTGTGCGTGACCGAGCCCGAGGACGGCGCGCTCTACCCGAACAACTGGGCCCCGGTCCGCGTGCGCGTGCCCGGAAACAAGGACAACCTGAAGATCACCGTCCACGCCGACATGGAATCGACGGACCTCGTCGCTTATTCCGCGCCGGGCGAGACCTGGACGATGTCCAAGCCGCTGTGGGCCAGCCTGGGCTCGCACGTCCCCGAGCAAGACATCACGCTCACGGTTCAGACGACCAACGGCGCCACGGCCAAGGTCAAGTTCCAGATCGCCGCCGTCGGCGCGGGCGGCAGCATGGTGTTCTGGTCGGCCGATCCCAAGCAAGCCAACAAGATGGCGATTGAGGCCATGACCACCAGCCAGGCCTCGCTGGTCAACGACTCGTACCTGTCGGGCTTCACGGTCGGCGACACCGGCACCACCAAGGCGCTGACGATCGATCAAGTGCAGCAGTACGTGCTGACCAACGACCAGCACAACACGCGCAACTCGCGGTGCATCGGCTGCCACGTGGGCACGCCCGACGGCAGCTACGTGTCGTACGTCGACGCCTGGCCCTGGCCGGCGGTGTTCGCCAACGTCTCGCCGGACCCGAACCTGCACGGCCAGGCGCTGCCGGGCTATCTGGGGTGTCACACGACCAATTTCACGATGGCGTGCCCCACGACCACCGGGGCCACCGGTCTGGCGACAGTCATCCAGTACGCATGGGGGGGGCCGATGGCCTTCTCGAAGGCGCACTGGAGCGATCCGGCCGGCGCCGCGGGTGGCGAGCGGATCGGGATCATGGCCAGCCAGATGGTCGACTACAACAATCCCTACGCCACCGACGACGCCGATCCCGGCAGGCTGATGTGGATCGACCTCACCTCGACGGCGACGACCATGGCCAACAACGGGTTGCAGGTGCCGGTCGAGGGCACGGCCTACGGGTACATCGCCACCGGCGACAAGAACGCCGCCGGCTTCCCGAACTGGAGCGTGGACGGCAACACCATCGTCTACGTCTCGGCGGCCTGTCCGAATCCGGGCCAGTCCAACCCCAGCGGTCCGGCCGGAATGGGCTGCGGCACGCAGGACGGCCGTCTGGCGACGGGCCCGGCGGACATCTACCAGGTTCCGTACAACAACAAGGCGGGCGGTACCGCGATGCCGGTGCCCGGCGCGTCCAGCAAGACGATGGACGAGTACTACCCGGCGCTCTCGCCCGACAGCCAGTTCCTGGCCTACACGGCGGTTCCCAGCCCCGGGTACCTGTACGCGAACAAGCAGGCCGAGCTGTACATCACGCCGTTCGGCAACGCGCCGGGCGGCGGCGCGGGCGCGACCGCGGTCAAGCTGCAGGCCAACACGCCGCCGACCTGTTCGGGCATGAGCAGCCCGGGCATCAACAACCACTGGCCCCGCTGGTCGCCGACGGTCACGTCTTCGAACGGCAAGACCTATTACTGGCTCATTTTCTCGTCGAACCGGTACGGCACGCCCGCCGTCACCAGCGCCAGCGGCTCGCTGGTGCAGGTGTCGCAGCTCTACATCACGGCCATCGTGGTCTCGGGCGAGTTCCACCAGGTCGCGACCTATCCCGCCATCTACCTGTACAACCAGGACCCCTCGCGCCTCAACACCACGCCGGCTTGGCAAGACTTCAACATTCCCATCGTCATCGACTGAGGGCGTTGACGATCCTGGCGGCGACCGCCGGCGTGTGGGGCGGCCCGCCAGCCGCCGGCGCCCGCGACGCGCCGGCCGCTCCACCCCCGGGCGGCGAGCCGCAGAGCCTCGCGCTTGGCCGCTGGGAGCTGCGGGCGGTGGGCGGGCCGCCCGGCTTCGCGGACTGGATCCCGGCGGTGGTCCCGGGATGCGTCCACACCGATCTGTTGCGCGCCGGCAAGATTCCCGACCCGTTCGCCGGCACGAACGAGAAGCAGCTTCAGTGGATCGAGCACACCGACTGGGAGTACCGGACCAGTTTCAACGCCGACCCCGAGCTGCTGCGGCGGGAACGCGTCGAGATCGTCTTTCGCGGCCTCGACACCTACGCCGACGTGACGGTCAACGGCGCGCGCGTGCTGTCGGCCGACAACATGTTTCGGTCCTGGCGCGCCGACATCAAGCCGCACCTCAAGGCCGGCGCCAACACCGTCCTCGTCCACTTTCGATCGCCCATCGCCGTGGCCAAGCCGGCCTACGACCGCCTGGGGTACACGCTGCCGGCCGTCAACGATCAGGCCAAGGACATGGTCAGCATGTTCACGCGCAAGGCCCCCTACCAGTACGGGTGGGATTGGGGGCCGCGCTTCGTGACCAGCGGCATCTGGCGGCCCGCCTCCGTCGAGGCCTGGGACGTGGCGCGGCTGGACGACGTGCAGGTCTTCCAGCGCGCGCTGGACGACGCGCAGGCCAAGCTGGAGATCGCCGCCGTGGTCGACGCGACGCGCGCCGGGCGCGCGCAGGTCTCGGTTGCCTTGCCGGGCGGGGCGCTGCTGGCGCAGGTCGAACGGCCGGTGCAAAAGGGGCGTAACGAGATCCGGCTGGAGGCGGTGATCGCCAAGCCCGAGCGCTGGTGGCCGGCCGGCCTCGGCCCGCAAAAGCTCTACACGCTGGAGACGGCGCTGTCCGTGGACGGCGCGCCGCGCGGCCGGCGGCAGACGCGCGTGGGCCTGCGGACGCTGGAGGTCGTGAACAAGCGCGACGCGGCCGGCAAGAGCTTCACGGTGGTGGTGAACGGCGCGCCGGTGTTCATGAAGGGGGCGAACTGGATCCCCTCCGACAGCTTCATCGATCGCGAGACCACCGCCCGGCGGCGCGCGCTGCTGGGGTCGGCGGCGGCCGCCAACATGAACATGATCCGCGTCTGGGGCGGCGGGATCTACGAGGACGACGACTTCTACGACATCTGCGACGAGCTGGGCCTGCTGGTCTGGCAGGACTTCATGTTCGCCTGCAGCATGTACCCGGGCGACGCGGCCTTCCTCGAGAACGTGCGCCAGGAGGCGATCGAAAACGTCCGCCGGTTGCGCAATCACCCTTCGCTGGCGTTGTGGGCCGGCAACAACGAGATCGAGGCCGCCTGGCAGCAGTGGGGCTGGCAATTCAAGTTCCACCTGTCGAAGAACGCCCAGAACACCATCTGGAACGACTACAAGCGGGTGTTTCACGACATCCTGCCCAAGGTGGTGGCCGAGCAGGATCCGGGGCGCTTCTACACGCGCTCGACCCCCAGCGCGAACGAGGACGGCGTTCCGCCGGGCAAGATGGGCTGGGGCGACGCGCACTACTGGGGCGTCTGGCACGCGGCGTCGCCGTACGAGGACTACGCCGACAACGTCTCGCGCTTCATGAGCGAGTACGGGTTCCAGTCGTTTCCGTTGCTGGAGAGCGTGGCCCGCTACGCGCCTCCGTCGGAGTGGCGCATCGATTCGCCGGTCATGTTGAGCCACCAGCGGCATCCGCGCGGCAACGCGCTGGTGAAGACGTACATGGACCGCGAGTTCCGGTCGCCCAAGGACTTCGCGTCGTTCCTGTACCTGTCGCAGGTGCTGCAGGCCCGCGTGATCCAGTTCGGCGCCGAGGCCCACCGGCGGCGAATGCCTTACAACATGGGCAGCCTCTACTGGCAGCTCGACGACTGCTGGCCGGTGGCGTCCTGGTCCAGCATCGACTACTACGGCCGCTGGAAGGCGCTGCAGTACGCGGCCAAGCGCTTCTTCGCGCCCGTGCTGGTGTCGCCCGCCGACGAGAACGGGAACCTGCGCGTGTACCTGGTCTCCGACCTGCGCCGCGACGTGGCGGCCCACCTGGTGCTGCGGGTGGTGGATCTGGACGGCGGGGGCGACCGCTGGCGGTTCGAGCGCGACGTGACGGTGCGGGCGCTGGCCAGCGAGGCGCAGTTCCAGGCCTGGAAGCGCGACGTCTTGAAGGGGCTCGACCCCACGCGCGTCGTGCTGGTGACCGAGCTGACCGACAAGGCCACCGGCGCGATGCTGTCGCGGAACATCTTCCCCTTCTTGAAGCCGCGCGATCTGGCGCTGCCAGCGCCGGAGCTGTCGGTCAGCGTGACGCCCCACGCGGGCGGCGCGACGGTCAAGGTGACCGCCCGGAAATTCGCGCGGGCGGTCTGGCTGTCGGCCGGCGGCGGCGGCCTGGACGGCTTCTTCAGCGACAACTTCTTCGATCTGCTGCCGGGGGAGACGGCGCAGGTCGAGTGGACGCCGGCGCCCGGCGACGCGCCGGACGCGGCGGCCAAGCTGGGCGCGGCGCTGCGCGCCGTCAGCGTGCGCGATACATATTGAGGCATGGCGTACCGGATCAAGCGGGGCGAGCGGGTGGGCAAGGGCCTGCGCCGCATCGTCCGCGCAGAGATCCGCAAGGCGCTGCGGGCCGCCCGCGATCGCGAGCAGCCGCAAGAGCAGCGCGTGCACGAGGTGCGCACGCGCCTCAAGCGGTCGCGCGCCGCGCTGGCGCTGCTGCGGGGGCGGGGCGGCGCGGCGGGCCGGCGCGTGAAGCGCGACGACCGCCGCCTGCGCGACGCCGCCCGCCTCCTGTCGCGGCCGCGCGATCTGGCGGTGCAGGCCCACACCTTCCGCCTGCTGGGGACGCGGCTGCAGTCCACGCTGCCGCCCCGGCTGCTCGATGGGCTGTCGGCGGCCGAGCGCCAGCTCCGCCGCGCGCTTTCGCCCGAGGAGGTCGAGCGCGACTTGCGCCGGGCGGCCCGGTCGCTCCGCCGCGTGCGGCGGCAGCTGGGTGACTGGAACGTGGCGCACGGGCGGCGCGCCATCAGCGGCGGGGTGATTCGCACGTACCGCAAGGCGCGCCGGGCGCTGGAGGCCGTTCGCCGACAGCCTTCGCCGGAGAGCTTGCACGACTGGCGCAAGCAGGTGAAGGCGCTCGCGAACCAGCTGCGGCTGATCCGCGCGGCCATCCCGGAGCTGACGACCACCCTGATGCCGAAGATCGATCGCCTGGGCGAGCTGCTGGGCGAGATCCACGACCTGGACTGCGCGCACGCGACGGCCCAGCTGCACCCCCGATCGTTCGGCCGCGTCGAAGACGGTCAGGCGGTGCTGACCGCCGTCGAGGAACGG
>JAICYS010000345.1 GCA_025934105.1 Myxococcota bacterium | reverse complement strand
TCCGGCGCCGCCGCCGCCCGTTCGCGCAGCCGCCGAGTCGACGCCCGGCCCCGAAACGCTGGCCAACGTCCTCGAGCCGCCCGAAGCGACCGACCTCATGCCGACCCGGCGCGACTTCCCGATCGGACCGCGCCCCGTGCGCAGCTTCCTGATCGGCGCCCTCATCGGCACCGTGATCCTGGGGGGCGCCGTGGCCGTCGTCGTGTTCAAGCACGGCGCGGCGGTGCACGCCACGCCCCAGCACCCCTGGAAATAGCTCGTCGCCGGCGCGCCTGACCGCCAGGCCGCCGCCGGCCGGCGCGACGGCGGTCCGTCCGGCGGGCGCCGGCTGGAAGGCTTCCACGCCGGGCTTCGGCCTGCCCGCGCGCCCGAAGTTCAGCGCCGCAGGATCCTGGCCAGCTTGGCGCGGTCGGCGGGACCGAGCTCGCCGGCCGCCACCAGCACCACCAAGTACGCCGCCGCCGCCACCAGGATGGCGGCCAGCCCGGCGATCTTGCCGTGGCCCGGCATCAGATGGGCGACCAGGAGGCCGGCGGCCACCCCGGCCGCCACGCGCCCGACCGTCGCGGCCGGCGGCGAACCGCCCAGCCGCGCCCGGACGTAAACGATCGAAACCACGAAGCCGGACGCCATGCCCAGCGCGGTGGCGGTGGCCGCGGCCCGCAGCATCGGCGCGCCGACCCTGGCGTGCGGCACCAGCACGGCCGCCGCGCCGGCGCCCACCGCCACGGTCAGCGCCACGATCGACACCGTGGCCCGCGTCCGCCCGGCGGCGTTCAAGATCGCGCACACCACGCCGAGGAGAGCCAGGCAGCACTCGCCCGCCACCAGGACCGGCATCGCGGCGGCCCCCTCGCCGTAGGCGGGCTTGTAGATGATCGCCAGCAGCGCCGCGGGGCGCGCCGCCAGGACGATCCCCATCAGCGCCACCAGCAGCAGCGCATAGCGCAGCGTCTGCGTGACGTAGACGCGCGTCGCCTCGCGATCCTCGGCGAACGTGGACCGCGAGACGAGCGGGAAGATGACGAACGTGACCACGATGAGCGCCTGGTAGGGCAAGAGCGCCAGCGTGCGCAGGGCCTGGTAGTGGCCGGCCGCCACCGCCGCCACCGCCGGCCCGGCCACCTTGCCGGCGAAGTGGTGCAGCAGTGGCTGATCGTAGTTGAGCGCCACGTTCAGCAGGAGGCCGTACGCCACCACCGCGCTCATGTACGCGCTGAGGCGGCGCATCGGGAAGCGCTGGTCTCCGGCGGGCAGCGCCATCACGCGCGAGGCGACCACCAGGATGATGGCGGCGGCCGCCGCGAACCCGACGAACGCGCCGGTCACCTTCCACAGCAGCGCCAGCCCCAGCAGCAGGATGGTCTTGGAGGTCGAGAACCCGACGTCGAAGCCGGCCTGGGTCCGGAACCGCCGCAGGCCGTTGGCCGAACCGACGAAGACGGCGTACAGCGAATACAGGAACGGGATGGCCGCCGCGATGCGGAAGTAGGAGGTGTAGCGCGGCGCCTCCTCGAACTTCGCGATGAGCGGCGCGCCGAAGAAGATGGCCATCGCCAGGGCCGTCCCCAGCACCGCCTGCATGCGCACCCCGGCGCGCTGGACGGCGCCGGCACGGGCGTCGTCCTCGGCGGTGTACTTCGAAACGGCCTGGATGGTCGCCTGCACGACCGTGTTGTTGACGATCGAGATGACGTTGTTGACCACCCCGAACGCGCCGAACTCGGCCGCGCCCACGAACCGGGTCAGCAGCACCTGCTGCACGAACCCGCTCAGCATGAAGTACAGCTTGGCGAATCCGATGAACACGGCCCCCTTGGCGGCGACCGAGCCCTCGGAGCGCGGGGCGCTCACGGCGGCCGGAGCGGTCACGCCTTCACCCCCGAGACGACGCGCTCGATCCCGGCCAGGTCCCGCCGGCGGCGGACGTCGGTGAAGCCGGCGGCGGTCAACAGGGCGGCGGCGGCATGGGCCTGGCCGGCGCCGATCTCCAGCGCCAGCGCGCCCCCCGCCCCCAGCAGCGGCGGCGCTTGCCCGATCAAGCGGCGCACCAGATCCAGGCCGTCGGCGCCCCCGTCCAGCGCGCGCGCCGGCTCGGCGCGGACCTCGGGCGGCAACCCCGCCAGATCGCCGGTCGCGACGTAGGGCAGGTTGGCGGCCAGCAGCGAAAACGGCGCGTGCGGCGCCAGCGGCTCCGCCAGATCGCCCTCCAGGAAGGTCACGTCCAGGGCCAGGCGCTGCGCGTTGCCGCGGGCGACCGCCAGCGCGTCGGCGGACAGATCCGTCGCGAACAGCGCCGCGGCGGGGCGCACCTTCTTGAGGGCCAGGGCCACGGCGCCCGAGCCGGTGCCGACGTCGCCCACGCGCTCTGCCGCATGGGCCGCGGCGTCCAGCCGGTCGCGGCCCTCTTCCACCAGCGTCTCGGTGTCGGGGCGGGGCACCAAGACCCGCGCGTCGACCGCCAGCTCCAGCCCCCAGAACTCTTTCTTGCCGACGACGTAGGCGACCGACTGGCCGGCCTGCCGCCGTTTGATGAGCTCGCGAATCGCCGCCAGCTCGGCGGCCAGCAGCGGGCGATCGTGCTGCACGTAAAGCTGCACCCGCGACAGCCCCAGCGCGTGGGCCACCAGGACCTCGGCGTCGAGGCGCGGCGTGTCCAGCCGCCGCTCGGTGAACCGCGCGATGGTCCACTTGATCACGTCCAGCACGGTCCAGCGGGCCGGCGCGCCGGCTTCGGGCGGAGGGGCGGCGATTTCGGCGGCCAACCGGGTCACTTCATCCGCAGGCGCTCGACGGGAACGCCCCCGAACAGGTGCTGGTCGATGATCTCGGGGACGTCGGCCACGGTCACGCCGCCGTACCAGACCTGCTCCGGGTAGACGACCACGGTCACGCCGCGCGCGCACTGATCCAGGCAGCCGGCGGCGTTCGCGCGGATGCGCCCCTTGACGCCGCGGTCGTGCAGCAGCCGCTTGAATTCGTCGCGAACCGCGTCGCCCCCCTTCGCGGCGCACGAGCCCTTGGGGTTGCTGGGATCGCGCCGGTTGGTGCAGATGAAGACGTGCTTGTCGTAATGCGGTTCAGCCATCCGGGCGCGATTATAGCTTTCCGACGTCGTTCGCGCGGATCCAACCTTCCAGGCCGTTCCCCAGCCGCACGCGCACCCAGTCCTGGTCGCTGTCGACCAGGCGGACGCGCGCGCCGGCGTGCAGCGCGAAGCTGGTGCGGGCGCTGGCGTCCGCGCCTTCTTTCACCTCCACGTTGGCGGGCAGCACCACGCCGAACGCCAGGCGGTCCAGCTGGACGCGCCCCAGCAGCAGCGCCCCGGTCAGCAGCGCCGCCACGCCGAACGCGGCGGCGGCGATGCCCAGTGGCGCCCGCAGGTCGGCGCGGGCCCAGCGGCGCCAGAAGAGCAGCGCGAACAGCGTCAGGTAGGCGGCGACGAACAGCCAGGTCTCGACCGACGCGCTCAGCGCCGTCACGATCCGGACCCACAGCGGGTCCCGGTCCTGGGCGGGCGCTTCGGCGGCGTCACCGGCCCGGGCCAGGTGCGACGCCTCCTGGCGGGCGGCTGTCAGGTTGAACCGGGCGTCGTCGTTGCCGGGGTCGAGGACCAGCGCCTCCTCGAAGGCCCAGATGGCCGGCCCCAGCGACCCCGACCGGAAGTAGGCGTCGCCCAGGTTGAAGAACAGCTCGCTGCTGTGGACCCCCTGGCCCCGCAGCTCCTGGTAGGCGGCGATGGCGCCGCTGTAGTCGCCGTGCAGGTAGGCTTCGTTGCCGCGACGCCAGGCCTCGTCCAGCCGGCCGGCGCGCGCCGGGACGCCCAGCGCCAGCAGCAGCGCCAGGGCCAGCAGCGCGCGCCTCACGACCCGCCCTCCGACCGCAACGGCGCGCGCTGGACCGCGCCCAACATGTCGACGGCCCTCGCCTGGCCCCCGGGGGCGGCGCGCCTCACGCGATGGCCTCCGGCCGCAAGGGCGCGCGCTCGATCGCGCCCACGATGTCAGCGGCCCGCCCCTCGACGGAGGCCAGCGCCGCCGGGTCGCCGGTGGCGGCGCCGGGCGCGAAGCGCGCCTCGTCGCAGGCGGTCAGCACCGCGACGATCTCGGCGCTGTCGGAATCGGGCAGTCCCCGGCTGGCCAGCAAGGCGCGCAGCTCCTCGGTGCGCAGGCCCGCCACCGGGGTGCCCAGCCGCTCGGCCAGCGCCTCGCGCACCACCCGGTCGATCTCGGCGTAGAAAGCGGCGGTGTGGCCGGCCGTGCGATGCGCCTCCGCCTGCCGGAGGCGGCGCCGCACCAGGCTGCGCAGGCGCCTCCGGCTGGTGCGCTCCTCGTCGGCCGACAGGCGCGCCCGGGCGCGGCCGAAGCCGAACATCAGGGCCCAGGCCAGCGGCGGGGCGACGAGGGTGGCCGTGAACGCCCGGCTGCGCAGGAAGGCGGCCCCCGCCGAGGTCGACAGCCCGCCGCGCGCGTGGATGGGGCGGATGCCCCC
>JAICYS010000013.1 GCA_025934105.1 Myxococcota bacterium | reverse complement strand
CTAGTGCACCGCCGTCGAAATAGCGTCACGTTCGGCCGACGATCCGCGCCGGACGCTTCGTTGCTTCTCCTCACAATACCTCCGGGTATTCCTCGTCGTCGCGCCTCGCGTCCAGCGCGGCTTGTCGGCCTCGGCGTTGACGCGATTTCGACGGAGGTGCACTAGGCCCGGTCCTGGTCCTGGTCCAGGGCGGCCCGCGGCTGGGCGCTTGACCAGTCGAACGCCAGCGTCCGCCGGACCAGTGGTTCGATGCGCCTGGCCCGCGCCGCCGTGCCCGCAAGCTAATGGGGTGGCGGCGGGCTGGTCGGCGCCGTGACACTGCCCGGCGATGAGGGTGGCGTCTTGGTCTCGGCGTTCTGCTTGCGGGCCCGGGCCGCCTCGATGCCCCAGCGCTCGTCGTCCTCTTCCAGGTGCAGGCCCGCGGCCGCGCGGGTGGCGGCGACCTTGTCGGGCGCCGAATCGGGGACGCGGTGGGGCTGCTCGCCGCCGGCGGGGCGTTGGGACGTGGAGGCGCAGCCGGCCAGCAGCGTGCCCGCCAGCGCCAGGCTCAGGAACGACGAACGCGCGGTCATGTTCACCGCGTACGCAAGAACGCGGCCATCAGGGGCGCGCCAGCCTGGTGACCGCCAGCTGCACCCACGAGATCAACTGGCTAGGGTCCAGCGGCTTGGCCAGGGCGGCGACGTCGGGCAGCTGCGCGCCGCCGAAATCTTGCGGGTATCCGGAGATGAACAGGATCTGGATGGCCGGATCCCGCGCGCGGAGCTGGCGCGCGACCTCCAGGCCGGTGCCGTCGGGCAGCCGTACGTCCAGGACGGCCGCCTGCACGCGGCGCCGTTGCGCCAGCGCGTCGGCCGCCGTGTGGCTCACCACCACCTCGTGCCCGGCTTGGTTCAGCACCTCGGCCAGGTTCTGCGCCAGCGCCTCTTCGTCCTCGACCAGCAAGGCCGTGGCCGGCTGCCGCGCCAGCGACTCGAACGTGTCCACCAGGGTGGACAGCGGGACCGGCTTGGGCAAAAACAGCCAGGCGCCGGCGGCCCGCGAGCGATCGATGGTGCCTTCGTCGGTGTAGGCGCTCATCATCAAGACCGGCATGCGTTCGCCGCGCCGCCGCAGCTCTTCGATGAGCTGCGCGCCGGTCGCCCCGGGCAGCTTGAAATCGGTGACGACGGCGGTGATCCCGCCACGCGCCACGCGCGCCAGCGCCTCCTCGGCAGAGGCCGCCACGTCGGTCTGAAAGCCGACCCCCTGCAGCACCTCGGCGATGTTCTCTGCCAGCGCGACCTGGTCGTCGACGACCAACACACGTCCCCGCTTCATGGCGGCCACAGGCTTAGGCCAGGGCTCGCCCCCCGTCAACCCGGGGTTTCCAGCAGCTCGTGCAACGCCCGGAGCGCGTCGACGGTGGTGAACACGCCGACCACGCGGCCGTCCCGGCAAACCATCGCCGAACCCAGCTTGGCGGCCATCATCTGCTCGACCACTTCCCCGACCGGCGCCTCCGGCTCGACGGTGAACACCTCTTGCACCATGGCCTCTTCGACGCGGACGTCGGTTGGATTGACGCCCGGGAGCGTCTCGATCAACAGGAGGTCGCGTTCGGAGAGCAGGCCGACCACCCGGCCGCCGTCCAGCACCGGCAGATGTCGCACCTGGTGTTCTCGCATCATGCGCCCGGCGGCGGCCAGCGGGCGGGTCGGCCCGATGGTGTGGGGCGCCGGGGTCATGTATTGCGCCACGACTGGGAACTGGCGGACGCGCGGCGGCCGGACCGGCTCGATCGACGAAGAGTTCATGCCCTGGCGTCGACGCAACCCCGATGCCAGCCCGCTTGCGCCACCTCGCGGCGCCGAGCGCGCAGTTCCTGCCGGCGCGGGGGCGGCATGGCGAACGGTTTGCGGAGCCCCGAGGCGCCCGGCCGGCGCCGGCTTGGGAATGGCAGTTGCACAGACGAGCGGCAGAAGGAGGTTCACCATGCTCACCCGCTCGCTGGCCATTCTGCTCGCGCCCTGGCTGCCGCTGGGGGCGCTGATGCTTCCGATGTCGGCGGCCCACCGGATCGACGGCCTGGTCGCCGGCGCCCTCGGCATCGTGCTGTCCGCCTTCTCGTTGAGCAACGACCGCGCGCGGATCGCCGCCGCCGCGGTGGGCGCCTGGGTGGCGCTGACTGCCCTCGTCTTTCCGTCCACGCTGCTCGAGGCGACGCTGGCGTTGTCCTGGGGGGCGTTGATGTTCGCGTGGCTGGCGGGGCCGTTCAGCACGCGGCCGGCGGTCATCACGTCCGTCGCGCCGGCCGCCGCCGCGGACGCCCGGGACGGCCACCTGCCGCTGGCGGCCTGACCCGTGCCCGCCGGCCAGAGCGCCGCTGGCCGGAACACCGACGCCTTCTGGGCGGGCGCTCTGGCTCCGCTCTTTGAACGGCTGGAGAGCTCGCCGGGCGGGCTGACCTCCGACCTGGCGGCCGCCCGGCGCGCGGCCGTCGGGCCCAACGTTCTGGCACGCGGGCGGCGGACGGATCTGCCGGCGCTGATCCTGGGCCAGCTCGCGAGCCCGATCGTCCTCATCCTGCTGGCCGCGACCGGGCTGGCGGCCTTTCTGGGCGACGCCGGCGACGCCGTCATCGTGCTGGCGATCGTCGCCGCGTCGGCGGCGCTGGGCGTCTGGCAAGAGCACGGCGCGTCCCAGGCCGTCAACCATCTGATCGCGCAGGTGGCGACGCGCGCCCGGGTGCTGCGCGACGGCGCCGTGTGCGAGGTGCCGCTGGCCGACGTGGTCCCCGGCGACGTCGCGCTGCTGGATGCCGGCCGCAGCGTCCCCGGCGACGGGCGGCTGCTGGAGGCGCGCGATCTGTTCGTCTCGGAGGCCCCGCTCACCGGCGAGAGCGAACCGGCTGAAAAGGCCGCCGGCGCGGACGCTGCCGACGCGCCGCTGGCTCGCCGCCGGAGCGCCGTCTTCCTGGGCACCCACGTGGTGAGCGGGGCGGCGCGCGTGCTGATCGTCCGCACCGGGCGGCAGACCGAGCTGGGGCGGGTGGCGGCCCGGGTGGCGTCGCGGCCGCCCGAGACCGAGTTCGAGCACGGCCTGCGGCGCTTTGGCTACCTGCTCATGGAGGTGACGCTGCTGCTGGTGCTGGCGATCTTCGCGGTCAACGTCTACTTCGAACGGCCGGTGCTGGAGTCGCTGATGTTCTCGCTGGCGCTGGCCATCGGCCTCACGCCGCAGCTCCTGCCGGCCATCGTGGCGGTCAACCTGGCGCGTGGCGCCTCGCGCATGGCCGCGCAGAAGACCATCGTGCGCCGGCTGGCGTCGATCGAGAACCTGGGGAGCATGACGTTGCTCTGTTCCGACAAGACCGGGACGCTCACCGAGGGGCGGCTGTCGTTCGAAGCGGCGCTGGACGGCGACGGGCGGCCCAGCGATCGGGTGCGGCGGCTGGCGTTCTTGAACGCCGCGCACGAGACCGGCTACGCCAGCCCGCTGGACCAGACGCTGCGCGACCTGGCCGTCGAGCCGGTCGACCCCGCCGAGAAGCGCGACGAGATCCCGTTCGACTTCGTGCGCCGGCGGCTCTCGGTGCTGCTGGCGCGCCAGGGGGGCTTGCTCATCACGAAGGGCGCCGTGGCCGCGGTGCTGGAGGTCTGCGACAGCGTCGAGACGGCCGCGGGGGTGGTGCCGCTGGACGGGCGGCGCGCGCAGATCGAAGCGCAGTTCGCCGATGCCTGCGCCGACGGGTTGCGCGTGATCGCGGTGGCGACGCGTGCCGTGACCGGGCGCGGAACCGTCACGCGCGCCGACGAGCGGGGCATGACGCTGGCCGGCCTGGTCCGGTTTCACGATCCCCCCAAGCCCGACGTTCGCGCCGCGCTGGACGAGCTGGCGGCCCTGGGCGTGGCGGTGAAGATCGTCACCGGCGACAACGCGGCGGCGGCGCGGGCGCTGGCCCGGCGCCTGGGCGTCTCCGCGCCGGTGATCGTGACCGGGACCGAGCTGCGGCGCGCCGCCGCCTCGGCGCTCCCGCCGCTGGCGCGGACCGTCGACATCTTCGCCGAGGTCGAACCGACGCAAAAAGAGCAGATCGTGCTGGCGTTGCGGCGGTCCGGCCACGTGGTCGGGTTCATGGGCGACGGCATCAACGACGCCCCGGCGCTGCACGCGGCCGACGTGGGCATCTCGGTGGCCGGCGCCGCCGACGTGGCGCGCGAGGCCGCGGACATCGTCCTTCTGGAAAAGGACCTGAGCGTGGTCGCGCGCGGCCTGCGGGAAGGGCGGCGGACGTTCGTCAACACGCTGAAGTACGTGTACATGGCCACCAGCGCCAACTTCGGGAACATGTTCAGCATGGCCGGGGCCTCGCTGTTCTTGCCGTTCTTGCCGCTGGTCCCCAAGCAGGTGCTGCTGACCAACCTCTTGACCGACTTGCCCGAGATGGCCATCGCGTCGGACACCGTCGACGACGAGGCGGTCGCCCGGCCGCGCCGCTGGGACGTCGCGCTGGTCCGCCGGTTCATGTTCGTGTTCGGCCTTCTGAGCTCGGTGTTCGACTACCTGACGTTCGGGGCGCTGCTGCGCCTGGTGGGCCGGCAGCCGGCGGCGTTCAGGACCGGGTGGTTCATCGAATCGGTGCTGTCCGCGGCCAGCGTGGTCCTGGTCGTTCGCAGCCAGCGGCCGTTGGGGCGCAGTCGGCCGGGGCGGGCGCTGCTGCGGGCCACCGCGATCTGCCTGGCGGCCACCGTCGCGCTGCCGTTCTCGCCGCTGGCGGCGCCGCTGGGCCTGACGACGCCGGGCCCGGCGGAGCTGGCGTTGATCGGCGGGATCGTGATCGCTTACGTGGCGGCCGCCGAGGGGGTGAAGCGATGGTTCTTTTCGGCCGCGCGGTCGAGCTTGGCATCCGGGCTGCAGGACAAGCTGGCATGAGCCACGACGCCTGGATGTCCGCGCGCACGAGACCGCTGCCCCCGGCCGAGCAGAACCGCCTGCTCGTCGAGTTTCGCCGGACGCGGGACCCCGCCGTCGAGCGCCGGCTGATCGAATCCAACCTGCGGCTGGTCCTGAAGATCGCCCGGCAGCTCGATCGAACCCACGGCCGCGGGTTCGATGACGTCGTTCAGGAAGGGTGCCTGGGGCTGATGGAGGCCATTCGCCGGTTCGATCCGGCAAAAGGCGCGCGGCTCAGCACGTACGCGGCGCTCTGGATCCGCGCCTTCATCATGAAGTATGCGATGGACAACGTCCGGGTGGTGCGGGCGGTCCGGACGCGGGCCGAGCGGGCGGCCTTCTACAAGGGGACGGTGGGGTCCGCCGAGGTGTCACTGGAGTCCCCGGTGTGCCCGGACGGCGCATCGCTGGCCGACGTCCTCGCGGATTCCGACCCCGGCGCGGAGCGGCGGCTGGCGGACGCGGAGCTGGCCTGGCGGGTCCGGCAGTCGGCGGCCTCGCTGGCGCCTCGCTTGCCCGGCCGGCACCTGACCGTGCTGCGCGAGCGGCTGCTGGCCGACGAACCGGCCCCGCGCCAGCACGTGGCCCGCCGGATCTGCCTGTCCGCGGAACGCGTCCGCCAGATCGAGCTGGAGCTTCAGTCGGTGCTCCGTTCCGGGGCCCTGGCGGCCGCGGCCTGACGCGCGGCGGTCAGCCGGCGGCGGCCAGGAGAGGGCCTGCTGGCCGCCCGGCTCCGGACCGGCAGGCGATCGGCGGCGGCGCTTTTGTGGCGTGTCCTGACGCGGGCATGTCCGCAGATTTTGCGCTACATGCGCGGCGCTTCGCAGAGCTTGCGCTAGGCTTCGACAAAACCGGTCATTCGCGCCGTACTTTCACATGGTCCGGCCGTTGCACCAGGGCAGGCATGGCCCGGCGGCATTCGGTCCCCATCCGCCGTCGCTCACCCGTTACCTCGAGGAGCTTCGCGCATCGTGGAAAAAGCACGCATCCTGATTGTCGACGACGAGATCAACGCGCGCACCGCGCTGGTCGAGCTGCTGCGCGACGAAGGCTACGCGGTGGACGCCGCGGCCGATGCGTTCAAGGCGCTCGGCAAGGTGGCGGACTTCGCGCCTGACCTGGTCCTGACCGATCTGAAGATGCCCGGGATGGACGGCCTTCAGCTCTTGGCCAAGCTGCGCGAAAACGATCACGATCTGCCGGTCATCGTGATGACCGCCTTCGGCGAGGTCGAGACGGCGGTCAAGGCGATGCGGGTGGGCGCCCGCGACTACCTGTCGAAGCCGGTGAACGTCGAGGAGCTGTCGGTGGTGGTGGCGCGCGAGCTGGAGCAGCGGCGCCTGCGCGCCGAGACCGGCCTGCTGCGCCAGCGGTTGTCGGAGAAGTACAGCTTCTCGAACATCATCGGCAGCTCGGCGCCCATGCAGGCCGTCTTCAAGACGGTCGCGCAGATCGCGCCCTCGCGCGCCAGCGTGCTCATCACGGGCGAGTCGGGCACCGGCAAGGAGTTGATCGCGGCCGCCATTCACGAGCGCAGCCCGCGCGCCAAAGGACCGTTCGTCAAGCTCCACTGCGCGGCCCTGGCCGAGTCGATCATGGAGAGCGAGCTCTTCGGCCACGAGCGCGGATCGTTCACCGGCGCGCAGAGCCGGCGCGACGGCCGGTTTTTCCAGGCCCACAACGGCACCTTGTTCCTGGACGAGATCGGCGAGATCTCGCCGGCCGTCCAGGTGAAGCTGCTGCGCTTCCTGCAAGAGCGCGAGTTCGAACGGGTGGGCGGCAACGAGACCATCACCGTCGACGTGCGGGTCCTGGCCGCCACCAACCGGAACCTCCAGCAGATGGTGGCGGACGGGAAGTTCCGCGAGGACCTCTATTACCGCCTGAACGTCATCACCATCGAGATGCCCGCGCTGCGGGCGCGGCCCAGCGACGTGCCGCTCTTGGCGTCCTTCTTCCTGCGCAAGTACGCCGCGGAGAACGGCAAGGAGGTGCGCGGGTTTTCGTCCGAGGCGCTGGAGATGCTGGCCGGCTACGGATGGCCCGGCAACGTGCGCGAGCTGGAGAACGTCGTCGAGCGCGCGGTGGTGCTGGCGCAGTCCGCCGAGGTGACGCCCGGCGATCTGCCGGCGCAGCTGGCCGCCACCAGGACGCGCATCGGCCTGCAGATCCCCGGCGCCACCATGGAGGAGATCGAGCGCTACGCCATCACCAAGACGCTGGAGTCGACCGGCGGCTCCACCAGCCGGGCCGCCGAGATCCTGAACATCAGCGTCCGCAAGATCCAGTACAAGCTCCACGAGTACGAGAGCGCCCCCAAGTCCGCCCGCTCGGCCCTCATCGACGGCGACGGCGACGGCCGGTCGTCGTAGCCGAGCCGATCCCGAAGTCGCCCGGGGCCTGCCCGGGCATGCTCGCGCCCCGTGACACGACCGCGTTGGATCGCGGGCGGCGGGCTCCGAGCACCGAGCACGGCAGGGCACCACACGAGCCGCCGCCGAAGCCGAGCGGAGCCCTGCCGTCGCGCGATTCGAAGATCGGCCCGGGCTGGGCCGCCTCCGGGCCACACATCGGCGGGCATGGTTCGCTGCCGCTCACCGTTGCCGTACGGGAACGCCGTCCTAGCTGCGCGCGACCGGTAGGGTGAACGTGAAGCAGGTGCGGCCGGGGCGCGAGGCGACGCGGATCGTGCCGCCGTGGTCGGCGACGATTCGATGGACCAGCGACAGGCCCAGTCCGGTCCCCTGATCCTTGGTCGTGAAGAACGCGTCGAACACGGGCAGGTCGGCCGGGAACCCCGGCCCGTCGTCTTCCACCTCGACCTCCAGCAGATCGCCTTCGCGGCGGGCGCGGAGGGTCAGGTGACCGCCGCGCTCCTGCATCGCCTCCAGTGCGTTGCGAGTCAGGTTGAGCAGCACCTGGCGCAGGCGCTCGGAGTCGCCCGACGCCCGCGGCAGCTCGGGCGCCGCGTGGATGGCCAGCGCCACGCGGGCCGCCTCGGCTTCGGGCCCGATGAGGTTGGCGACGGAGCCGAGCAGCTCGCCCACGTCGAGGGGCCGCGGATCGACTGGCGCCGGCTTGGCAAAAGCCAGGAACTCGCGCACCAGCCGATCGAGGCGGTCGATCTCGCTCTTGATGGTGTGGACGATGGGCGCGGCGCGGGCGGGCGGCTCGCCGCGTTCGAGCCGCCGTTCCAGCACCGCCAGCTGAAGGGTGGCCGAGTTGAGCGGGTTCCGTACCTCGTGCGCCAGCCCGGCGGCCAGCGTGCCGACCGCGGCCAGGCGCTCGGCCCGGAGCGTGCGCCGCAGCATCTCTTCCTCGCCGGTCACGTCGATGCCGACCGCGTACACCAGCGGCTCCCCGCCGCTGCCCGACACCTCGGCGCGGCTCCAGCGGACCTTGCGCACGCCCCCCGACTTGACCGGCAGGTCGTGGGGGCGGCCGTCGGCGGCCACCAGCGCGGTTCCATCGGCGCCCAGCATCTCCGCCCGCCCGAAGCCGGTCACGTTCTCCAGCAGGCGGTTCCAGGTGGTGATCCGCCCGTTGCCGTCCAGCGCGACCACGAACGCCGGCATCGATTCCACCAGCTCGCGGTGGCGGCGCTCGGAGCGCTCCAGATCCACCCGCAGCCGTTCCCGTTCATGATAAAGGCCAGCCTGCTCCAGCGCCCGGCGCACCGTGTCCAGCAGGTCGGGCGGCGACACCGGCTTGAGCACGTAGGCGAAGGCGTCGCCCCGCACGGCCGCGATGGCTCCTTCCAGCGTCGCGTTGCCCGTCACCAGCACCAGCTGCATGTACGGCGAGCGCGCGCGCAGCGGCTCCAGCAGCGAGATGCCGTCGCCGTCCGGCAGCCGCACGTCGATGAGCGCCACGTCGAAGTCCCGCCGGGCAGCGGCCGCCAGCGCCGACGTGCGGTCGCGCGCGACGGCCGTGTCGACGCCGAGGCCGGACACGATCTCCGCGACGTTCTCGGCCAGCGCCTCCTCGTCGTCGACGATCAGGACCGCGCTCATGCGGCGGCGTCGTCCGGCCGCGGCTCGCGCGGAACGGTCAGCAGGAACGTGGCGCCGCGATCGCCCGGCGCCAGCTCGATCGTGCCGCCGTGCGCCTCCAGGATGCGCCGGCAGAGCGCCAGCCCCAGGCCGGTCCCCTTGGCCTTGGTCGTGAACAGCGCCTCGAACAGATGCTGGCGGGCCTCAGCCCCGATCCCCGGGCCGTCGTCCTGGACGTGGATCCGGATCGCGTGGGGCGTGGGCATGTCCGCCATGACCTGGATGGTACCTCGGCCCGACATGGCGTGCGTCGCGTTCGTGAAGAGGTTGATCAACACCTGCCGGAACTGGTCCGCGTCGACGTCGATGGTCAGCTCCGGCGGAACGGCGGCGGCCTTCACCCGGATGCCGGGCGGCAGCAGGCTGGCCGCCTCCGCGCTGTCGACCAGCGGCCGCAGCCTGGTGGCCGTGCGTTGCGGCGGCCGGTTGCGGGCCAGGTCCAACAGGTCGTGGATGGTCTTGTTGGCGCGCACGATCTCGCCCGAGAGGCGGTCCAGGTGCTTGGCCACCTCGGCGCGGGCGGCGGTGTCGGGCCCCAGGTGCTGGCGCAGCAGGAACAGCGACGACTCCATCACCGCCAGCGGGTTGCGCAGCTCGTGGCCGATGCTGGCCGCGAAGTGGCCGATGGTGGCCAGTCGCTCGGCGCCGCGCTGCTTGGCCGTCAGATCCTCGCGATAGGTCTCGAGCATGATGGCCAGCTCCAGGTCGAGAATCTGGTTCACGGCGTGCAGCAGCAGGTCCGCGTCCGGCGGCCTGTGCGCGCCGATGACCTCCATGAGCCGCAGGCGGATCCGGTTCATGGCGGTGAACATGAAGGCTTGTGGCAGGTCGATGCGGACGTGCACCCGGCCGATGCGCGCGCGCAGCGCGTAGTAGTCCTCGTCGTGCGGCCCCAGCAGCAGGCGGTCGAGCCAGGCCGTCAGCGTCTGCTTGAGGCGCGCGATCTGGGCCGGGCCGCCGGTGATCGCGACCCGTGCCTCGGGATGCGCCTCGATGGCCTCGTAAAAATCGTCGACGATGGCGCCGAATCGGGGCCGCGCGATGGGGTGCAGGCGGGCGAGCGCGGCGGAGGTCGCGGCCGTGAACCCGACGTATTGCTTCAGACCGTCGAACAAGGTACCAGGCACGGGCGCCGACAACGCAAACCGCGTGCCCCGCGGCGGCGGCGGATCGCGGGCGAGCAATCCGCAAATCCGGCGGTTTCGGCGGTCGGGGTGCAAATGCTGCGGATTCTCCGGCGCGTCCCTTCGCCGCCCCGCGGTGGAACGGCCAATGCATTCCCCGGGGTCATGAAGATCCTGTGGGCGACCGACCTTTCCCGGCGGGCGAACGGCGCTGGCTCGGTGGCCGGCGAGCTGGCCCGGCTGACCGGCGGCTCCGTCGAGGTGGCGCACGTGTTGGCGCCGCGGACGACGGACATTTTGGCCCTGGTCGCCGACGCCGCGTTGCTGGACGAAGCCGCTGCCGGCACCCTGCAGGCGCGCCTGGCGGCAGAGGCGCGCGCGCTGCAGGCGGCCGGCGCGAACGCGACCTCCTGGCTGGGCGAGGGGGACGTGGGGCCGGCGCTGCTCCAGCGCGCCGCCGAGACCGGCGCCGAGGTCATCGTGCTGGGCGGCAAGTCCCGCACGCCGGTGGGGCGCCTGCTGCTGGGGAGCGGCGCGGATCGGCTGATCCGCCGCGCCGACCGGCCGGTGCTGGTCGTGCCGGAAGGCGTGACGTCGTTGCTGGCGGGCGACGGCCTGCGGGTGCTGGCGGCGGTCGACGGCGGGCTGGCCGCGGACGCCGCGGTGGGGTTCGTGCGGAGCCTGCGCGAGCAGGCGCCGTGCGACGTGACCTTCTTGAGGCTGTACTGGCCGCCCGAGGAGTACCGGCGCCTGGGCCTGCAGGGCGCGCGCGACTACCTGAGCGCCGACCCGGAGGTGGTGGGCGATCTGCGCCGCCATCTGACCGGCCAGGTCGGCGTGGTGCCTGGACGCGGGCGCGTGTCGCTGGCGATCGAGCCCACCTGGGGCGATCCGGGCCAGCGGATCCTGGAGATGGCGCGCGAACGAGACGTCGGCCTGCTGGTGCTGGGGGCCGAGAGCCGCCACGGCTTCGGCGCGCTGTCGCACGTCCCGGTCGCCCAGCACGTGGCCCGGCAGGTGGCCGGCGTGTCGGTGCTATTCGTGCCGGCCCGGCCGAAACACGCCGCGCCGGGCGGGCTGCCACGGGTCAAGACGGTCCTGGCCGCGACGGACCTGTCCGGCGAGGGCAACCGCGCGGTGCGGTTCGCCTACGGATTGCTGGCCGGACAGGGTGGGGTGGTCGAGCTCTGCTACGTGCACGAGCGCGCGATCGCCGACCCGCCCTACGCGTACGAGGTCTCGGAAGGGAAGCTGACCCCGGCCGAACGCGCCGGGCTGGAGTCGCGGCTGCGGGCGCTGATTCCACGCGAGGCAGAGGGGCTGGGCATCGCCACCCATGTCACCGTCGTCGACGGCGGCAAGGCCGGCGCCGCGCTGGTCCAGGCGGGCGAGCGGCTGTGGGCGGACGCCATCGTCGTCGGTTCGCGCGGGCGTGGGGGCGTGGCCCGCGCGCTGCTCGGGTCGGTGGCCGACCAGGTGGTGCGGCACGCCGGCCGGCCGGTGTTCGTGGTCCCGCCGGCGATTTGACCGCCGTCGGCTTCGGCCGGAAAATCGCCGCGTGGGCGTTCTGGACGAGTTGCCGCGGCTGGGAATCGGCATCAGCACGTCGCTGAGCGTTGGCAGGCCGGACTTCCGGGGCCTCTTGCGCGAACACCCGCGGCTCGTTCAATTCGTCGAGTTCGCGGTCGAACACCGCGACGCCGATCTGTTGCCCGAGCGTCTGGCGGCGGAGCTGGCCGCCGGCGTGCGGTTCATCGCGCACCCCATCGAGCTGTCGCTGGATCCCGACGCGCGCCCGTCGGCCGGCGAGCTGGCGGCCCTGCGGCGCATCGTCGGGGTGCTGGGCTCGCCCTGGACGCCGGAGGACATCGGCACCTGGGTCTGGAACGGCGAGCACCTGGGCGGCGGATTCATCCCGTGCGCGTTGACCCGCGACACGCTGGCCGTGGCCGTCGATCGCGTTCGCGCCGTCCAGGACGCCACCGGCGTGCCGTTCCTGGTCGAGAACCCGCCCTTCGCCGAGGTCTCGGGCCAGATGCGCCTCGGCAGTTTCTTCTCGGAGCTGTGCGCGCGCGCCGAGACGGGCATGCTCCTCGACGTCGGGCACCTGCTGTCGTACCGGCTGGCCCGCCCGCGCGACACCGGCCTGCTCGACGAGCTTCCGCTGGATCGGGTGGTCGAGGTCCACCTGGCCGGCGGGGCCTGGATCGAGACCGCCGACGGGCCGGTGTTCTGGGACGACCACGGCGGCGAGATCGTGCCCGAGACGCGCGCGCTGCTGGCCCAGCTCTGGCCCCGCCTGCCGCGGGTCCGCGCGCTGTGCTTCGAGTGCGAGCTGCGCCCCGACGACCGCGTGGTCGCCGAGCTGGCCGCACTGCACACCCTTTACCCGCTTCCGGCGGCATGAGCGCGCGCGGCGACATCGCGGCCGCCTACGCCTCGTTGAGGCAACCGGCCGCGGCGGGCGGCGTCCAAACGCCGGCCCGGGCCCGGGTGTCGGTCGACGCCGTCCTGGCGGAGCTGCTGGAGGCGCTCGCGGACGCGTTCGCCGCCACCTCCCGCGTCATCTCCGCCGTCACGGGCAGCACCTGGCCCTGGGTCGAGGATTACCTGCGCTCGCCCGAGCTGGCGGCCCGGCCCGCGTCGACGCGGTTCGCGACGCTGGGCCAGCTCGCCGTCACCTTCCCGAGCTTCGTCCGGCGCGCCAGCCTGCCGATCGCGGGTGCGTCGGCGGCGCTGCTGCGCGACGCGCTGGCCGGCGAAACCGCGATCAACGAGCTGCGCGCGCCCGACCCGCTGCTGGCCGCGATCCTGCACCGCCTGCGCGGTCCCTTCGCCGACCCCCAACGGCTGCTGACTCCGGAGGCGCTGCCGGCGGCGCCCGCGGTGGCGCTGGCGTCCCACGCCCGCCTGGGCGCCTACGGGCGCGACGTCGCGTCCTTGATGGCGAGCGCCCGGTCGCGGCTGGCGGGCATGCTGCCGCCCCGCGAGTGGGCCGCCGCGCTGGACACCCACCCCGGTCTGAGCGTGCGGGCCGGCGCCTTCCACGCCGTCCACGTCCTGCGCCCCTCCGGCGAGGTCATGACCCTGCAGATCGGCGAGGCGACCGCCGCCCGGCTGGCCGGCGCCGGCGCCGATCCGCGCGACGCGAGCGGCCGCGAGGACCTGGTTCGGCTCGCCGCCGCCGGCGCCCTTCGCGCCCAGGGCGTGCGTTGAGGCGGCCGGGCCGACTGCTCCTGGCGGGCGCCCTGGCGCTGGGGTGCGCCACCGCGCCGCCGTTGCAGTTGAACCGGACGGCGCTGCGGCGGACGCGGCCGGGGTCGATCTCGGGGGTGGTGGCGCGCGCGCCGCGCTTTCGGGTGGACGCGGCCGGCGTCGGCCTGATCTTCGGGCCGCTGGCCGTGGCCGTCGAGGACGGGATCGACGAGGCCAGGCTGAAGCCGGTCGGCCTGCGCGACCCGGCCCAGGCCATCACGGAGCAGCTTCTCGACGACATGGCGAAGCACTTCGCGCTGCGGATCCTCGACGCCGACGACGTGGACGAAGGCGCGCACCCGAGCCTGGTGTTGCGGGTCGAGACCACGCGGTGGGGCGTCGCCAACGGCCTGCAGAGCGGCGTGGGCATCCTTTACGAGGCGCGGCTGACGCTGCGGGACGCGCGCTCGAACGCGGTCCTGGTCGAGGGGCTCTGCGTCGTGCACCCCGTCGACGGCGACTCCCTGGAGGTCCTCGCGCGCGGCGGTCGGGCCCGCCTGCAAGAAGAGGTCGAAGGCGTCACGGACTATTGCCTGGACGACTATCGCCACCGCGTCCTCGGCCTGTGATGCTCAGTGATAGCCGTCGGCGGTGTCGCCGGTGGACAGCTTGCCGCGAAACGTCCGGTAGAGGTACGTGAAGGTGGCGGCCACCAGCAGGAAGGCGACCGGCCACCAGAGGGCGGCGACGCGCATGGCGTGGCTGCCGGCGGCGGCGTCGGTGACCGTCAGCGACCGGGCGGGGTCACCACTCGAGGGGAGCAGCACGGGGTAAAGCGCGAAGGCGGCGCCGGCCAGCATGCTGGCCAGGTAGCCCACCGAGGCGGCGAAGGCCAGCTTTTCGCGGCCGCGGTGGGCGGCGGCGGCCATCAGCGCCAGGCTGACCGCCACAACCAGCGGGATGGCCAGGCCGGTCGGGGCGCGGCGGAAGTTGTCCAGCACCGTCGGGCGCACGGCGGTGGTGGCGGCCAGGCTGGCCAGCGTCAACACGGGCAGCGCGTAGGTCCCGGCGCGTCCGATCCTGCGGGCGCGGGCGTTCACCGGACCGTCGGTGCGCAACGCCAGGAAGTGCGCGCCGTGCGTGGCCAGCGCGACCAGCGCCACGACGCCGCACAGCACCGTGTACCAGTCGAGCACGCCGGGATCGCGGCCCGGACGGAAGTTGGTCCAGAGCGGCAGGAAGAACGATCCCTCGGCGTCCAGCGGCACGCCGCGGATGACGTTGCCCAGCGCGGCGCCGAAGAACACCGGCAGCAGCAGGCTGCACGCGCTGAAGATGGCGTCGCAGGACTGGCCCAGCAGCTCGTCGCCGGCGTGGCTGCGCAGCTCGAGCCCCAGCGCCCGGCCGATCAGCAGCCAGAGCACCATCATGAGGGGCAGGTAAAACCCGCTGAAGCTCGAGGCGTAAAGCTGCGGAAACGCGAAATACAGGACGCCGCCCGCCGCCACCAGCCAGACCTCGTTGGCGTCCCAGACCGGGCCGATGCTGCGGCGGACCAGCGCGCGCTCGGCGGGTGTGCGCGCCACCCACTTCGCGATCGCGCCCACTCCGAGGTCGAAGCCGTCGAACACCACGTACGCGACCAGCATGATCGCGACCAGCAGGAACCAGAACGTCACCATCGTCGTCTCCTCGTCACTCGGCGGCGTCGCGCAGCACGTGCGCCGGCTCGGCCGACGGCTGGGCGAACCCGCGCGCGATCACGCGCGTCATCAGCAGCACGAACACGATCGACAGCAGCGCGTAAAGACCCATGAACCCCAGCAGCGAGAACAGCGCGTTGCCGGCCGACACGCGCGGCGAGGTGCCGGCCGCCGTGCGCATCAAGCCGTAGACCAGCCAGGGCTGGCGGCCGATCTCGGCGGTCATCCAGCCGGCCGTGTTGGCGATGTAAGGCAGGGGCACGGCCAGCACCAGCGCCCAGAGCAACCGCCGCGCGCCCAGCAGCTTGCCGCGCCAGAGCCAGACCAGCGCCAGCGCCGCCAGGGCCATGAACACCGTCCCCAGGCCCACCATCACGTGATAGCTGTAGTAAAGAAGGCCGACGTTGTCGGGGCGTGCCTCCGGTTGGAACTGATCCAGACCGGCCACCGACGACGTCCAGCGCCGGTGCGTGAGGAAGCTCAGCGCGGCGGGCACCTCCAGCGTGTTGTCGATCTTCCGTTCGTCGACGTTGGGCTGCCCGACCAGCACCAGCGGCGCCGGCTGGCGCGTCGCGAACAGCCCCTCCATGGCCGCCAGCGTGGCCGGTTGATGCTCGGCGACCAGCGCTCCCTGCCGGTCACCGGTGGGGAAGAGCTGCCACAAGCTGGCCAGCGCGGCCACCACCACGCCGGTCTTCAGCAGCGCGGTCGCCGCGCCCAGCTCGCCTGAAGCGCCGGGGGCCAGGCCTCGGGGCGCTGGACCCTCCTCGGGATGCGTCCGCAGGACGTAGTAGGCGCCCAACCCGGCCGTCGCGAACGCGTCGGTCACCAGCGCGCCACCCATCGTGTGCAGGTACTGCCAGAAGGCCCACCGATTCAGCAGAAGCGCCGACAGGCTCTCGAGCTGGACGGCGCCGTCCGGTCCGATGCTGTAGCCGACCGGGTGCTGCATCCAGGCGTCGGTCGCGACGATGAAGTAGCCAGACAGCCAGGACCCGGCGAAGACCGCCACTGCCGACATCAGGTGCGCGCGCGGCGACAGACGCTTTTCTCCGAAAAGGAACAGGCCCAGGAACGACGATTCCAGGAAGAACGCGAACATCCCCTCCATCGCCAGCGTCTGGCCGATGACTCCGCCGGCGAACTTCGAGAACCGCGACCAGTTGGTGCCGAACTGGAACTCCATCGGGACGCCGGTCACCACGCCGAAGACGAAGTTGATCGCGAACAGCCGGGCCAGCAGGCGGGCCGCGTCGGCGTACCGCGCCTCCGGCCGCCTCAGCGCCAGAAGCTTCAGGACGACGATCATCGGCGCCAGGCCCATGGTGAGCAGCGGGAACAGGTAGTGGAACGTGGCGGTGAACGCGAAATGCAGGCGGTGAACGACCAGCGCGGAATCCATGTCGGTCCTTTCGCCCTGTGCGCGTCTGCAAGAACCGCGCGGAGCGATGTGCGCGGGCCGGCGCGGCCCTGGCACACCCGATCGCGAAAATCCTGCGCGCCCCCGGCTGGCGCGCGCAGGGCTTACGGCAGGGCGCGCGCCGGAGGCCGGGTGGCGCGAAGGACGCGCGCCAGCAGCATGCCGTCGACGACGGCCAGGGCCGCCATCCCCAAGATGACCCCGGAGCTGGCCGGCACGGCGCGCAGCCGCATCACCAGCAGCATCCCGCCGATGGACGCCGACATCAGCAGCCCGAAGGCCAGCAGGAGGGTGGCCAGCGCTTCGCCGGCCGGCCGCCGCTGCAACAGCATGGCCGCGGCGGCCACGTGCGCGGGCAGGATGACGGCCAGGTCCATGACGTGGACCGGGTTGGTGGGGAGGGCGGCGATGCTGACCGACGCCGGCGCTTGCCCGTGAACCAGCGCCGGCAGGATCTCGGCCAGCCAGAGGAACGCGAACAGCGCTCCGGTCCCGAACAGCAGCCCGGCCACGGTCTTGACCGGCGGCCCCGCGGCGGGCCAGGCGGGCGCCGGGAACCGCAGCAGGGAGACGCCCAGCAGCAGCAGCGTCAAGAGCGCCAGCCCCAGCGTCCCGCAGTAAAGCAGGAAGAGCGCGTTGAAGTGGACGCCGAAGGCGTAGATGACCAGCTCGTACACGGCGTAAAGGACGCCACCGGCCAGCAGCAGGCGCCCCGTCCCGGCGTCACGGTCGGCGCGCCGGCTCGTCAGCGCCAGCCAGGGGACCGCGACCAGCAGGTCGAACCAGTCCTGCCCGACCGCCTGCGCCGCCCACGCCGGCGTCTCGCGCGCGTAGGTGCTGGGCAAAAAGATCCCGAACAGCGAAATCGCCGCGAGCGCCGTGGCCAGCACCAGCGCCAGCTCGGCGCCCAGCCGCGCCAGCGGGTCGGCGCGCGTCACCGTTGCCCTGCGACGAGCGGGAGCTCTCCCGGCGTGACGGGGACCGGCGGGGCCGGGCGCCGGCGCGGCGTTCCCTGACCGCGAGCCCAATCGCCGCCCCCCGCGCGGAACGGGAAGCCGGACCTGGGGTCGGGCCGCTGGCCGACCCGCTCCAGCGCCGGCGGGCCGGCCGACCGGGCCAAGTCGGCGTAGAGCTCGACGAAGACGTCGTCCACGGGCACCGCGTTCAAGAGTACCTCCACGTCGAGGCTCCGGCCCGTTTCCGTCGGCGAGCGGGCGCGCCGCCTCGCCGCGATCGACGGGGGCGCCCGTCCAGTGCGCCTTCCACCACGATCGAAACGCGGGTCCGCCGCGCGCGCCGTCAGGCGGGCCCGCGGCGGCGGCACGGCCCGCAGCAGCAGCCACCGGTTGGCGAGCGCCTCCGGGTGTCCGGGTCCCGCGCGCGCCACGGATGATCGGCTCGATGGCTCCAGGTCCAGCGCAGGTCCAGCGCGAGCTCGACCTGCTCCGGCGGAGCGACCGCCCGCGGGCTCATCCGCGGGGGGGCTCGGCCCGGGGGGTGTCGTCGACCGGCACGAGCTCGATCGTGGCGTCGATCTCCACCTCGTCGCCCACCACCACGCCGCCCATGTCCAGGTCCTGGTTCCAGTGCAAGCCGAACGATTGCCGATCGATCGCGGCCCGCGCCTGGTAGCGGCTGCGCGCCCGGCCGTCCGCGCCGACGCTGACCGGGCCGACCTTGACCTCGAGGTTCACGTCGTGCGCGACGCCGTGCAGATCCAGGCGGCCGTCGACGACCACCTCCTGCCCGTGCACCTGGATCAGCCCGCTGCTGAACTTGGCGCGCGGGAACTGCGCGACGTCCAGGAACTCCGCCGAGCGCACGTGGGCGTCGCGCTCGGCGTCCCCGGTCGTGATGCTGCCGAGGTCGATCCAGATCTCGACCGACGACAGGGCGGGCTGGTCGCGATCGACGAACAACCTTCCGCCCCAGCGGTCGAAACGGCCCTGGATGCGCTGGACGACGATGTGCCGCAGTGAGAACTCCAGCTTCGAGCGCGCCGGGTCGATGACCCACCCCTGCTGCGCTGAACCTGTGGCCCTGGGGTCCGCCGGCCGGCCGATCTCGGTGTTCATGACCGATATCCGTGCATGTCGGATGCCACGGCACCTCCGCGGCCCCCGCCGCGCGATTCGCGCAGGAGCTGCGTCGCGCGGCGCCGACGCCGCAAGCCCTGCGCCGGCGTGTTAGCGTCACCGTCGTGCTGAATAGCTTCCGCGAGAAGGTGATCGTTTACGTCGGGTTCGACGAAAGCGCGACCGCCGCCCTTCGCGAGGCGCACGGGCTGATTGCGCCGCACTTCGCGGAGATCATCGACGACTTCTACGACACCATCGAGGCCCATCCGGACGCCCGGGCCGCCATCACCGGCGGGGCCGCCCAGATCGCCCGCCTCAAGCAGTCGCTGCTGCGCTGGATCGACGAGCTGTTCGTCGGCCCGCACGACGACGGGTACTTCGAACGCCGCCTGCGCATCGGGCGCGTGCACGTGCAGATCAACCTGCCGCAGATGTACATGCTGACGGCCATGGATCGCATCCGCGTCAAGACCGTCGCGGCGCTGCGGGCTTCGCCGGGCGTCGACGAGCCGCGCCGCGAACGGATGCTCACCGCCGTCCACCAGATCCTGGACATCGAGCTGGCCATCATGCTGGAGAGCTACCGCGAGGACTCGCTGGCCAAGAACCGAACCGCCGAGCGGCTGGCCACCATCGGTCAGTTCGCGGCCGGAATCGGCCACGAGCTGCGCAACCCGCTGGGCGTCGTCGAGAGCTCGGCGTTTCTGGTCAGCCGGCGGCTGGAGAACCTGAAGATCGACGACCCGGGCATCCAGCGGCACATGGAGAAGATCGTCACCGAGGTGCAACGCTCGGGGCGGACCATCAACGACCTTCTCGAGCTGGCGCGGAATCGGCCGCCGAAGCGGCGCCTGATCGACACGCGCGCGTTCGTGCTGGAGGCCGTGCCCGCCGCGCACCTGCCGCCGGGCGTGACGGTGAACGTGGACGTGCCGGCCGGCCTGCCGATCGACGCCGATCCCGACCAGCTCGCGCGCGTGCTGACCAACCTGCTCATCAACGCGGGGCAAGCCATGAACGGCGGCGGCGACGTGCGCGTCGACGCCGTCCGCGAGCCGGCCGCGACGGTGCTGCGGGTCCGCGACGGCGGGCCGGGCATCCCCTCCGAGCTGCGGGAACAGGTCTTTCAGGCTCTCTTCACCACCAAGGCCAAGGGGAGCGGCCTGGGCCTCGCGCTCTGCCGGCGCATCGCCGAGGCGCACGGGGGCACCGTCTCGCTGGAGCCGTCCTCGGGCGGCGCGGTGTTCCGGGTGACCATCCCCGACAGCCCGCCTCAGGGCTGAGCCGGGGCGGAGAGGTCGGTCGCGCACAGCACGGTCACGGCTGCTCCCCCTCGACCGGTACCTGCAGGCGGTTCACGACGCGGCGGACGCCGTGCAGGCGCGCCACCGCGCGCGTCGCCTCGCTCCGCTGGGCGAGGCTGGCGATCGAGCCCTCCAGCGTGACGACGCCGCCGGACACGGTCGAATGGATGCCGCGCCCCGGCAGGCGCGCGTCCCACTCCAGCGCGCGCCTCACGGCCACCGCCAGATCGGTGTCGGCGGGCGCGTCCACCGCAGCCCCCCGCACCTGGATCTCGTTCGCGACGTCGATCACCTCCGGGACGCGATGGGCCGATTCGGCGGCGGCGTTGTACTGGATCCAGCCGTCGACCACGCCGCCCAGCGTGACCACGCCGTGGGCGACCTGCACGCCGATCTGCGCGCCGTTCAGCCGTTCATCCCAGGCCAGCTGACACACCACGTCCTCGCGGAGGTCGTCGTCGGTCTTGCCGGCGGCGGGCGCGGCGGTCGCGGGGAGGCGGCTGTGGGTCATGCCGCGGGGAACGAGCAAGCGTCAGGCCAGCGGCGGCCGGCGCCGCACGCCCGGAAATCGCGCAATCGGTGCGCGCGCGCGCGCGGCGGCGCATCGGCTGCGGCCCCGCGTCCGCTCCGGCGAGCGCCACTTCGGAATTCCGAGAGGACCGGATGGCGAGGCGATCGAAGCGCGGCGGTCGGCGGCGATCGCCGGCGGACGGCCGGCACGCGCCCGACCGGACGCCGAGCTGCCGGCGCGGGGGCTGGCGACGGTTTCGCCGCGGCCGGTTGCGCGACGCGGTCGCCGGACCCACCATGCCGCTTCATGGGACACCTCATGGATCGGTGCGACGTCATCGACGTGCTGGAGGAATCGGTGACGCTGAAGCGGCCGGTGACGGTCGAGCTGAAGGGCGGCGGCCACTTCGTCGATCGGGCGCGCGACGTGGTGACCGCGGACGACGGCGAGTGGGTCCAGTTCCACGACCACGACCGGATGCTGGTCGACGACATCGCCTTCTGCGCGCCGGCGGAGCCGCCGGCGGCCAGCACCGGCGGCAAGAGCTGATTCGGCGCCAGGGCTTGCCCATGCGATGACGGCCTTCACGGCCAGCGGGGCGCGCCGGCGCGGCAAGAGCTGATGTTCGGCGTCAGGGCTTGCCCATCTTGTCGGGCATGCCGCCGTCGGTGTCCTTGCCCGGGCCGGGCTTGCCGTCGTCCTTGGTGCCGGCGTCGGGCGTCGGGGTGGGCGCCATCATGCCGGCCGCGCCGCTGGTGCCGCCCGCGGCGGGCATCCCGCCGGTTCCGGCGGTGTTTCCGGCGCCGGTCAGGCCCAGGAATCCGCCCGAGCCGAGCAGGCCGCCGAGGCCGCTCAAGATGCCGCCGGTGCCGCCGGTCGCCACGGCACCGCCGCTGCCGCGCGTCCAGCCGGTGGCCGGCTCGCCCTTGCCCATGCTGCCCCCGGCCGCGCGCGCTCCGCCGCTGCCGATCGACCCGCCTTCCGCGGCGCGGGCTCCGCCGCTGCCGACCGACCCGCCTTCCGCCCGGACGCCGCCGGTGCCCGCGACGGTGCCGCCCGTGCCGGGCGAGCCGCCGGCCGCGTGCATTCCCCCGCTGCCCGTCGTTCCGCCCGTCGCGCGCGTGCCGCCGGCGGCGGTGGCGCCGATGGTTCCGCCGCTCGCCTTCGGCGCGGCTGCGCCCGCGTCCGGTTCCTTGATCTGCTCTTGCGAGGGCTGGCCGTTCGCGTCGACCAGATCTACGCTGCCACATCCGGCCAGCGCCACGGCCAGCGCCAAATTCTTCGCCCACCCGCCCCGCCGCATCCCCATCGTTCGCGCGACCCCAGCCATGCTGCCCTTCAATTTAGGGCGGCTTCCCGATCTGCCAATGTGCCGTTGCTCAGGCGACGCCGGCGCGGGAGGTCCAGGAACCCTTCGCGGGTTCCTGGCTGTGCGTTCCGCGCGCCGGGCGGCGCGGCCGGCTCACCCGGCGAGCCGTGGGGTCAGCGCCTCCAGCGCGATGGCCGCGCTACTCCTTCTTCGACCAGGGCGGGGTGATCTTGTTCGAGCGCGCGTAAGCGATCGACTGGCCCAGGTGCTCGGCGTCGTGGTTGGCCACCACCATCATCGCGGCGCGCGTCGACATCTCGTGACCGAAGAAGGTGACCTTCTTGTCGAGGTCCTTGTCGGGCACGTTCTTGAAGCCGTCCTTCACCCAGGCGAACGACGCCTCGAGGATCTTCTTGATGGCCGCCTTGTCGGTGGTCTGCGTGTCCCACTTGTTTCGATCGGGGCCGAAGCCCGACGATGCGGGCGGGGTCTTGCCGGTGGCCGCCTTGCCGATGCCGTAGTTGCCGTAGGCGATGTGAAGGTAGACCTCGGCGACCGAGCGGACGCCTGGCCCGGGACGCCAGTTGTACTTGTCCTGCGGAACGGCTTCGGCGAGGTCCATGACCTGCTTTTGGATGTAATCGATCTGGCCGACCAGATCGTTCTGGAAGGCGGCCTTCGACGAGGAGGCGGCCTGGGTCAGCCCGGCGGCGCCGGCGACGAGGCCCAACATCAAGCTGATGGCGAGAGGACGTGTGGTCTTCATGCGGCGGATGATCGCCCGTTCAGGACCACTGACAAGAACAAAACGCCCGCGCAGCCGATCAAGTTGAACCAGAGAAAGCCGACCTGGGTGGTCAGCCAGACGGTCACCACCAACCCCTGCGAGACGAGCGCGGCCACGAACACCGGCGTCGCGCGCACCCGCCGGCTGAAAAACGCCATCAAGAAGATGCCCAAAATCGTCCCGTAGAACAGGGAGCCGAGGATGTTCACCGCCTGGATCAAGTTGTCCAGCAAGGCGGCGAAGGCCGCGAAGGCCACCGCCAGGACGCCCCAGGCGGCGGTCACCAGGCGCGCCACGCGGACGTAATGCGCGTCCGACGCCTGGGGGCGGATGCTGCGCCGGTAGAAATCCACGATGGTGCAGCCGCCCAGCGCGGTCAGCTCGCTGGCCGTCGACGACATGGCGGCGCACAGGATCACCGCCAGCAGCAGTCCGACGATGCCGCGTGGCAGGTTGGCCAGCACGAACGACAGGAACACGTAGTCGGCGTCGTTCGGTTCCGGGCGGGGCACCGACGCCGAGATGAGGGCCTGGGTCCGGGCGCGGACCGCGTCGAAGCGCGTGGCGGCCGCCTGCACGCCCCGGCGCGCGCCGGCGATGGCGGCCGGGTCTTGCGCCCGCAGGGCGGCGGCCAGGCGTTGCACCTCGGCCCGGCGCGCGTCGGCGGCGGCGCGGTGGTCGGCCTCGAGGGAGCGCAGCTCGGCTGCGTGGGGGGTGCGGGCCACGCGCGCCAGCTCGGCTTCGTTGAAGAACAGCGGGGGCGGGTTGAACAGGTAGAACACGAACACCATCACGCCGACCAGCAGGATCAGGAACTGCATCGGGACCTTGAAGAGGCCGTTGAACAGCAGCCCCAGGCGGCTCTCGGTGATCGACCGTCCGGAGAGGTAGCGCTGAACCTGCGACTGGTCGGTTCCGAAGTAGGACATGGCCAGGAAGCCGCCGCCCAGCAGCCCCGACCAGAAGGTGTAGCGGCTTCCCACCCCGCCCGAAAAGTCGACGACGTTCATCTTTCCGAACGTGCCCGCGATCGACAGCGCGTGGGCGATCGAGAGGTCGGGCGGCAGCCGGCGCACCACGACGATGAAGGCGACCACCATGCCGCCCATCATGATGGTCATCTGGTGTTTCTGGGTCTGACTGACCGCGCGCGTGCCGCCCGCCACCGTGTAGAGGATGACCACCGCCCCGATGGCCAGGCAGGTGAGGTTCAGCGACCAGCCGAGCAGCTTGGAGAGCACGATGGCGGGCGCATAGATGGTGATGCCGGCCGACAGACCCCGCTGCAGCAGGAACAGGAACGCGGCCAGCTGCCGGGTCTTGAGGTCGAAGCGCGACTCGAGCAGCTCGTAGGCGGTGAGGACGCGCAGCTTGTAAAACCGCGGCACGAACGCCACCGACAGGATCACCATCGCCACCGGCAGGCCGAAGTAGAACTGAACGAAGCGCATCCCGTCGGCGTAGGCCTGGCCGGGCGTCGACAGGAACGTGATGGCGGAGGCCTGGGTGGCCATCACCGACAGCCCGATCGTCAACCAGCGGTCCTGATAGCCGCCGTGCAGATAACTGGCCATGTCGGACGGACCGCGCGTTTTCCAGATGCCGTAGGCGACGATCACCCCGAGCGTCCCGAAAAGGACGATCCAGTCCAGCGCGGTCATGAAAAGAGCGCGGTCAGCAACGCGCCCAGCACCGTCTCGACCGCCAGCGCGCCCAGCACGATGACGTAGATGGCGCGCCAGCTCAGAAACGGCGGCGCCTCGTGCAACGGATCATCGGCCATGCGCGCCCTTGCCCCCGGCCAGCAGGTTGGCGAACAGCCGGAACGCGCCGGGAACGCCGGCCGGAAGCTGGCGGAAGAACGCCAGCCCCGTGTAGACGAACGTGCCCTGTCCGGCGCGCGCCCACAGGACGCTGCCGGCGAGCGGCGCCTCGCCCGGGTCGTGCATCGCCAGCGGCGTCTCGTAGTGGGGGTCCCAGGTGTGCGCGAAGTAGAGGCCGCGCTCTTGCACCCAGCCGTCGAAGTCGGAGGCGGTCAACCGGTTCGGCCAGGTGACCGAGGGGTGCTGCGGCGCCGCGAACGTCACCGCGGCGGTCTCGTCGGTCACGCGCTGCTGGCCGATGTCGAACGGGAACGGCCCCAGCGGCGCCGTCAGCGGCGCCAGCCGGTTGTTGGTGTTGTACTGGACGACCAGCACGCCGCCGGCCTGGACGTAGGCGACCAGCGTGGCGTGCGCGGCGCGCAGCTTCTCGTCGACGTTGAAGGCCCGCACGCCGGTCACGAGCGCGTCGAAGCGCGCCAGCGCCGCCGGCCCCGCGTCCAGATCGGCGCCGCTCAGCACGGTGACGTCGTAGCCGACCCCGCGCAGCGCCGCCGGGACCTCGTCGCCCGGACCCGGGAGGTACCCGATCCGCTTGCCGCCGGTCGACAGCGCCAGTGGCACCAGGCGCACGTCCGCGTCGATCAGATAGGTCTGGATCGGGATGTGCGGGTGCACGACATGGATCACCTCGCGCGACAGGTGGCGTCCCTCGACGTCGGCGATGACGTGCAGAACGCCGGGGGCGGCGCTGCCGGTGGTGGCGCGGACCTGGAAGCCGAGCGCGGTCTCGCTCCCCTTGGCCGGCAGATCGAAGCGCGCCGCCGCCGGCTCGACGATCCAGCCGGCCGGCGCCTCGAACCGCAGGGTGCCGGCTGCCGCGGCGGCCCCGGCGGTCAGGCGCACGTTCAGGCGGTGGGCCGTGCCGGTCGGAAACATCAGCACGCGCGTGTCGGGCGCGATCGACACCGCGGGCGTGACCTCGACGGAGCGATACCGCTCGCCCATCACGGGATCGACCCACTTGTACGCGACCGGCCGCTCGACGGTCAGCTTGCGGCCGGCGCGTTGACGGAGCTGGGCCTTGCCCCGCGACGTCGTCGCGGAACGTCCAGGGGATCCTTCCGCGGTTCCGGCCTGATCGATCGTGAAGGTCAGCTCGGCGCGCAGCGGGGGCGGCCCCTCGGGCGCGCCGATCAGTGAGGCGTCGCTGACCCGATAAAGGCCGGCGTCCGGCGGCGAGGCCAGCCAGTAGGGCGTCGTGGGCGCGAAGTCCATGGGGACGTGCACGGTGCGCCGGGCTTCGAACGCGGGCGCGGCCCCGCCGGTCTCGGGCGGCTCCGGCAGCCGCTTGCCGATCGGCTGGGGCTCTCCGGTCAGCGGAAAGCGGACCGAATCCAGGGTCACGGCCGTCGACGAGCGATTGACGGCGCTGATCGCCACCTCGATGGAGGCGCCGGGGGCGACGCGGAAATCCGGGGCGGTTGCTTCGGCGAACACGCCGGCGCAGGCCAGGATCAGCTCGCGCACCTCGCGTTGTTTCTGGGCCCGCCAGCCGGCGTCCCCCACGCCGTCCAGCGCCGCGTCGATGGCCGCCAGGGCCGGGATCGAGGCGGCGGGCGCCGCCGGGTTGAACGCGTGGATGGCCTTGTCGACCAGCGGGCGGACCCGCGCCCCGCCGGGCAGCCGGCCCCAGCCGACGTCCAGCCCGTCGAACAGCCCTTGCGCGGCGTGCTGGTGGGCCGCCGGCGTGCCGTCATCCGCCAGCGGTTTGAAGTATTCGACGATCGGCGCGCGGGTGCGGGCCACGCCGAATCCCTGGCTCTTGTGCATGCTGCGGCTGTCGGCCGCCAGCTCGCCGTAGGAGAGCCCCAAGAGCGGGTCGTAGCGGTCGACGTCCAGCCGGGCGTTGCCCGACAGGTCGTCGGTCGGCTTGAGGAAGAACGAGAAGCGGTTCCAGTAGATGCGCCGCGCCTGCCAGGGCGTGACGCCCGCCGAGAACTGCTCGGGGTGGAACTTGGGATCGGCCGCGGCGTGGAACGCCTCGAGGGCCAGCATCGCCGAGGCGGTGTGATGCCCGTGGGTCTCGGCGGGCAGCGGGGAGAACCGGGTCACGATGACGTCGGGCCGGAAGCGGCGGATGACCCACACCATGTCGGCCAGGACGGCGTCCTTGCCCCAGATGCGCAGCGTCTCGTCGGGGCTCTTCGAGTAGCCGAAGTCGCGGGCGCGCGTGAAGAACTGTTCGGCGCCGTCCAGACGGCGCGCCGCCAGCAGCTCCTGCGTGCGGATGAGGCCCAGGGCCGGGCCCTGCTCGGAGCCGATCAGGTTCTGGCCGCCGTCGCCGCGGGTGACGGACAGGTAGGCGGTCCGCAGGCGGGCGCCGTTGGCCAGGTACGCCAGGAGCGCGGTGTTCTCGTCGTCGGGGTGGGCCGCGACGTAGAGCACGCTGCCCACCACGCCCAGCTTGCGCAGCCCGGCGGCGATGGCGGCACCGTTGGGTTGGGGCGGGGGCGCCGCGGCGTCGGCGAAGGACGAAATGAGCATGACGAGGGAGAACGGCAGCGCGAGTGGGCTTCTGGGCATCGACCGGCGGCGACGGAGTATAGTTGATGCCGTCCGGTGGGCCGCCCGTTCTCGAATTCGTATCTGTCTGGTGAGTCGGCGGCCCGCGCGTTCGTGCCGCTGGACATCCGGTTGCGGGCGGTGCGCGCCGAACGGACCCGCGCCGCGGCGGCCCGCCGGCTGGCCCCGGCGCTGCTCGACGAGCTGCGCGCGCAACAGGCGCGGCTGCCGTCCAGCCCGGCCCGCGACGCGCACCTCGCGGCGCTGGCGGGCGGGGGGACCGCGGTGGTGGCCACCGGGCAGCAGGTCGGGCTCTTCTTGGGGCCGCTGTATTCCTTTTACAAGGCCGCCTCCGCGGTGGCGGTGGCCCGCGCGCTGGCGGCCGAATCCGGCGTGCCGGTGGTCCCGCTGTTCTGGCTGCAGACGGAGGACCACGACTTCGCCGAGATCGCCTCGTCGACGGTCGCCGGGCCCGACGGGGCGCCGGCCTGCCTGGCGCTGGCGGCCGAGCCGGAGTCCGCCGCGCGGGTGTCGGTGGCGCACCGCCGCCTGGGACCCGAGATCGAGCGGCTGCTGGAACGGGTGGCGGAGCTGTTGCCGCCGGGGGCCGCCGCGACCGAGACGCTGGCGCTCCTGCGGGCGCACTACCGGGCGGGGCAGCCGCTGGCCGCGGCGTTCGCCGGCGTCATGTCCGAGCTGTTCCGCGACGAGGGGCTGCTGGTGTTCGATCCGCGGGTGGCGCCGGCCGCGCAGCTGGGGGCGCCCCTGGCCGCGCGCGCCCTGGCCGAAGCGGGCCCGCTGGGGGCCGACCTGGCGCGCCGGGCGGCCGAGCTGGAGTCCGCCGGCTTCGACGTGCAGATCCCCGTGCGCGACGACTGCGCGCTGGTCTTCTTCCATCGCGGCGGCGTGACCGGACCGCGATACCGGCTGGCGCGCTGTCCGGGCGGCTGGGCGTTGGTCGGGTCGACCCACGTCGCCAGCGAGGCGGAGATCGCCGAGGCGCTGGCGCGCGAGCCGCTGCGGTTTTCGACCTCGGCGCTGCTGCGGCCGATCTTGCAGGACACGCTGCTGCCGACCGCCGCCTACGTCGGCGGGCCGGCCGAAGTGAGCTACTTCGCGCAGCTCGGCCCGGTGTACGCGCGGTTCGGACTGCCGCCGCCGCTGGTGGTGCCGCGCGGTCGGTTCCTGTGCGTCGACGCGCCCAGCCGGCGGCTCCTGCGCGAGCTGCGGCTGTCGACGGCCGACGTGCTGTCCGCCTCGCCGGCCGAGCTCATCATGCGCGTCCCTGCCGGCCGGCGCCCGGGCGCGCCCGATCCGGCCGCGCTGGAGGCCGAAGCCCGGCGCATCGCCGGTGAGGTCGAGGCGCTGGCCGCCGCCATCGCCCAGGCGGAGCCGGCCGACCGAAACCTGGGCCGGAGCGCGGCGCGGACGCGGGGGTCGATCGCCGGCGCGCTGTCGCGGCTGGTGCGGCGCTATCACCGGCTCGTCGCCGAGCGCGACGGGGTGGCCGCCGAGCGGGTGCGCCGCGTTTGCCAGGCGCTGGCCCCGGGCGGCGTCCCGCAAGAGCGCGCCTACGCCTGGCCGTCGCTGGCCGGGCGGCACGGCCCGGGCGCGCTGAAGCGCGCGGTGCTCGATCGCCTGCGGGCCGTCGATCCCTTCGCCGGGGCGCTGGAAGAGATCGAACCGTGAGCGTGCCTCCGTCGTTGCGCGTGGGCGTGGTCTGCTTCTCGACCTTCGGCGGCAGCGGCGTCGTGGCCGCCGAGGTGGCCGCCGCGCTGGCCGAGCGCGGCCACGCCGTGCACGTGTTCAGCGATGACGTCCCGGGGCGCCTCGATCCCAGCCGGCCGGGCATCCACTTCCATCCGGTGCGGCCGCCCGCGTACCCGCAACTCAAACACTCGCCGTACCCGCTGGCGCTGACGTCGAAGATCGTCGACGTCGCGCGCCACGAGGGGCTCGACGTGGTGCACGCGCACTACGCGCTGCCGCACGCCGCCAGCGCGGTGCTGGCCCGGGCCGTGCTGGGGCAGGACGCCGGCCGGCCGCCGCCGCGCCTGGTCACCACGCTGCACGGCACCGACATCACGCTGGTCGGCAGCGACGCCAGCTTCCTGCCGCTCACCCAGTATTCGATCACCGCCAGCGACGCGGTGACGGCACCCTCGGCCTGGCTGGCGGCGGCCACGTTCCAGACCCTGGGCATCCCGGCGTCCGTGCAGATCGACGTCATCCCCAACTTCGTCGACGCCGCGCGCTTCAGCCCGGGCGGCTCGCCGGCGCGCGCGGTGCCGATCCTGCTGCACGTCTCGAACTTCCGCCCGGTCAAGCGGGTGGCCGACGTGCTGGCGGTGTTCGCCGCGCTCCGCGCCGAGCGCCCGGTGCGCTTGCGGCTGGTGGGTGACGGCCCGGACCGCCCGCGGCTGGAAGCCGAGGTCGCCGCGCGCGGCTGGAGCCGGGACGTCGAGTTCCTGGGCGAGCAGATCGATTTGCCGGCGGTCATGCGCGACACCGATCTGTTCCTGCTGCCCAGCGAGACCGAGAGCTTCGGCCTGGCCGCCCTGGAGGCGATGGCCTGCGGCGTCCCGGTCGTCGCCTCGGCGGTCGGCGGCTTGCCGGAGGTGGTCGCCGACGGTGAGACCGGGTTCCTGTGCCCCGTGGGCGACGTGCCGGCGATGGCGGCGGCCGCCGGCCGGCTGCTCGACGACCCGGCCCTGCGCGCGCGCCTCGGCGCCGCCGCCCGCCGCCGGGCCGAGACGCAGTTTCGCCTCGACCCGGCCGTCGACAGCTACCTGGCCGTGTATCGCCGCGTGCTGGCGCGCGGCGGGTGAGGCGTCAGCCCTTCTTGTTCTTCCACTCGGCGAGCGTCTTTTTGATCTCCCCTTCCAGGAAGAACATGGGCGACTTCGCCCCCAGCTCGTACGCCTTCTGCCCGGTGGTCCGCGCCTCGGCGTAGTGGCCCTGCGCCGCCTGCAGTTCGGCCTTGATCCAGAGGTTGAACCAGTCTTCTTTGAGGGCCAGCGACTGATCGACGTACTTCATGCCGGTGGCGTAGTCCTTCTTGGTCTCCAGCATGTAGCGGGCGGCGTTGGCGTAGGTGCGCCAGACGTTGTCGATGGCCCCGTCGATGGCGGCCTGCGCCTGCTTGGCGGTGTCGAGGCCGATCGGGATCGACAGCCGCACCTTCTCCCATTCCAGGTCCAGCATCGCCTTGGCGTCGGTGAAGTCGGTCACGAGGTAAGCCAGCCGCTCGCGCATCGGCGCGGCCTTGGGCGTGATGGACACGCGCGCGGCGTCCTCGGCCTGGTTGTAGGCGGTGCCGGTGCCGGGCTGATCGGCCTTCTTGTTGAGGATGACCGTCCAGGCCCCCTTGGTCGGGATCACGAAGAAGGCATAGCTGCCGGCCGCCACGGGTTTGCCCCCGAAGGTGACGTCGCGGCTGAAGGTGACCTTGGTGGCGTTGTTGGCGCCCGCCCGCCACAGCTTGTCGTAGGGCACGACGCTGCCCCAGATCTTGCGCCCCTTCACGCCGGGGCTGCTGTAATCGACGGTGATCTCGGTGTAGCCGACGGTCTGGCTCACCTTGGCGAACGGGCTGGGCCGGGGCAGGTCCAGATCGGCGCGCGCGGCGCCGGCCAAACAGCACAGGACCAGCGAACAGGACAGGACACGGAGTGTGCGCATGCCGCGACCTTACGGGGTCGCCGGCCGCCCGCGCAACCTCGTCGGTGCTGAAGTACCAGATCCCGTCCAGTTCACTTTTCGGTTCCCGGGCCGGCTTCGCCCTCCGGCCGGCTCGCCGGGCGCTGCCTGCTCGACCGAACTGCGTGCTGCTAGTGCACCGCCGTCGAAATAGCGTCACGTTCGGCTGACGACGCGCCGGACGCTTCGTTGCTTCTCCTCACAATACCTACGGTATTCCTCGTCGTCGCTCCTCGCGTCCAGCGCGGCTTGTCGGCCTCGGCGTTGACGCTATTTCGACGGCGGTGCACTAGGTCAGGACCTTGAGCCCGAACGATTCGGCGAGGCGGATGGCCGCGTCCACGGGGACGTGCGTGCCGCGCAGCTGGTTGCCCGCCGGCAGAATCGTCAGGCCGATGCTGCCGGCGAAGGAGGCCTTGCGCAGGTCGCACCGTTCGAACCGCGTCCCGTCCAGCCGGCACTCGGCGAAGACCGCCTCGGACAGGTCGCTGTCGACGAACTGCGCCTCGTCGAGGTTGCACCCGGTGAACGCGATCTTGCGCAGCCGCAGGCCGACGAACGAGCCGTAGCGCAGATCGCAGCGCTCGAACGCCAGCGCGGGGTAGGCGCTCAGGCCAGACCAGTCGATGCCCATCAGCTTGCAGCCGGCGAACGCCACGCCCCGCGCTCCCAGTCCGTCGGCGGCCATCCGCGACAGGTCGCAGTCCTCGAACCGGCAGTCCTCGAGCCGCGCGTCGCGCCAGCGCGTTTGCGGCAGGCGCACCCCCTTGAAGACGCAGCCCGTGAAGTCCTTACCGGCCAGATCGGCGCCGGTCAGGTCGCCGCCTTCGAAGCGACGATCCTGGAACGACTCCGCCGCCGCGATCGCCCCCGCTTCGTCCGCCATGGGGCCGACCCTACGGCACGTCCATCTGGAAAGCGACCGCGTAGTCCGGGTTGGGCATCTTCGTTCCGGCGCCGACCAGCCGATCCGAGTCGTGCCGCAGACCCCAGCGGTAGGTGCCGTTGGCGCGCGGCGACGCGTCGGCGGTGAAGGCGTAGCCGACGGTGACGCCGCCGGCCGGCAGGTCGGCCGCGCAGGTGATGGCCACGCTGTCGCCCCCGATGGCCACGCTGGCGATGGCCAGCGGCGCGCCGTTCGCGGCGACCTCGAAGCCTTTGGCGCCCGACCAGGCGGTGTTGCTGGTCTGGTGGGGCGGCGGCAGCGAGCTGTCCCAGTCCAGCCGCGGGAACGGGACGTGGAAGGTCACGGTGATGACCCGGCCGCTGCGCGACGCCGCCGTCGGCTGCAGCGGCTGCCACTCTTGCCCGCGCACCACCCGGGCCTCGAGCACCTCCACGCCGCGACCAATCTTGCGCCACGAATGAGACCTGTGGCTCCGGTCAGTTGGGGATGGCGGGCGCGACGCGGAACCAGAGCGTTCGGGGCGCGTGGCAGAGCCGGCAGGCCAGCTCGATCTCGCGCAGCACGCCGCGCGGGGTGGAAGCGGCGCGATCGTGGCGCAGCTCGAGCTCGCCCCCGCAGCGCAGGCAGGGCGTGGCGCGCGCCTTCGGTTCGACCAGCGCCGCGCTGACGACGTCGAGCGGGTGATCGGCGGCGCCGCCCGGCAGCCCGCGGGCCGCCCGCTCGACGCGGCTCACCGCTTTGCGCAGGGCGCGGTCCTGCTCACGTCGGGCTTTGCGCGCTCGGGCCATCGCCCGATTCTACGGCGTGCGGCACGACGTCGACGCGCACCACGAAGGGCAGCTCGTTCCGCAGGGTGTCCTCGACATGGCTGATCACCCGGTCGATGCCACGGCCGTCGAGGCCGCCATGAACGTCCACGCGCGCCAGGACCCAGAGCTGCCGCGGCCCGACGTACATGACCAGCAGCTCGCCCAGGCGCGCCACGCCCGACTGGCGCGTGATCAGATCGGCCACCCGCGCCCGCGTCGGGGGCGTGGCCTCCCGCCCGATCAGGAAGTCGCGGTTGCGGCGGGCGAGGTCCAGCGCCACCACGCCCAGCAACACGCCGATGAGCAGGGCGGCGACGGCGTCGGGAACCGCCGACCCGGTGACCTGGTGCAAGGAGATGCCGGCGGCCGCCAGCACGTTGCCCACCACCGAGACCGAGTCCTCGGCGAACACGGCACGCGCCACCGGGTCCGACGTGATCACGAGGTGCTCCACGAACTCGCGGTCCAGCCTGGCGGCCTCGCGCCGCAGCTGGCGGACCGCCCGCATGAGCGACATCCCGTCCAGGCAGAACGAGACGGCCAGCACCGTGTAGGCGACCGGCAGCGACGAGATCCGCGTCGGGTGCAGCAGCTCCGCGATCCCCTCGCGGATCGACAGCAGCGCGCCGGTGAAGAACATCCCCAGCGACGCGATCAACGCCCAGAAGTAGGCTTCGCGGCCGTGCCCGATGGGATATCCCGGCTCGGCGGGATGCTGGGCGCGCCGGTTCGCGACCAGCAGCAGCACCTGGTTGCCCGTATCGGCGCTGGAGTGGAAGAGTTCGGCCACCATGGCGCTCGACCGCGTCAGCAACGCGGCGATCAGCTTGGCGCCGGCGATGCCCAGGTTGGCCGCCAGCGCGATGACGACCGTCCGCAGCCCCTCGCCGGAGCCGTCGGGAGCGCGCCGTCTATGCGCTGCTGAGCCGAAGGGCGGAGTAGACACCGCAGCGTCCGCTGGCACCGCGTTCGATGAGCGCGCCGCCGGCGGCGGCCAGGACGCGCCCCAGCCAGCTGCGGCGTCGCACCCCGAAGAAGATCAGCGCCGTGCCCGCGACGGCCGAGGCGACCCGCTCGCCCCGGTTCACGTTGCGTGGCCGGTATTCCGACTCGAGTCGAGGCACGCGGTGCCAGTAGTGCCCGATGCGATTCGCCAACTCCATGTCGCCCCTCCGCAAAGGAAGGTGATGCCGCTCGAGGCCGTGGCAACGTGTGATTTGACGGCCGCCTCACCCGTCCGCGCTCGCGTCCGCAAGCCGCGCGCGCGCCTGACCGCCGCGCCCCCCTGCGCGACTGCGCGCCGGGCGATGGGGGGCGAGGCTGGCGGCTAAGGGTAAAAGCCGGCCTGGAACAGGTCGCCGAAGTCGTTGGCGCCGGCGACCGTCGGCAGCAGCGGCAGGCCGAACATCTTCTCCACGGTCTTGACCAGCGCGCTGTGGGTGACCGACACCGAGCTGGCGTAGCCCGTCTTGATGTGCGGGCCGATGGCCAGGAACGGGATGAGCGGGCTGCCGCCTTCCGGCTCGTCCCAGACGATGAAGATGACGCCGTTGTGGGCGTTCGCGTACTGGATGATGGGCGGCAGGTTGGTGGACAGCCAGCTGTCGCCGGCCGCGATCACGTTCGAGTTCGGGCAGCCGGTGGCGCCGTGCATGTCGTTGCACAGGTTGGGCGTGATGAAGTTGTACTGAGCGACGGTGCCCTGGCTCAACGCCTGCGCGAACGAGCTGGTGGTGTAGGCGCGATGGTGCGCCGCGCACAGGCTGGCCGTCGGCGACGGTGTCTTGCCGGAGATGTCCTGAAAGAAGACGAACGGATCGTGCTTGGCGCCGTAGAACCCCGAGGACGAGACCGGGCAGGCGCCGGTGGTCGACGCGTCCAGTCCCTCCATGTAGCTGAGCCAACTCACCGCCGGGCTGGCGGCCATCATCTGCGTCGTGAGGTGCGCGGTGCTGGCGGTGCTGTTGCGGGCGTCCGGGTCGGCGTCGGTGGTGAAGGTGGTGTCGCTGAACGCGTTCGTGCCGGCCTCCATCCAGATGTAGTGGGGCTCGCTGGGGACGGAGTCGGCCACCGGATCCGTGAAGGCGATCGCCCGGGCGTACTGCGGGATCAGGTGCTTGTTGATGTAGGGCGCGCTGGAGCTGCCGTAGATGCTGGCCTCGGCCTCGTTCTCCATGGTGATGACGAACACCACCTGGGTGTGGCCCGCCGACGTCGTGCCGCTGGTGCCGCCGGTGGAGGTGGCGGGGGTGCCGCTGGTGCCGCCGGTGGAGGAGGTGGGGGTGCCGCTGGTGCCGCCGGTGGAGGAAGAGGTGGGGGTGCCGCTGGTGCCGCCGGTGGAGGTGGTGGCGGGGGTGCCGCTGGTGCCGCCGGTGGGGGAGGAGGCGGGCGTGCCGCTGGTGCCGCCGGTGGACGTCGCCGCCGGGGGCGGCGTGACCGCCGGTGTCGCGCCGCCGGCGCCCGAGGCGGTGCAGTTGCCCGCGTCCGCGAACGTCTGGGCCAGCGGGCCCGCCGAGATCAGCGTCCCGGCGGTGTCCTCGGTCTGGAACAAAAGGGTCGAGGTCTCGCCGCAGGCGGCGGTCTCTCCCAGGAGAGCGCGCGCGACCGACCAGCTCGCGGTGCCGCCGGTCGCCGAGAACGTCGCGCTGCCGACGCTGGTCCAGTTCCAACCGGGGCCGGCGTAGCGGTACACGTTGTTCCCCTCCAGCAAGTAGTCCGCGCCGACGCCGCCGTTGGTGGGGAATCCGGTCGAGCCGCTGCCGTCGGTGTCGACGTACACGCGCCAGTAGGCGGGCGCGCCGGCGAACGAGAAGGCGTACTGGACGGTGCTGGCGTCGTTGGATGCGCGCCCGCCGCTGATGCCGCCGTTCACCGCCCGGGTCACGCCGGTCGCCGCGGAGGAGGTGGCCGTGACCGTCGCGCAGGAGGCGGCCGGCGTCAGCGCCTGCTGGACGATCGGGGCGGTGCCGTCGTCGATGTCGAAGACCAGGTTCGCCGCCGACGCGCACGGGTCGGTCTCGCCCAGCGTGCTGCGGGAAACGGTCCAGGTCGCCTGCCCGCCGGCGTTCGAGAACGCGACGCTCCCGGCCGCGGTCCACGACCAATCGGACCCGGAGCCGGTGTAGCGATAGAGGTTGCCGTTCTCGATCAGGAACTCGGCGCCCACGCCCGCGTACTGGAACCCGGTCCCCGCGCCCTGATCCGTGTCGACGTAGACCCGGAAATATTGATGCGTGCCCGTGTACTCGACCGTGTAGGTCACGGTCGAGGCGTCGTTGTTCGCGGCCGTCGAGGTGATGGCAGCCGAGACGGCTGCCGCCTTGGACGGTGGCGTCGGCGCCGACGGCGAGTTCCCGCAGCTCAACAGCAGGAACGGGACCACGGCGGAGGCAAGGGACCAGCGGCTCTGTTGCATGACGGAAACTACGGCTGCCCCGCCGTCTCGGACGTGTAGGTTCTTGGAGGCATGTGCGACGACGTCTGGCTCGACCGTCGCGAAGCTGGACCGGGCCCGGCCCGCGATCGCGCCGAGGGTCGCTGGACCGAGGCCTTTGGACCGCCGCGGGACGGCCGCCGGCGCTCAGGCCGGGGCGGCGCGACGCCCGGCGGCCCCGGGACGCGCGCCCGGCTGAGCAGTCGTGTTAGCGTCCCGAACATGTCACGGGACACCGACGGACAGGGGCCGCTTCGTGGACCGACCCGGCCGCCGCCGCGCGGGCCGCTGCGTGGCCGGCCCTTGCCCCCCGGCGACGAAGTGGGCGCCGCCGACCTGGCCCGCCGCGTGGCCGACAACCTGCGCGAGCAGCGCAAGCGCCGCGAGCTCTCGCTGGACCAGATGGCGCGGCTGACCGGGGTCAGCCGGGCCGCGCTCTCGCAGATCGAAACCCGCAAGACCAACCCCACCATCGGCGTGTTGTGGAAGATCGCCTCCGGGTTGGGCATCCCCTTCGCCGATCTCATCGGCGAGACGCAGCCGACGGTGTCGCTGCTGCGCCGGGAAGAGACCCAGGTGCTGCGCTCGCTGGACCGCAAGTTCGAGAGCCGCCCGCTGGTGCCGCCGTCGGGCATCCCGCAGATCGAGATGTACGAGCTGACCCTGGCGGCGCGCGCGCGCCACGCCTCGGAGCCGCACGGCCCGGGCACGCGCGAGCTGGTGGTGGTCCTGAGCGGCGCGCTGCGCATGACCGTCGGCGATCACGCCGAAGAGCTGGGCGCGGGGGACTCGATCGTCTTCAACGCCGACGCCAAGCACGTGTACGAAAATCCGGGCGCGTCGGAGGCCCGCTACCACGACATGATCGTCTACAAGCGGTAGCCGGATGCGCGCGGCGGCCGCGGTGGTGGGGGCGTTGCTCTGCGGGGGCGGAGTCGCGCGCGGGGCGGACGCGACGCCGCCGGCCCCGCCGCCGCGGCGGCTGGTGCATTCGGCCGTTGCGCCGCCGCGCACCTCCATCCCCGAGCCGGTCACCGGCGATCTGTCGTCGCAGTACTTCTTCTTGCAGGACGAGAATTACTTCGCGTTCCAGGCGAACGGCGGATCGCCGCCGCGGGTGAAGTTCCAGATCTCGATCCGGTTCGAGATGGTCAGCCTGGGCGACGCGAACAACGTCGCGCTGAACTTCGCTTACACCCAGAGGTCGTTCTGGGACATGCTCGACTTCGCGCACTCGTCCCCATTCGTCGAGAGCGATTATCACCCCGAGCTGTTCGTCAGCTACCGGCCGCACCGGGACGTGCGTTACCGGGAAGCTCAGCTCGGCTGCCAGCACGAGTCGAACGGCCTCGGCGCGGTGGGGAACGTCGATCAGACGCCCGATTCGCGCGAATGGAACGCCTGCTTCGTGCAGGGCCGCTGGGGGTTCGCCCGCAACCCCGACGTCGAGCCCTGGTTCTTCCCGGCGCTGAGCGTGCGCCTGTGGCTGCCGTTCGGGTCGGACCAGCCGGTGGTGAACGCCGTCGGCTACGGCCAGATCGTGTTCGACCTGGACCTCAGCATTCCCAATCACCTGGCGCTGGGCCGCTTCTCGAACCGGCTGATCGTGCGCGAGCACAGCCTGGAGGACGATCTGCTGTACGCCATCTTGCCGGTGGCGACCGCCGGACGGATCCGCACCTGGCTGTTCGCCCAGGTCTTCCACGGCCAGGCCGAGCGCCTGATCACCGCCGGGGACACTGTGACGCACGTCTACCTCGGGCTCGCCTTTCAGTGACGGGTCAAAAGAGCGCGGCGATGAGCCGGAACCAGAGGAAGACCAGCACGACGTTGCTGCCGGCGAACAGGAGGGCGCGCCGCAGGAGCTGGTTGCTGGTCAGGTGCTCGCACGAGTGGAGAACGCGCAGGGCGACGTAGAGCCAGGCCAGTCCCACGACGCGCGGCCCGACGTGGTGGGTGACGTAGAAGGCGACCGCCACCACGTAAAACAGCAGCGGCATCTCCAGCAGGTTCATCAGGTTCCGGTTGGCGACCGCGACGTCGGGCGGGACGTCCGCTGATTCGCCGAGCCGGAAGCGCTGGGGCGAGATGCGGCGCCGCTGGAGCGCCCGGAGTCTGCGAAACCCGGTCAGGACCAGGATGCCGGCGGTCCACACGGCCAGCCCCGAGACGGGCGCGAAGATGACTTCCGCACGCATGCCGACACCATGTCACGGCCCGGCGCCGGGCCCCCGTCAAAGATTCGAAGCAAACTCGTGAGCCGAAAGGGCGCCGTCTTGCTACGCGAAATTCCACGGGACATCCGCGGAGTTGGCCACTTACGCACGTTGATTCCGTCGAGGGCTGCGGCTAGCCTGCACCCGTCCTTCGGCGCCCCGTCCGGCCCGCCGTTGGCTGCCATGAACCTGCCTCGGCTCGATCGTCTGGAGAACGACGCCATCCGCCTGGTTCGCGAGGCGGTCGCGGGGGCAGACCGCCCGGCGGTGCGCGACGGCGCCAGTGCCGCGGCCCGGGTGCTGGTGCATCTGGCGCGCAAGGCGTTCCGGCCGGCCGCGCCGCCGTTCACGCTGGTGCCGGCCGGCGCGCCGGACCCGGCCGGGACCGATCTGGTGGTCTGCACCGAGGCCGGCGCCGAGGCGGGCGGCCCGGCGGCCGTCGAGCGCGGGCCCGAGGTCTGGCACCTCTTCAACGGCCGCCATCGCGCCGACGAGACCGTTCGGGTTCGGCCGCTGGCCGGCTGGACCGAGCTGGACGTCTGGCGCTATCTGGCGCAGGAGAAGATCGCGCCCCCCGGCGACCCGCCGGCCGGCGTCGGCGCCGCGCTGCGGGCCGAGCCGCTGCCGGAAATCCGCGTGCTGCTCTGCGGGGGACAGGGCGACGGGAAGAGCGCGCTGGCCCGGCGGCTGGTCGGCCAGGCCACCGACTCCGGGCCGTTGCGGTTCCGCGCCGGCAGCCGCGACGTCGCGCTGGCCGACGCGCCCGCCGGCGAGGCCGGGACGCGCGCGCTGCTGGCCGCGGCGGCGCCGGCGGATCTGGCGATCGTGGTGACCGCGGCGGGCCGCGGCCTGACGCCCGAGGCGCGCCGCCAGATCCTGTTGCTGGCGTCGCTGGGCGCGGCGCGGGTGGTGCTGGCCGTCAACGAGATGGACCTCATCTCGTACGACCCGGCGGCGTTCGCGCGGGTCCAGTCGGCGTTCCGCAACCTGGCCGGCGAGCTGGGGTTGCCCGGCGACGCCGCGGTGCCGATCTCGGCGGTGGTGGGCGACAACGTCGCCGCGCGCTCGGCGGCCATGCCCTGGTACACGGGCCCGACGCTGCTCGAGCTGATGACCTCGACGGAGCCGGCCGGCGCCGGCGTGGCCGACCGGCCGTTGCGTCTGGCCGTGCAGTGGGTCGGCGAATCGGTGGAAGGACGCGGGGTGCTGGGGACGGTCATGGCGGGGCGGTTGCGAAACGGCGATGCGATCCGGATCCAGCCGTCGGGGCGCACCGGCCGGGTGACGCGCATCCTGACCGCCGCCGGCGAGGTCGAGGAAGCCGGGGCGGGGCGCGCCGTGGCCCTGTCGGTGGAGGGCGGCCTGGGGCCGGCGCGCGGGGATCTGATCGTGGCCGCCGCCGATCCGGCGGAGATCGCCGACCAGTTCGAGGCGACGCTGATCTGGGTGGGGGACGCGCCGCTCCTGCGCGGCCGCGGCTACGTCTTGCAGGCGGGCACGCGGGCGGTCAGCGCCGCCGTGGCGCCGCTCAAGTACCGGTTGAACGCCGACACCCTGGAGCGGGCGGCGTCGGCGACGCTGAAGCGCGGCGAGATCGGCGTGGGGAACCTGCAGCTCGATCGGCCGATCGCCTTCGACCGCTACGCCGCGGGGCTCGAGACCGGCGCCTTCGTCTTGCTGGACCGCATCTCGGGGCAGACGGTCGGAGCGGGCCTGCTGCGGTTCGCGCTGCGGCGGTCGCAGAACGTCCACTGGCAGGCGGTGGACGTGAACAAGTCGGCGCGCGCGTCGATCAAGCAGCAGCGCGCCTGCCTGCTCTGGTACACCGGCCTTTCGGGCGCGGGTAAGTCGACCATCGCCAACCTGGTCGACAAGAAGCTTCACAGCATGAGCCGTCACACCTACCTGCTGGACGGCGACAACGTGCGCCACGGCCTCAACAAGGATCTCGGCTTCACCGACGCGGATCGGGTCGAGAACATCCGGCGCGTCGCCGAGGTGGCGCGCTTGATGGTCGACGCGGGGCTGATCGTCGGGACCGCGTTCATCTCGCCTTTCCGCGAGGAGCGCTTCATGGCCCGCGCGTTGTTGACGCAGGGGGAGTTCATCGAGGTGTTCGTGGACACGCCGCTGGCCGTGGCGGAGCAGCGCGATCCGAAGGGGCTGTACAAGAAAGCGCGGCGCGGCGACCTCAAGAACTTCACCGGCATCGATTCGCCTTACGAACGGCCGGATCGACCGGAGATCACGATCGACACCACCCGCCAATCACCCGAGCAGGCGGCCGACGCGATCATCGCGTACCTGGACGCACGCGGGCTGCTCGATCCGGAGTCGGCATGACCCACACCTACGTCTTCAACGGCGACGCGGACGGCCTGTGCGCGTTGCAGCAGCTTCGGCTGGCCGGCGGACCGCCAGGCCGGCTGGTCACCGGGGTCAAGCGGGACATCGCGCTCGTCGAGCGGGTCGTGCCGGAGGCGGGCGGCTCCTGTATGGTGCTGGACATCTCGCTGGACGTGAACCGGGCGGCGCTGCTGCCGCTGCTGGCGGGCGGCACGCGCGTCCAGTACTTCGATCACCATTTTGCCGGCGAGATCCCGGCGCACCCCGGGCTGGAGGCGCACATCGATTTGGCGCCGGACGTCTGCACCAGCATCCTCGTCGACCGTCACCTGGCCGGCCGCTGCCGCGCCTGGGCGGCCGTGGGCGCCTTCGGCGACAGCCTGACCGACGAGGCGCGCGCCTTGGCGGCGCAGGCCGGCCTGTCCGGCGAGGCGGCGGAAACGCTGCGGGCGGTGGGCACGGCCGTCAACTACAACGGTTACGGCGAAGCACTGGCCGACCTGCACGTTCCGCCCGCCGACCTGGCGGCGGAGATGCTGCGCCACCCGGACCCGCTGGAGTTCGCGGCGCGGTCGGAGGCCTACCGGCGGCTGGCCGAAGGTTTCCGGGCCGACATGGCGCTGGCCCGCGGGATCGAGCCGCTGCGCCGGTCGCCGGGCGCGGTCCTGTTCGTGCTGCCCGACGCGGCCTGGGCGCGCCGGGTGTCGGGGACGCTGGCCAACGACCTGGCCAAGGCGAACGTGGGCCAGGCGGTGGCGCTGTTGTCGCCCAAGACCGACGGCGGCTATCTGGTCTCGGTGCGGGTGCCGCGTGAGGCGCGCGTATCGGCCGAGTCCTTCTGCCGGAAGTTCCCGACCGGCGGGGGCCGCAAGACCGCCGCGGGGGTCAACCACCTGCCGGCCGAAGCGCTGAACGAATTCGGCAGCGCGTTCGAGGCGGAGTTTTGCCTGGACGGAGCCGGGCTTGGTCCGGCGGCGTCCGCGGCGGGAGAAGCGGGCCCGGCCGAGGGGACCGAAGCCAAAGGAGCGGTGTCGCCGTGAACACGATTGTCGGGAGAATGGGGCGTCTTTACCGCGTGATGCGGCGGACGTTCAAAGTTCGGGTGGTGCCGTTGTTCCTGGCGGTGCTGTTCGGGTTGGTGCGGACGTTCGTGGGCGCCGCGATGGCGCTGGACAACCTGCTGGTGGGGCGGTTGCGGCGGACCAAGGTGACGCGCCCGATCGTGCTGGTCGGCAACCCGCGCACGGGGACGACCTTCCTGCAGCGATTCCTGTCGGACGAAGGGTTCGGCAAGGGAATGGAGCTGTTGCTGATGCTGTATCCGTCGCTGCTGCTGCAGAGGCTGCTGCGGCCGGTGCTGCCGCTGCTGGAGAAGATCAGCCCGGCCAAGTTCCACACCACCGACGCACATCAGACCAGCCTCAGCTCGGTCGAGACCGACGACGTCGCGGTGTTGTTTCGATATCTGGACGGGTTTTTCCTTTACGGCTTCTTCCTGTCGTTCGAAGACCAGGACATGCTGCCGGCGTTCGACCCGCGGGTTCGCGACACCTCGAAGCGCGACTTCGAGTGGTTGGACAAGCTGTGGCGGCGCAGCCTGGTCTTGCACGGCACCGACCGCAACATCGCCAAGCTGTTCTCGGTGGCGGTGCGGCTGCCGCAGTTCCTGCAGCGGTTCCCCGACGCGCAGATCCTGTACATGGCCCGCGATCCGCTGTCGGTGATCCCCAGCTCGATGAGCCTGGTGATCGGGGTGCTGGATCGCGCCTTCGGCTTCTGGTCGCTGCCCGAGCCGGTGCGCAAGCGCTGGCTGGACCGCATGTACAAGGCGTGGATCCTGCTGCTGCAGAAGTTCCACGAGGATTGGACCACCGGCGCCATCGACCGGCAGCGCGTCTTCATCGTTCGGTACGACCGGATGATGGCGGACTTCGAAGGGATGATGGACGAGATGTGCGCGTTCCTCGAGCACCCGATGACGCCCGCGCTGCGCGCGACCATCGCCAAGCGGGGCGAGAAGCAGCGCAAGTACGAGTCCGAGCACAAATACGACCTGGCCAAATTCGGGCTGACCGAAGAGCAGATCCGCCGCGACTGCGCGTTCTTCTACGACACCTTCCTTCCCCCGCTGGAACTCCGGACGGCCACCGCCGCCGCCAAACAAGCCTGACGGGCTGCCCGCCGAACGGGGGACGCGTCGGGGGCTCCCTTCGCGGGGCGGCGTGGGGCGGGCGGAGTGTCTGGTGGGGGCTCCGGTCGGGTTCGGCGTGGGACACCGGCGAATCGTGTGGTGCCCTTCCGTGCTCGAACAGGTCCTCGCGGTCGGGCCCGGATCTGCTTGGCCGGGGTTGTAGACGCTGCGGAACTGCGCGCGGAAGGGCACCACACAATCCGCCCGCGCTGGGCGCCTCCCCCACGCTTCGCCCGCGACGGGGAAGCAGTTCAAGGCGGAGCGAACTGCGGGTTGAGAAGCGGGAGGGTTGGGGTGTCCGCTCCGCGCGCAGTTCCGCAGCGCCTACGGCGCGTGCCGAGCAGATCCGGGCTCGACCGCGAGGACCTGTTTGAGCACGGAGCGGACACCCCAATCCTTCCGCCCCTCAACCGGCACGAGCGGAGTCCGCCCGCCACTCGCTCTCACATTGAACGAATTGCGGCGTGTCCGTGACCGTCGGCGAGGCCGCTTTCACGTTAAACGAATTGCGGCGTGTCCGTGACCGTCGGCGAGGCCGCTTTCACGTTGAACGAATTGCGGCCCTGTCCGTGACCGTCGGCGAGGCCGCTTTCACGTTGAACGGATTGAGCGCCGCTGCGGGGCGGTTGGCTAGCGCTCGAGGTAGGCGGTGGTGAAGTATTCGTCCTTGGTGTTGGGGGCGAACGCGATCTTGGTCGATTCGAAAATGGATTTGCGCCCGTTTTGCTTGTTGATCATCTCCATGTGCAGGGCCCGGTAACGCTTGTTCTTCGGGTCCAGCAGCTTGACGTTGTCGGCGACCAGCTCTTTCAAGAGCTTGCCGTCCTTGTCGTAATAGAGGCCGCGCAGCACGGTGTACTTGTCCTTGCTGACCCAGTACGTCTTCTTCGAGTACCCGTCGCTGTCCTCCACCTCTTTATTCTTCGGCGTCAGATCGATCACCCAGCAGGCTTCGCCCTTGACGCTCTCTTCCCGGTCCAGCTTGTAATTGAAGTCGTCCAGCGCCGGGATGTTCAGGTCGCCGTACGAGAACTCGCTGCCCATGAAGCTCTGCGACTTCTGCGAGCTGACGATGCGGCGGGTCTTGCGCAGCGCCGGCAGGTAGATCCAGACGTCGTCCGGCTTGTTCTCGTAATCGAACACCAGGATGCTGGTGCCCTGGACATCGGCCGGCGACACGAACCGATAGACCCGCTTCTCGGTCTTGCCGCCGTCGTACAGCTTGGTGGCCATGGTGAGCGCGCGCTCGCGCGACTGGCCCTTGTCGTCGAAGGTGGTCATCTTCACCTGCGCCTCGGAGCCGTCCAGCTTTCGCGTGACGGTCACCTTGTCCATGATGTCGCGGGGCGACGGGGCGGCCGCGGCGGCGGGTAGGGCGGCGCCCAGCACCAGCCCGGCGGCGGCAGACGAGATCGCGCTGACGGCGCTGCGCTTTGCCCAGCGGAGTCGTCGCGGAAGGTCACAGGAAGCCGCCCCGGGCTCCTCTCCGATCGTGCGGGCGAATCGACGGTCCATGTGCGTCCTCCTCAGAACGTGTAGCGAAGTTCGACGTAACCGGCGCTCAGCTCGGCGTCGATCAATCCAAACAGCGTGTCCGCGGGCCCGTGGAAGATCTGCGCGCCGGCGTACGCCATCAGCGCGTCGCTCAGGTGATAGCCGACGCGCGGGGTGACCACCCACTCGCGGGTGGTGAAGTTGTACATGCACAGCGACGAGATCGACAGCGTGTCGTGCGCGCCCAGCCACTCGAAGCGCAGCGTCCCCAGGTGCTGGACCTGCGCGGTCTGTCCGAACAGGATCTGGTTGGTCTTGGCGAGCTGGGCGTTGATGATCGGCGTGACCACGCCCTCGGTGCCGGGCGGCTGCATGGACAGGCTGTCGGCGTCCAGCGGCAGCAGCGGTCCCGCGTGCTTCTGCCAGTCGAACACGTACCGCCCCATGTACTGCAAGATCACGCTGAGCGAGCCGAAGTTGTGGTCGATCCCCACCACGTACTGCAGGTCCGGGTAGGCGACGTGCCCGTCGCCGGGAAGGCCGGTGATGACATTCGCGGCCTTGTAGTCGGAGGGGCGGCGGTAGGCGGCTTCCCCGCGCACCGTCATCACCTCGCCCAGCGAGGTCGAGAAGTCGAACCCGAACACTTGCTGGTCGTAGGCGGTGCGCGAGATCAGCACCGACGGCGGCGGCATCGTGCCGGTGGGATTGGCCATGGCGTCGTAGGTGAGGTTCAGCCCCGTCATGGTCAGCCCGGGCAAGAGGGCGTACCCGTAGAGGTACGAGACCGACATCTCGACGGCGGCGGTCTGCAGGTGCAGGCGCGCCGCCTCGGTGCCGTGGCGCAGGTCCAGCGACGGGAAAACCGGCTTGTCGTAGTAGACGTCCGCCGGCAGGGCGACCGACGGGAGCTGCGTCGGCTCGTACATCGGCATCCAGACCCCCTCCAGGCGGAAGGGGGCGACGTTCAGGAAGGCGCGCGCGCCGGCGTTGCCGACGCGGATGTCGTCCTCGAGCGGCGACTTCACGCGCCAGTCGACGGGGGTGAGATTGCTGGTCGGGTTCAGCGCGTCGGCGCGGCCCCACACGACGATCTGCTGGCCCAGCCGCAGCGAGAACGGGCCCGCGTACAAGTTGACATACGCCTCGCGCACGTCGAGCACGGCCCCTTGCTGGCCGTCGCCCTGCAGGCCGTAGCGGAGGCGCGCCTCGGCGAACGCGTCGCCGTAGGTCTCCTTGGGTGTGCGGGCGATGAGCGACAGCTCACCGTAGTCGGCCTTGAGCTCGCCGGCGCGGGCCCCGGAGACCTTGCCGCCGAAGACGTCGCCACGAACGTAGCCGTTCAACGTGAACGGCGCCGGCGCGGCCGGCG